>CAYTSI010000015.1:0-47318 GCA_964440465.1 uncultured Spirochaetales bacterium
CTACATTCCCCGGAGCATATCCGTTACCGGGGCGGTGCTTTCCCGCTGCTGTAAGGCACCGGAAAACTCCGTTTCCGTTTCAATTGCCTCTTTAACACGGGAAGAGAGGGACGTGTCGCCTAGGAGGATGGAACCGAGCATACGGCTGTCGCGGAACAGGAAAAACTGGTAGCTTCCGTCCTCCGGGGTAATCTGTCCGATGCTGAACATATCGTAACCTAAGACCTTCAGCATGTTCGACCGGGGAATTCCCGCAAAGCCGGCGCTTCCTCCGGCGGCGCAGACGGTGCAGCGCCATGCTTTTTGTGCTTCAGCCATCTTTTACTCCCCTTTGATCATACCATCCAAGCGCCAACGAGCGCAATTACCGATGAAAAACGGCTAATTCGGGAGTTTACAGTCATCCTTGACTGCTATTGTACCGAAAAATAAAGATAGAATGAGTGAAAACTATACGTTATCAGAGTCACTACTGCGTTCGATGATGGAAAGCCCCGATAACCTCCTTATTTGGGCGGTGGACAGGGACCTGCGTTATATTTTTTTCAATAATTCTCATAAAGAAAAGATGAAGCAGTTCTGGGCAGCCGATATCGAGCTCGGGAAAGATCTTTTCGGTTACATCGATGACCCGGATTACAGAGAGGAAGCCAAGAAACAGTATGAGGCGGTCTTCAAAGACGGAGACAGCGGTGTTTCTTTAGATGAACTGACCGACTGCGACGGAAATGTCCGGTATTTTGAAAACTACGGAAATCCCGTGTTCGATGCCGGGGGTAACGTCATCGGCGCGGTGCTCTATACAATTGAAGTAACCGGCAGGGTAAGAGCTGAAAAAGAGCTGGAGCGGCTTTCGATAACCGACAAGCTGACCGGTTTGTTTAACAGGGCGAAGCTTGATGCAACGCTGGAGCAGGAGCATGCCCGCTCAAGCCGGTACGGGCGCGGTTTTTCCCTCCTGCTGATGGATATCGACCATTTTAAGGAAGTCAACGACAATCTCGGCCGCCTCGCGGGAGATAAGGCCCTCTCTGAAATCGGAATGATATTGCTCGAGCATTCCCGGCACGTAGACACTGCGGGCAGGTGGGGCGGAGAGGAGTTTCTTATCGTCTGTCCCGAGACAACGGCCGGACAGGCCCGGATAATAGCGGAAAAGATCAGGCAGGTAATTGAAGAGCACCGGTTCCCTGCCGGCATAACCCTTACCTGCAGTTTCGGCGTAACTGAATTTCAAAACGGCGATACAGTAACCGGTATTATCTGCAGGGCCGACAGCGCCCTCTATAAAGCAAAACACGCGGGCCGAAACAGGGTAATCTCCGCCAACTAGTTTTGCAGGACCTCGATGTCGACAATGTCAAAATAGAGTTCACTGTAGGTTTCATCCGCCTTGCTCCCCGGCCGTTTCGAGCTGCCCTTTACAATGCCGAAACTGCCGTAGAAGCGGAGATGCTCGTTTTCGTAGATCGACCAGTCGAACGGTACGGTGCCGATGTTATATCCTACTAACTGCGGCAGGTATCCGTATATCTCATCAGCGTCGATATAGCATTCCTGAATGTAGGGCTTGTCCCCCGGTCCGCGGAACATATGCTGCCAGATAACGGTGGAGGTCCTGCCTGTTATCGTTACGTTTTTACCGAGATACTCGTCCGGGTCGGCGCCGGGGGGAAAGGCCGTATAATCGAGGTAGGGGTTGATCATCTGCTCCGCCTTCGGCGGGTTTTCTGCCGAAGCATGAAAACCGGTAAACGTCAGCATGCATATAACCAAACCGGCTAAAAACAGGTTTTCGCGCATACACAACAGTATAGAATTTTTTTGTATTTTTTGATATGTACTGTACTTTAATATGGAGGAAAAATGAGTACGGAAAAACGTGTAGTTATAACCGGGATGGGGACGGTCAATCCCTTAGGCAATAGTGTAAAAGAATCGTGGGAGAATGTCCTGGCGGGAAAAAGCGGGATCGGCCCGATTACCTATTTCGACCCTTCCGAGTGCGCGGCGAAAGTGGCCGGGGAAGTGCGGGATTTTGATTTTAAAAACTTCTATCCGGAGGATTCCCTGCGGACGGCAAAACGCCTCGACCGCTTTGTCCATTTCGCGGCGGCGGGGATGAAAGAGGCCTTAGAGCAGTCCGGTCTCGACATCGAAAAGGACCCGCATCGGATCGGCATGTGTATCGGCTGCGGTATGGGGGGCGTGAAAGTCCAGCATGATAATTCACAGGCACTGATAGAAAAAGGTGGCCGCCGGGTAAGCCCGTTCTACATTCCCGGCGCCATCGGCAATATCGCGTCCGGTTTCTTAAGCATGGTCTACGGCATCAAAGGGCCGAACCTGTCGACCCAAACGGCCTGCGCTACGGCCAACCACTCAATCGGCGTCGCCCTGCTGATGATTAGAGCGGGAATGGCCGACGCGTTTATTACCGGTGGTACGGAGGGTGTTGTAGAGGAGGTCATTGTCAACGGCTTTGCCAACATGCGGGCGCTGTCCACGAATTTTAACGATACTCCGGAACGGGCCTCCCGTCCGTACGATAAGGACAGAGACGGGTTCGTTATTGCCGAAGGATCGGGGGTCCTTATTTTAGAGGAATACGAAGCCGCGAAAAAACGGGGAGCGGACATTATTTGTGAGGTGCTTGGCGTGGGAATGTCCGGGGACGCCCACGATCTTGTTATTCCCGATCCCGAGGGGAGAGGCGCCCTCTATTCGATGCGGATGGGCTTAGAACAGGCGGGAATAAGCAGCGATAAACTGAACTATGTAAACGCCCACGGGACTGCCACGCCGTTAGGGGACATTGCCGAGACCACGGCCGTCCATGCCTTAGTGAAAGGAAATGAAGAGAACCTGTCCGTCGGTTCCACGAAATCGATGCACGGGCATCTTTTAGGGGCGGCTGCCGGAATCGAGGCCATTATCTGCGCGAAGGCGGTACAGGAAGACATTATTCCCGGGACCATCAACATCGAGAACAAGGACCCCGATGTCCCCATTCAAAATATCCCCGGCGAGGCCCGGGAGAGAAAGGTGGAATACGCCCTGTCCAACTCCTTCGGCTTCGGCGGCCACAACTCGAGTTTGGTCCTCGGCAAGGTGTAAACGCCGTCCTGTAGCCGGCGCATTGCATCCGGGGCGCAATTGGCACATATTAGTACATGTGTTATCGGAAAACGGGACCGAATTTGCCGTTACTTTTCCGGTAGAGCCTATGTAAACAATCCGGCTATCCTGCTACAATGCTTCAGGTGAAAGCTGTATGCGGAAAGAAAAAACCATACTCGTTGTAGAAGACGAGGCCCTCATTGCAATGCGGGAAGCCGATGTCTTAAAAAAACACGGCTACCGGGTAATTACCGTACACAACGGAGACAAGGCGGCAGCCGCTGTGGAGCGGGAGAAAATCGACCTTATCCTTATGGACATCGATTTAGGACGGGGGGAAATGGACGGTACCGCGGCGGCGGAACGTATCCTGCGGGACCGGGAAGTTCCTATTGTCTTCTGTACCAGCCATGCTGAAAAAGAGATGGTGGAAAAGGTCAAAAACATTACCAGCTACGGCTATGTTTTAAAGAACTCGGGAGAATTTGTGCTGTTAAAGTCGGTCGGCATGGCTTTTGAACTTTTTGAGGCGCAAAAGGAACTGAGGAATTCCGAGGCCTTTCTCGACAGCATTATCGACCAGAGTCCGGTCAGTTCATGGATTTCCGACAAAAACGGCGTGTTGATGAAGCTCAACGATGCCAGCCGTGAGCTGTTTGGTGTTTCCGATGACAGTGAAGTGGTGGGGAAATACGATTTTCATAAAGACGATATTTTACTGGAAAGAGAGCTGGTTCCCCGGGTCGAGGAAGTATTTACAAAAGGCAATACCTTTCATTTTGAAATTGACTACGATTACCGCATGGTCCGGCACGTCGATGTTCCCGGTGCCACCCATCGGATCCTCAAGTGCACCATCTCTCCTCTGCGGAACGCGGAAGGGGAAATAACCAACGCCATTTTTCAGCAGATTGATATTACCGACCGGGTAAAAGCCGAGGAAGCACAGGAACTTTTACTAAAGGAAATGAACCACAGGATTAAAAACAACCTTGCCATCATTTCTTCCCTCATAAGCTTGACCGGGACAAAACTGGGCAATAACGCGGATTTATCGAACCTGGAGAAGCAGGTCCGCGCGGTAGGACTGGTGCACGAACAGCTGTATCAAACCGAGGACATAACACATATCAACGCGAATTCGTATATTCCGGACCTTCTGGATCTCGTCTTTTCCTCTATAACCGATACACGTGTTATCATCGAAACGGATATAGAAGAGATTAAACTGCCGACGAAGAAGGCGGTACCCTTAGGACTTATCGTCAATGAAATTGCCACGAACGCGGTAAAACACGGTTTTTCGGGAGATGCCGAACACCGGTTTCAGGTCAGTCTGAAAACAGCCGGACCGGAGGGTGGCCGCTGCGTGCTTACCGTTTCGAACAGCGGTCTGCCGGTCCCGGATGAAGTTGATCTAACGGCACCTAAATCCATGGGTTTACAGCTTATTACAATTCTTACCGAGCAGCTGCAGGGAAGCATCGAACTGCAGCGGTCTCCGCATCCGAAATTTACCGTCCGGTTTCCGATGAAATAAACATTTTTTTAAAAAAATCCTGTATATTTTGAATCAGCAGTCGAGTTTTCCCCGTATACATTAATGGACCCATCTTATTTTTGGAGGCTTGTATGAAACGTTTAGGCCGTTTTTTTCTGCTGCTGAGCGCGCCGTTTATTGTGTTGTCCTGCGCGCGCTGTACCGCCCCGGACAACCCCTTGTTCGGCTCCGGTACGGATGCCCCGAATGTTGTTACCGTTATGAGCTACAATGTGGAGAACCTCTTCGATGAGGTAGACAACGGTACCGAATATTGGGACTACGATCCCGGGGAAGATAATTGGTCGGTGGAGCAGTTCCACGCGAAAATGCTGGCGATTGCCGAAGTTATCGGGACCGCGGTACCGAAAGGTCCCGACATCGTTGCGCTGCAGGAAATTGAAAATGAAAATGTCCTCGAAACCCTTCGGACGGAGGGGGTGAAAAACCTCGGGTACCGCTATTCCGCCGTTGTGGAAGCCCCCGGCGCGGCGGTAAATACTGCCGTGCTGTCGAAGTTCCCGATTACCGCTGTCCGAAGCCACACTCTGCGGATGGAGGAAAGTGAGCGCCTGCGGAACATTTTGGAAGTTGAAATTGAAGCAGCCGGCTATACCGTATATCTGCTGAACAATCACTGGAAATCGAAAGCCGGGGGCGCCGAAGAGACCGAAAGGCTGCGGATCGCGGCGGCGGAGCTGGCGGAACGCCGTATTGCCGCGATACACGCGGAGCATGAGGCCGCGGGAGGGCCCCGGCCGGACATCGTGCTGTGCGGGGACTTCAATGAAAACCACGATGAAGCCGCGAGAACGGGGGGCGCGTACCCCGTCGCCCTGCTGGCTGTCGATACACCGCTGCCGGACGGCGGAAATTCCGCCGGTGATGTGCCGGGGCTTTTCATTACCGGGAATCGGGAAGCCGCCGCGGCGGGCCCGCCGCCGGTCCTCTATTCCCCCTGGTTTGAAGCGCGGCAGAGTGACGGCGAAAAAGGCAGTTATTTGTATCAGGGCGGCTGGGAAACTATCGATCATTTTCTTCTAAGCGTCGGACTTTTCGACGAGACGGGCTTTTCCTACGCCGGGTTTTCGGTAATAAACCGGGACTTCATGACCACCGACGACGGCGTTCCCCGCAGGTGGAACAGAGAATATCTAAGCGGTTATTCCGACCATCTTCCCCTGCTGCTGGAACTCGAACTCCACTGACCGGGGTTAGGCGTCTCTGTCAAGTTTTTCCACGGTCTGTTCCAGTTTTGTCAGTCTGCGGATCCCCTCTTCGTAGGATTTAACGATGTTCTTTATGTGGGTCCCTAAGACGTTGTGGGCGCTTCCGTAGTCATGCAGGTCTTTCCGTACCTGGCAGATGACCCTGACCAGCTCCTGCTCTCGTTCCGGCAGGGAAAGCCCCCGCAGCCCGTAGGCAACCGTCTGGATGTACAAAAACATACTCGAAGGACTTACCGGGACAACACCGTTTCGGAGGGCTTCTTCATAGAGCTTGTGCTTCGAATCGACAAAAAAGTGGTAGTATATTTTTTCCGAGGGGATATACATCAGGGCAAACTGCAGCGTTCCCTCCTCGGGGCGGATATACTTGGCCCCGATGCTTTCCATGTGCCGTACCAGGGCCCGTTTTGTTTCTCCGCTTACAAGCTCTCCGTTTTCGGATTCCAGTGCCTCGCGGACGCTCTCAAGGGGGAATTTCGCATCCACCGCGACGAGGAAATCGCCTAAAACAATAACGGCGTCCGCCCTCGAGCCGTCTTGAAAGGAATACTGCAGGGCGAACATGGAATCGGAAAGCCAGTTCCGCAGCAGTTCTTCCAGCAGGACCTCCCCGATCCCTCCCCGGATATGGGGAACGGTAAACATGGCGTTTAATTTTTTTAATTCACCCCGGATTTCCTCAAGCGACGCCGGACCGGGCCCTTTCCCTTTTTTAAGCCTGCCCGCCAGTGCCGCTGCTGTTATAAGGGCCGCGAGAAGCAGTCCGGCAAGCGTGTAGACCAGCGCGGGTCCGATGGTCATAGGGGGACGTCCTGCCATTTTTTTTCCAACAGCACCCGTTTTTCGCTGTATCCGGCCCGCTTTGCTGTTTCGGCTGCTTCGGTAAACATGGCGTCGATCCCCTCGGGTACGTGAACATCCGAGTTAATTGTTACGGGGATGTTCCGTTTCCGGGCTTCCTTCAGGACCCACGACGAGGGATAAAAGGTGTCGCTTTTCCCCCTGCTTCGTCCGCCGGTATTGATCTCCAGGACCGACCCGGCCTCCGCAGCCGCCGCAAGGGCCCCGGCTGCCGCCTTCCGATACCAGGGGTCGGCTTCGCTGTAATATTCCTCCCCCCGGTTCCTGACCTTAACCAGGTCGAAATGCGCGATAATATCGGGCCTGTGCTCCCGTACCATAGCGCTGATTAACAAGAAATAATGTTCGACAAGGGCCTTTCTGTCTCCGCCGAACTGCAGCTTCAGGATGTTTTCAAACTCATCCCGGGGGCCGTCAAGGGTAAACAGATCGCCGGTGCTCTCGATTTGTATAATGTGGACCCCCCCGATGGTGTAATCAAGCCCGAGGGTGCTGATTTCGGGGGAGGAGGCCCCGAGGACGCCGGGAAGGTAATCGACCTCCATCCCCGAATAAATTTCAATCTGTCCCGCGTATTTTTTTTTGAGCGCCGTAATCTCGCGGAGATACTCAGTTACTCTGCCGGGGGCCATGCACCAGCTTTCCTGCCGCGGCGCCGGGGCGTGCGCGGAAAATCCGAGGGCCGTAAAGTTCCTCTCTATGGCCGCCCGAACAAAGGCTTCGGGTCCCGCTTTTCCGTCGCAGTACAGCGTGTGGGTGTGATAGTTGGTTGTAATTGCCATAGGTAATTCCTCTGCTGTTATGAAAATGTAATTGTAATGACCGAACCGCTGCCCGATTCCACCCGCAGTTCCCCCTGCAGCTGGTCGGTGAGGGCGATAATCAGCTGATATCCGAGACCCCGGGGCTTTGCCGGATCGAACCCCGGGGGCAGCCCGATACCGTTGTCCCGGACGGTCAATGTATAGTGTTCCTTATGTTCCATGAGAATTTCAACCCTTCCCCGCGCCGGACGCGACGGAAAGGCGTATTTAACGGCGTTGGAAAGCAGTTCGTTTACAATCAGCGCGCAGGGGATGGCCCTGTCAACGCCGAGATAGGCTTTGCCGGCCTCTATGGTAAATTGAATATCGTCCTCCGGGGAGAGGTACATGTCGGAAATGTAGGTGATAAGTTCGCCGATGAACGCATGAAAATTGATTTCCGCGAGGTTTTCCGATTCATACAGCTGTTCATGGATTAAACTCATGGAATGCACCCGGTTCTGGCTTGCCTGAAAGAGTTTGAGGTCCCGGGAATCGATTATATTAACCGACTGCAGGCTCAAGAGGCTCGAAATGATCTGCATATTGTTTTTTACCCGGTGGTGGATTTCCCGCAAAAGGATTTCTTTCTCCCGGAGGGAAGTGCTGATCCGCCGTTCAGCTTCCTTGAACGCCGTCCGGTCTGTTCCTATGGAAAGGATCTCTATAACAGTGCCTTCCTTGTCGTAAATGGGTTTGTTCGACCACTGGACCCAACGGCGTTCACCCCGCCGGCTTAGTACTTCATTTTCATTTGTCCGGTAACTGTCGGGCCGGGCTATAATGTCCTGAAGCATGGTTTTTATGTCCCTGCCCTCTTTGTCCTTTTCCCGATGGGTTGTACCGATCAGCTCTTTGCCTAACAGTTCTTGTTCCGCATACCCGAACAATTCCAGAGCGTAGGAGTTTATAAAGGTATAGCGGAGGTCCGTATTCCAGCGCATAATAATGCTTCCGGCATGTTCAATCAGGTTCCGGTACTGTTCGGTACTCGCGGACAGGGCCTCCTGCCGTTTCCGGATGGTATCGAGCATCCGTTGAAACGCGTTAATAAAGCTGTTAATTTCGGTATACTCCGATTCTTTAAGGGGCACCGAATAGCCGCCCTCGGATATTTGCTGTGCCGACTGCATAAGAGAACGTATGGGCCGGATGAATTTCCGCCGGTTGTCGAGGGCCAGATAAATTGAAACAACGACGGTAATACCGAGGATAAGGGCGAAAATGTAGACGATATTCCTGACCGGTCTGTTCGCCTCCGCCCGGTCCTGGGCAATCAGCAGGTACCACCCCGTTGGATGATGCCGAATAATAGTCCCGAACAGCTCCTTCTCCTCAAACCGGACGGCGAATGTACCCTCCTCCCCTTTTTTCGCTTCTGTAAACAGATGCAGGTCCCCGATGTTCAGCCGCTCTTCTACATACGTTTTGTCCGGATGGGCGATAATGTACCCGTTTGCATCCACAACGGCCGCGTATCCGGTTTTTCCGATTTTGAACTTGTCGGTAATGTCCCGCAGTTTTTCGAGGTCAAGGAAGCCTGCGTATAAGCGGCTTCGGCCGAAGACGGTTAGTGCTAAGGCGGGAGTTTGGGTATGAGGACTAATGAAGGGCTCGGACACGTTATACGCGGCACCGCTCCTTTCACTTGTGTAGTAGGGCTGCCTGGAAGCATCGTTTCCGATAAGCTGTTCATTATAGGGCGATACATATTTTATCGTTCCGCCGCGGCTGAGGACCTCGATAGAGGAAAAAGAATGGAAGAATTGCAGCGTTGTATCTAAGTGGTGTTGCATATCCGCCGGGGTATCGGCGGGAGTTGAGGCGGTAGTCAAGTACCGTAAAACGTTTATGCCGTTGGTAATGTACTGGTCAATTTCATAGGAGAGGGCCCTCGCGAGGATCAGCCGTTTCTGGTCCATCTCCTGCCGGATATACGTAACTGTTGTTGTTATCCCGACGCTGCCGAACAGCAGGACCGGCACGATGGAGATAATCGCGTAATTGCGGATCAGGATTGAGCGGAGGCTGTGTTGTTTCCTCATCCGTTTACCGATCCCCGGCGACAAACGAACCGTTTTGAATTGTCAGAATATGGTAGTCTTTCATTGCGTCGCCGAACTCATCTATCCTAACAGCATATTGCAGCCCGTCGAAAGTACCAATACGTGTTATAGCATCTTTCAGGCTTTCTTTTTTCTGTTTCTGTTCATAAGCCTGCCGGACGACCATGACCGCGTCGTAAGCGTTTATTGCCGCGAAATCGGGCTCTTCTCCGTAGTGTTCCCTATATTCCTCTTTGAAACGTCGCCAATTATTCGCTGATACGGCGGGTTCCGGTACGGCCGCGAAAAAGAGACCTTCCACCGCTTCCCCTCCGTATTGTAGAAGATCTTCGGTCATGGCCCAGCCGCAAGATAGTATTTTAACATTAATCTCTTGTTTCGTTAACTGCTGGCAGAACATTGCCGTGTCGAAAGCGTTTGATATAAGTACAAGTCCGTCGAGGCTGCCGGTATCGACCTTCCGGATAATGTTCCCGTAATCGATTGCTGTTTTTGCGTTATATTCCTGTTCTGTAATTATTTGTCCCCCTCGGGAGATGAAATAATTTTTAAAATAATCCCACGACGGAACAGAATATCCTTCGTTTGAAAGGTCGATTACGGAAGAAATCGTCTGGACCCTCAGATCGGAAACGGCAAAGTCGACAAGAGCTTTCATTTCAACCGTGTTTTCGGGCATAACGCGGAAAAAATAATCGTCTTTGCCGGAGAGTTCCGGGGTGCTTGTTGTGGGGGAAATCATGACAATGTGGTGTTCGTTGATAATCGGCACCGTCGGGATGGACATGGAACTGACCATATGCCCGACAATAACGTCTACACCGCTGTCTATTAGTTCCCGCACGGCCTCTTCGGCCTGTTTCGGGTCGTTTTCATTATTCCGGACAATCAGCTCCGCCGGTCTTCCGTTTATACCGCCCCCGGCGTTTATTTCACTAACAGCCAGCTGCAGACTGTTACGGCCGGAAATGCCTAAGTCGGACATTTTCCCGGTCAGCCCCCCGACAAAACCGATACGGAACGGCGGTTTGTTACACCCCGCGGCAAGAATTATTACCGCCGCGAAACACACCAGTAAACGTTTCATAATCGGCACAGCATATCCTATTTATCGAGTTTGCCCAACCATGGTTTTTGCAGGCAGGCAATAACCGCGGCCGGAACGTCGGCATGGCCCGATTTCGAGGCCCCGGCGGAAATCATCAGGGTGAAATGTTCGGTAAACCCGCTGATAAACCGGGCTTCCGACGGCCTATAGCTCCCCTTCGGATTGAGGCAGAACAGACACCCCTTTTTTTCCTGCCGCGCCAGCGCCGGAACAATCTCGACGGGAAGGTCTTCGACGAAGGGGAACGAGAGGGTAAAGGCGGTGTCGTTTTTCGTTATGATAAACCGGTGCCCCGGAAGATCGTAGGTCGCGCCGGCGGAGGGGACCGAAAGGGTGTACTGTGTCCCGTCGGGGTATACTCCGGCGGCGGTGAGGGAATCCTCGGGGCCGAACCGGAAAAGCGGAAGTTCTAAGGGAGCGTAGCCGTCAATGGGGGGGTCCCGGCTGAGTTCGGGATACCGGATATCGACGGATATGAAAAGAGAAGGATTTTCACGGATAAACATGTAATCGATTATCAGTTTTCCGTCACCACCGCCTGCCGCGTCGAGGACAAGGGCTTCCCGCAGGCCGCGTATTTCATCGCTTTCGAAGGAATAGACCCCGGCGTTCTCAAAGGGGCGGTTTTTCCCGTTCGTCCGGACATAGGATTCCGCCTGCATTCCGGAAAGCAGGGGCCCCCGGTCCGAAATAATGTTGGAGAACCTGCCGTTTACAAATTCCGCTTCGAAATTCGACTCTTTAATGCCAACGGTCCCCGGCATGTCCGCGATCAGGGCCCGGTCGACGGGTGTTTCGCAGGCGGCCGAATTAGGGCGGGTCTCCACCGTTTCCGACCGCTTGCAGAGGGAATTTGCCGTAAGGATTATTTCCCGGTATGGCCGGGAATCGTTTTCTATATCGTGCTGATGAAGGAAAAACCGCTTCTTTCCCGCTTCCAGCCGCCGTGCCCGGTCCGCCGGGTCGTGGGGAAGGCTTACAAGGGGCAGCATTGTCCCGGGGACCCTGGCCCCTAAGGAAAAACCGCCTCCGGTATGGATAAGTACCTGCCGCCGGTCCGGCAGGAGCCAGCGTGTCATTTGTACAAAGCGTATATCGGCCTTCTGCCGTGCCCGCTCGACGGCATCAAATAAAGAGAGAATGTCTTCTCCGCTGTTGCCGTTGGTAAAGTCAATAAGCACCGCCAAGGGGGAAATGCCCCGGCGTGAAAGCTTTTTAAGGGGTTTCAGCGCCTCTTCCACCGGCGGGGCGAGATGAAGCAGGGGGAGATAATACATGTTCCCGTGGTCGAGGACTTCCGCCGCGTGTAATCCCGTCGGGGTTGTCTGTCTCCTGGTGTAGATGTCCGGGACCGCGACCCAGGTACAGGGAGCATTGTTGTAAAAACTCCGGGAGGAGGGGCGCAAAAAGTCCATCTGCGCGGGCATGACCAGTTTCGGCCTGGTCCCGAACACATCTTCAAAACCGGTCCGCCGTGGATTTGTAAAAGCCCAATTGTACTCCTGCCGCAGCTCTTCATCGGTCAGCAGCGCGTGATACGCGCCGCCGTATCCCATGGGCAGCAGAATGTCCAGCTTCGCGGCTGTACGCCGTTGTATTTCACGAACCGCGGCCGCCGCCGGGTCTCCATCTACCGTTTCAGTATTTCCTTCAGCTAATATCGGGTGTACCGGGAAATTCCAATGAAGGGGTATGTCTCCGGGGAGTCTCCCTTCTGAAAAAAGTTCCAGCGCACTTTTCAGGTCACAGGCCGCGTTTTCCCGCTTTCTTGCCGAAAACCGGAGGAAAAGGATTAATTCAAGCGTTTTTTTACTGTTCACTATGTAATTTTCGACAAAAAAACAAATTTTTTTATTGATGTTCTTGAAAAGTATTTGTATCTTAGGATAAGAATTAAATCCCATTCAAACTATAAACTAAATCTAATAAAGAAGTGAGGTATGAAAAATGGCAAAACAGTTGAAATTTGATGAAGATGCCCGAAAAGCTCTTTTTCAGGGAGTTCAGATGTTGTCCAACGCGGTAAAGGTTACTCTCGGCCCGAAGGGACGCAATGTACTCCTCGATAAGAAATTCGGCGCTCCCACGGTTACCAAAGACGGCGTAAGTGTGGCGAAAGAAATTGAACTGGAAGACGCGTATGAGAACATGGGGGCACAGCTGTTAAAGGAAGTCGCAACCAAGACAAACGATGTCGCGGGTGACGGAACGACAACCGCTACTGTTCTCGCGTACTCAATGATTAAGGAAGGCATTAAGAGTGTCGCGGCGGGACTCAACCCCATGGGAATTAAGCGGGGTATCGACAAAGCTGTTGCGTTGGCAGTTGAAGAGCTGAAAAAATCTTCAAAAATGATAAAAGGCAAGGAAGAGATTGCCCAGGTTGCCTCAATTTCCGCGAATAATGATATGGAAATTGGTGAAGAAATCGCGGCCGCCATGGAAAAAGTCGGAAAAGACGGCGTTATAACCGTGGAAGAATCAAAAACAATCGATTCTACGACAGATTTTGTAGAAGGTATGCAGTTCGACCGCGGATATCTTTCCCCCTACTTTGCTACGAACAGGGAAAACATGACCGCGGTACTCGACGATCCGTATATTCTTATTTTTGATAAAAAGATTTCAAGCATGAAAGACCTGCTTCCCGTTCTGGAAAAAGTTGCCCAGGCAAGCAAGCCGCTGCTGATTATTGCTGAAGACGTTGAAGGCGAAGCACTGGCTACCCTCGTTGTGAACACCCTCCGGGGTACTCTTAACGCCGTAGCGGTCAAGGCCCCCGGATTCGGCGACCGGCGGAAAGCGATGCTCGAAGATATTGCCGTTCTTACCGGCGGACAGGTTATTGCCGAAGAACTCGGCCTGAAGCTCGAAACAACCGAACTGAAGCAGCTTGGCAAGGCAAAGACCATCAAAGTGGAAAAAGAAAACACCACTATTATCAACGGCGCGGGAAAACCGCAGGACATTAAAGACCGGATTGCGCAGATCAAGGCCCAAATTGAAGACACGACCTCCGATTACGACCGGGAAAAACTGCAGGAACGGCTTGCGAAACTCGCCGGTGGCGTTGCGGTCATCAATGTTGGTGCTGCTACCGAAGTCGAACTGAAAGAGAAAAAACACCGTGTGGAAGATGCCCTTTCGGCGACCCGCGCGGCCATCGAAGAAGGTATTATCCCCGGCGGCGGTGTCAGCATGATTCAGGCTGTCCACGCTCTTGAAAAAGTCGCGACCGCTTCCATGGTTGAAGACGAAAAGGTCGGGTTTAATATTGTAAAACGCGCCTTAGAAGAACCGATTCGGCAGATCGCTCTGAACGCGGGCCTCGACGGCTCTATCGTCGCGGAACGGGCAAAGAATGAAAAGAAAGGCATCGGTTTCGACGCGGCTAAGATGGAATGGACGGACCTCGTGAAAGCGGGAATTATCGATCCCGTTAAGGTTACCCGGTCTGCTTTGCAGAACGCGGCTTCCATCGCGAGCCTGATGCTGACCACCGAATGTGCCGTTACCGATCTTCCGGAAGAGGACAAGGCTCCTCCGATGCCGGCAGGCGGTCCTGGAATGGGCGGCATGGGCGGCATGATGTAATAAGGCCCCGTGCCGATATAGATGAATTGATACGGCCCTTGCGCGGAACTGTGCAAGGGCTTTTCTTTTCATGCTCATGCCGGTGTGGTATAGTAGGAATAAGCTATGAAAGAAGATGATTTCATTTTTACCATCGGATATCAGGGTGAGTCGGCCATCGTTGACGGTAAGGCCCAAAAAAAGTACAAATCTTCTTCCTTCGATCAGCTCTTAGAAGAGGGAATGTACAAAGCCGCGTTCTGTAAAGCAATCTACAGCGGCGACACAGCGGGGCAGGGAAAAGTACTTGCAGCCTACAATGAAAAAAGCGGCGCCTCCTATGCTTCTATCGATAACCTCAAACGGCTTTTCGGTGTTTTTGGCGTGCCCGAAGATGTCTCAAAGGTCACAACTGTTTAGCTTCTTGACGTAGGTCTTTTATGTATGATAGTTTTCTCTAATCTCAAATAATAAAGGTGATTGTATTATGAATGGTTTATTAACAAGAATTATGAATCTTCCGCTCTTACTCGGCGCTCCCGCGGGAGGAGCCGGCGGAGAATCCGGCGGGTCCGGACAATTGGTGACAACGTTTATAACGTTTGGTCTTGTCATTGTTATTTTTTATTTTTTAATTATCAGGCCTCAGAACAAGAAGAAGAAAGAAACCCAGAATATGCTGAGCTCCCTGCAGAAAAACGATAAAGTAGCGACAATCGGCGGGATCCGCGGTATTGTAATGGCTGTAAAAGAAAATACGGTAGTTCTCAAGGTTGATGACGGGACTAAAATTGAATTCTCAAAAAATGCTATTTCTAACGTTTTAGAACGGAAAGATGAAGCCCAAGAGGATTCTCCGAAGATTGAAGAGAATAAGCAGTAAACGTTCCGGAATCTGCCGCGGCAGATAAAAAACCGCCTTCAGTCCGAAGACAGTATATAAAAAAGATCCTTACACCGGAGAATAACAAATGAGTAAACGTATACGACTATTTATCATATTGGTGGTACTTGCTATCTGCGGGGTTTTCCTGCATCCGACTATCGAGTGGTATTTTCGTGTTTCCGAAGCAAAAAAGGAACTCGCGGCGTCTTCCCGCCAGTTTATCCGCGATTACGCGCAAAAAGAAGCCGCGGACAAGCTGGAAACACTGAAGGCGCTTGCTTTAGAAGACGAGGAAACTGATCTTCCTGACGAGTTCGAATTTATCATCGGTCAAGTAAAGGAAAACTACAAACTGCAGGATAAAAGGGTCCCGGACACATGGACGGTGCAGAACGTTTTACAAAGCTTTCCAAACGAAAAATCTCTTTTTTCCTACCTCGAGACCCATTACCGGACGGGGATTATGGAAATTAAGGAGAAGCAGGAAAATATTATGCAGCTCGGACTCGACTTGTCCGGCGGTATGTCGGTACTGCTGCAGGCCGATATGGACAGTTTGGCGGAACGTCTCGGGCATGAACCGACAACCGAGGACAAGCGGAGCGCTATCGACCGGGCCATGGAAATACTCAACAACCGTATCGATAAGTTCGGTGTAACGGAACCGCAAATCCGCCGGCAGGGGACGGACCAGATTGCCATAGAAATTCCAGGGGCGGCGGACCCGGAGCGGATTAACTCGTTTCTGATGGGAAAGGGGCGGCTGAATTTTCACATCGTTAATGACGAAGCAACGGAACAGCTGAACCAGTATATAGCGGAAAACCCCCGGGAGTTCGCGGGATCGGAAGAAGACATTTCCCGGCCCGGCTTTCTGGAGGCCGGCAGCGTTATCCGCGGTTTTTACGTGAAGGATGAATACGGAATAGACCAGCGGCAGCGGTTTATCGTTATCCGGGAAGAAGTCGGCCTAGACGGGACGCACATCAGGGACGCCCAGGTGGGAAGCGATCCGATAACCGGCCGGCCGGTCATCAATTTTACCCTCGACCGGGAGGGCGGTGAAATATTCTTTAAGCTGACCTCCGATAACGTGGGGAAAACACTTGCCATTGTCCTCGACGACAAGGTGAAGGCGGGTGCCAGGATTTCCGAGGCAATTCGGGAATCGGTCCGTATGTCCGGTTTTGAAAGAGAAGAGGCAAGCGACCTTGCCCTGGTCCTTCGGACGGCGGCCATGCCGGTGGACTTGAAGGTAAACAACCAGCAGGCGGTGGGCGCCTCCCTCGGTGAGGACTCGATACGGCTGGGGCTGCGGGCGATTGCCCTCGGCTTTCTCTTAGTAATTGCCTTTATGATCGTTTATTACAAAGGCGCGGGCCTTGTGGCGGATTTGGCCCTGGTGCTGAATCTGTTTATTATTATTTCGGTGCTGTCCGCCTTTAATTTGACCCTTACCTTGACCAGTATTGCCGGTATCATTTTAACGGTAGGCATGGCGGTGGACGCGAATGTTATCGTTTTTGAGCGTATAAAGGAGGAATACCGTCTCGGGAAGTCTCCCCAGGCCGCGGCCCGGGCGGGTTTTAAAAAGGCCTTTCTCACCATTGTCGACGCGAATATAACGACATTTATCGCGGCAATATTTCTGTCACAGATAGGAAGCGGCCCCGTACAGGGGTTCGCGTACACCCTTGCCGTCGGTATTCTTTCTTCTCTGTTTACGGCCCTTTTCGTATCTCGCCTCATTTTCGATTTCAGTATCGAAGCGTTGAAGGTGAAACGTCTCAGCATCATGTGGAGGAAAGTAAAATGAAGCGGGTTATACAATTTTCGAAATTACGTTTTGTCATGCTGGTCGTTTCCCTCCTCTTAATCGGCGGCGGTATTGCCGGTGTTTTCTACCAGGGCGGTTTTAATTTAGGCATCGACTTCCAGGCCGGTCTCAACACGCGGGTCCAGATTGCTCCGGAAATATTTTCGGTTACCTACACCGGACCGGGGAGAGCGGAACTGAACGTCAGCAGGCGCGCCCTCGAACTGACCATCGACGCCGAAGAGCAGGAGCGGTACTTTTATCCCTTTGAGGTATATTCTTCCGTGGGAATTCTTGCCGGTACCCTCGACAGAATTGATGGTATCTCCGTGGTCCTGCCGGAAACAGTTTCTCCCGCCCTTACCACTGAACGGATTGTCGGCTTCAGCCACCCGGTGGAACTGGACGGGGAGGCCCCCGTTTCCGTCAACACGACGCCTGCTTCCGGGGAGGACGTGTACGCGGACATCGACGCGGTCCGAAGCGCCCTTCTGTCTATGGACATCGCGCAGATCCAGACCGTCGGTGAAGAGTACAACCAAGAGTATATAATCCGTGTGCAGGACCCCGGCGAAGACGACGAGTTCGCGGCGAACATGTCTGCTAAAATCGAGGACCTCCTCGGCCGGAAGTTTGGAGAAAACCAGATTATTACAAAGCAGAGCGATTATGTCGGTCCCCGCTTTTCACGAAACCTGGGGTCGCAGTCCATCTATTTAACGGCAATTGCTCTGGCGCTGATTCTCGTGTATATCTGGATACGGTTTAAACTGCCCTACGCGGTCAGCGCGATTATAGCACTTACCCATGACGTCATTATCATGCTCGGGTTTATCGCGGCCTTTCAAATGGAAGTGTCCACGGCAACCATGGCGGCGGTTTTAACAATTATCGGGTACTCCTTAAACGACACCATCGTTATCTTCGACCGGGTCCGTGAAAACGAAGGGCTTATCAAGGAATCGGACTTCAAGACGATTGTGAACACCAGTATTACCCAAAGTATCAGCAGAACGCTTATTACTTCTCTTACCACCCTGTTAGCGGTAGCCGCAATTTACATATTCGGTACGGGGGCCATAAAAGAGTTCGCGCTGAACCTGATTGTCGGAATTGTTATCGGTACCTATTCGTCGGTGTTTGTCGCGTCCCCGGTTTTAATGGGATGGATGAATACGCGGAAAAAGCGGAAAAAACGGAAGGAACTGCAGAAATACGGCGGGGCGGCTGTTGTTCCGGAAGCGAAGAAGGAGCCGGAACCCGCCGCCGGCAAACTCCCCGACGTTAGTGAAGTAAAAAAAGAAGCGGAAAAAGAGGCACCCGTCGCGCCGAAACAGCTCGACCGGCAGCAGCGCGGCAGGAAACGGACCACGAAGAAGAAGAAAAAATAGACCGCGCCGGGGGCCGCTAATAGCGGTCCCCGTGTATATCCAGCAGATGAAACCGGCCGATATGGCTGATCAGCATCACCGCCATTACACCGGCTTCCGTCGGGTCGGTTACCACCAGGTCCGATACATCATTCACGGAACCCGACATACGCAGTGAAATTACCGGGATACCGTATATGGTCCGCAGTTCCGTTACCGCGGTTGCAATGTCTCCCCCCATGAGGGCCCCGGCGAGGACAAGCATACCCGCCCGGTGCAGCCTTCCCACGGCCCGGACCGCCCCCGCAATCTCTTTTTCGCCGACGATTGCCGACGTGTCCACGGAAATTGTTTCGCCCCGGATGTTGTGTCTGTCCGCCTCGGCAATTGCCCCCGACGCAACCAGCGCGACCTGCGCGCCGCCGCCTAAAACGATGACCCGCTTACCCCAGGTGGCCAGATAGGTCGGCCGGAGGATTACTTCTTTTACCGAGGGTATCTGCTTCGCCTCCCGGACGATAGTTTCCCGGTCGGCGTTTCCCTCCACTTGAATAAGGGTCGTTACCTCCCCGGTAAACTCGACCCAGGACTGGACGTAGATGAGACTGCAGCTAAGGGAGGACACATAGGCGGCGATGTCGCTGATGAGCCCGATCCTGTCGCTCGAACGTATTTCCAACGCTATGCCGGCGGTGCTTTCCTTTGCCGAGTGCTGTTTTATCCATTCGTACCGCCGGCGCAGTATGTCCGGTATCTGTACTTTCATATCGCTATTTACTATACACCTTCATTTCCCCGGCAGCAAGATTGCAATTACAAAATAAATGTTCTATTGTTCCGTTGTATGCGAAAAAAATATCTGGGTTTGGAAATTGCCGTTTTTCTCCTCGGTCTGAGCAGCCTGGTTTTTGAGCATATCCGGGGTCCCTACGCCGGCCTTTTCTCCCGGATTGTCGTGTTTGTGTACGCGGCGGCCGCTGCCGCGGCGGTGCTTGTTGTCCTCCTCCAGGCGCGCTCCGCCGAATTCAGAGGGCCGTATTTTCGAAAAAATATCATTTCACTATTCGTTACGGCGGTCTTTATCGTTGTCTTTATTGTCCGGCTTTCAGCGGCGGACAAAACGGCCGCGACCGCCGCGGGGGTGCTGCCGGCCCTTCTCATTCTCCGGTCCGTTATCGTCCTGTTTGAACTGAGCGGCAGAATAAAAAAAATCGACGTATTCCTGCAGGAGCTTTTTTCCCACCCGGCGCGGACGATCCTCATTAGTTTCCTGATGGTCATTCTGTTAGGGTCCGTCCTTCTCCAGCTGCCCATAGCCGCGGCGGACGGAAACGGGCTCTCGTTTATCAATGCCCTGTTCACCTCAACTTCCGCGGTCTGCGTAACGGGGCTTATTGTGGTGGATACCGCGACCGTGTTTACCCTTTTCGGGAGGCTCGTCATCCTTGCCCTTATCCAAATCGGGGGCTTGAGTATTATTATCCTTTCGTTTTTCGTCATTTTCATGCTCCGCAAACGGGTCTCCTTGGAAAGTAAGCTCCTTATTTCATATGTTTTAAGCGAGGACGACGTTACCTCGATCGGCGGCAGCATTAAACGGATTATTTTTATTACGGTATTTTTCGAAGGCGCGGGGGCGCTGCTGCTTTTTGTCCGCTTTTTCGGCCAATTTCGCGAGGCGGGAAAGGCGGCCCTGTTTTCGGTTTTTCACGCGGTGTCCGCCTTCTGTAATGCCGGCTTCGCGCTGTTTACCAACAGTTTGGAGGACTATGTTTCCGACCCGTATGTTTCAATCATTATCAGTATCCTCATTATCGGCGGGGGTTTGAGTTTCGCCGTGTTTTCCAATCTGTTTACCAGCATCAGCGGGCGGCTTAGGAACTTGGGGGACGGAAATCGTACATTTATCCAAAAGCTGAGTCTTAATACACGAATTGTCCTCGGCGTTTCCGGCGTCCTGGTGCTGTCGGGGATGTTTCTCTTTTACGCCCTCGAGCTCCGGGGAGTGCTGCGGTCGTACTCCACCGGAACGCAGTATCTGGCGGCCTTTTTTCAATCCGTTACCCTTAGAACAGCGGGATTTAACACCGCGCCCATCGGAGCGCTGCGTATAACAACCCTGCTGATTATGATGGTGTACATGTTTATCGGCGGCGCCTCGGGTTCGACGGCGGGGGGTATCAAAGTCAACACGTTTACGGCGGTCTTAGTCTGGATTAAATCGGCAATAAAGCGGGAACCGAGCATTATCCTGTATAACCATACCATTCAAAAGGAAATTGTCCTCAGGGGACTGTTGATAGTCCTGTTCGGTTTCGCGGCCGTCATTACGGGAACGCTTATTCTGTCCGTAACCGAACAGGCGGCGCTGCAGAATATTATGTTTGAAGCGGTATCGGCATTCGGTACCGTCGGCCTGTCGACGGGCATAACGGGCTCATTAACTATCCTTGGAAGAATTGTTATTATTGTTCTGATGTTTATCGGGAGGACCGGGCCGCTTACAATTTTAGCGGCAATGAACGCGCGGGAACAGAAAAGCCGGTACGAATATCCCCGGGGAGACATATTAATCGGTTAAGGAGAAGAGACGGATGGCAAAAGATCGGGTGTTTGCTGTAGTTGGATTAGGGACTTTCGGTATGGAGGTCTGCAGCGCGCTTTCCCAGAAGGGGGGAAAGGTAATTGCCGTGGACAATCAGCCGGAGGTTATTGATAAAATAAAAGACAATGTAACCCAGGCAATTTTAGTGGACGCCACCGACGAGGAATCGCTGAAAAGCGTTCCTTTAAGCGATGTGGACGTAGCGGTTGTAGCTATCGGGGACAATATTGAAGCAAGTATTCTCGCCACCGTCCTCTTTCGGCAGAAGGGTGTTCCCTACATTTTATCCCGTGCCGTCTCGAAAACCCACGAGCATGTACTGAAGCAGGTAGGGGCGAACGAAGTGGTTAACATAGAAATTGCCGAAGGAAGAAGGATCGCGGCCGAGCTTATTTCACCGAGTATTCTCGACAAGATCCCGGTGGATTCGAACGTCAGTATCGCGGAAGTACTGCTCCCCGACAGCTTTGCCGGCAAGAGCTTGAAAGAACTCGATTTGCGGAATACCTACCGTATTAACGTGGTAACCTTGAAACGGCCCCTTGTTACGGTGGATGAAATGGGAAATCCTAACAAAGACGAGATGGTCCTCTTTCCCGGGCCGGAGGAAGTACTAAAATCTTCGGATATTATTATTGTCATCGGCAGGAACGAAGATATCGAGTTGCTGAAGGAGTTTTAATTTGGTTGTTCAGTCGAAAAAAGCCCAGTTTTTGCTGCTCTTTTTTTCTTTGGCCTTCGCGCTCTCGTTAGGCATTGTCGGTTATATTTTTGTACAAAAAGCGCCTTCCGCGGCGGGAGAGGAAGGAAAACTGTACGCCGAGCTGCTGCTGTATCTGTCTATCCTCTTCGCGGTCCTTTTAGCGGCACTGCACGGTTTTATGTTTATCCGAAACAAAAACATTTTAAAAGAGCTGGATAAAATTATCGAAATGAGCGCGTACAACAACTTCTCTCCGGTCGAGAGCCTCCGGCGGCTTTCGACTATTGGGGAAAAAATAGGGCAGATTTACAAAAATGTCAGTTTCATAAGCGAAAAGCGGGCGCTGAAGATCAGCACCCTCCATAATTTAACGCAGTTGCTGCTGAATAATATTGCCCTGCCCGTAATTGTTACGGACGTCCGCGGGGCGGTAATCTATTTGTCGAAGCAATTCCGTGAAAAATATCCGGAGCAGTCGGGACTCAGTTCCACTTCCGTTGTCAATTTTATCCCGGAGTTTAAAATACAGCGGGTCCTCGATCATTTCGATAAAAATTTTTCCACCGTTGAAACAAAGCTTGGGAGAACCGAACTTACCGTCTATCCGGTCCGGAACAGGGAATTTGAAGTTGCAAACCTTGTGTTTGTTATTGGGAAGGGGAGCCTTGTTCAGGAGGAGACGGTCGAAAAGAAATTGAACAAGCCTCAGCAGGAACAGGAACGGCGGGGCCTGTTTTCAAAACTGGTCGGAAAGCGGTACAAGGGGAACGGGTGAACAACAAACGGATTATCCGGGCCGAAACAATGGGGTTCTGCATGGGGGTCCGCAGGGCCTTAGAACTGACGGAACAAACGCTCGACTCCACGGCGAAACGGCCGGTCTATACCCTCGGTCCCCTTATCCATAACAGACCGGTCTTGGAACGGCTGCGGCGGCGGGGGGTCCGCGAGGCGGAAGGGCCGGGAGAAATACAAGAGGGGACCGTTATTATCCGCGCCCACGGGGTGACTCCGGATATTCTAGAGGAGCTGCGGGGGCGGGATGTATCGGTGGTGGACGCAACCTGTACGCGGGTAATCGCGTCGATGCGCCACGCGTACGGCTGCAGCAGAAAAGGATATCATGTTATCCTTGTGGGTGACGCGGCCCACGGGGAAATACGGGCCATTGCCGGGTACTCCGATTCCTACACGGTCATCGAACTGAACGGAGATTACCCCGATTTTTCATTTCCCGACAAGTCGGTTGTAATCGGCCAGACGACCCTTCGGGAGGCGGACTATAACGCCGTGTGCGGGGCGCTGAAAAAACGGTTTCCGCGAATAAAAATCGTCGACAGCATCTGTCCGGCAACGGAGAAACGGCAGAAAGCGCTGCGGGACCTTCTTAAAAAGGCTGATGCAATTGTGATAATAGGCGGAAAGAACAGCGCCAACACAAAACGCCTCTACGAGACAGCAAAACAGCAGCTTTCGGCAACCTGGCACGTGGAGACCGCCGACGATCTGCCGGAAAATATCGGGGAGTATGACACCGTCGGAATTACCGCCGGCGCGTCTACCCCCGATTGGATTATTGACGCGATAGAAGAAAGGATACGCTCGTTATGGTGAAATTATTATGGTAAAAACCGATGTAGAAGTAATCCGGTCGAAACAGGCCTACATCTGCGATATGGACGGAGTGATCTACCACGGCAACCGTCTGCTGGAGGGCGCGAAGGAGTTTGTCGACTGGCTGAAGGGGACGCAAAAAAAATTCGTTTTCCTCACCAACAGCTCCCAGCGTTCACGAATGGAACTGCATCAGAAAATGGCCCGCCTCGGTATCGAAGTGGAGCCGGAACATTTTTACACCAGCGCCCTTGCAACCGCCGGATTTTTGTCCAGCCAGAAACCGAAGGGAAGCGCTTTTGTAATCGGCGAGGCGGGACTGACCAACGCCCTCTACGATGTGGGAATTACCATGAATGACTCTAACCCCGACTACGTTGTTGTTGGAGAGTCCCGGTCCTACAATCTGGAAACCTTAGAACACGCCGTCAGCCTGGTATTACAAGGGGCGCGGCTGATCGGGACCAACCCCGACCTCACGGGCCCGACGGAAAAAGGAATTGTACCGGCAACGGGTGCGCTCATCTCTCCTATCGAATTGAGCACAGGCTGCAAGGCGTACTTCGTTGGAAAACCGAATCCGCTGATGATGCGGCAGGCTTTGAAACGGCTTCATACGAAACGGGAGGACACGATCATTATCGGAGACCGGATGGACACCGATATTATTGCCGGCATTGAAGCGGAAATACAGACCGTCCTCGTTTTAAGCGGTGTAACCGAAGAGAAGGACCTGCCGAAGTTTGCCTACCGGCCGCACCACATGTTGTCGGGGGTAAAGGACATCCCGTGAGTTCGGACAGCCGGCAGCTTCATTACAAACAGTTCGGCGATGCCGGACCGGTGTATATTATCCTTCACGGCCTTTTAGGCTCCTGTGACAACTGGCAGACACCGGCAAAAAAACTTGCCGCCGCCGGCAGGCGGGTGTATGTACCGGATATGCGGAACCACGGCGGCTCCTTTCACGCGGGAGAAATGGATTATCCGACAATGGCGGAGGACGTACACCGGCTGGTACGCGGTCTCGGTGCGGGTCCGGCGCTGGTCATCGGGCATTCCATGGGCGGAAAAATCGGGATGGAGCTGGCCCTTTCATATCAAGAAGATGTGGAAAAGCTTGTCGTGGTCGATATCTCGCCGTACCGCTACAAACCGCTGTACGCTAACGTATTTACCGCCCTGCGGGACATCGATGTTACCGCCCTCTCCGCCCGGAGCCGGGCGGACCGGCAGCTGCGGGAGAAGGTGCCCGACCGGCTGGTACGCTTGTTCCTGCTGAAGAACCTGCGGCGGGACGACCGCGGGGCCTTCTCCTGGAAAATCAACCTCGAAGCTTTGGCAAATAATTATCACCATATCTGGGCGGGAATCGATACCTCCAGGACTTTTAACAAGCCCGTGCTGTTCCTGGAAGGGGAGAATTCGGAAGCCGGGATTAAACTTCAATTCGAAGAAATTAAAAAAACCTTTCCCCGGGCCGAATACAGCATGGTCCCCGGCGCCGGCCACTGGCTCCACGCCGAAAAACCCAGGGAGTTTCACACCGCCGTAACGGATTTCTTCGGGGATTGATCCTGCCGCGCTAGAGCATCTTTTCCAGCTTTTCAACCAGTTCGGCGAACCTGCCGAGGGCCTGCCGTACCGGTCCCGGGGAGGACATATCGACCCCTGCCGTTTTCAAAGCGTCGATGGGAAATTGCGATCCGCCGGAATGGAGAAACCGCAGGTACCGGTCCCGCTCCGCGGGGCCGCCCTCGAGGACCCGGCGGGAAAGGGCAATGGCGGCGGACAGGCCGGTGGCATACTTGTATACGTAAAATGCCCGGTAAAAATGGGGGATCCTTAAGGACTCTAGATCGCTTACGTCCTCCAGCTCCATTTCCGGACCGAAATAGCTTTCTAACAGCTTCCGGTAGGTTTCGCGCAGGGAGTCGACGGTAAGAGGTTCGCTGTTTTCCACCATTTCGTGGGTAATTTTTTCAAACTCGGCGAACATCGTCTGTCGTATAACGGTGGCGATAATATCATCCGCCTCTTTTCCCAGCAAATACGCCTTCATCTGTTCCGATTCGGCATGCTTCATCAGATAGTCCCCTAACAGCTGTTCGTTAAAAGTCGAGGCCGCCTCCGCCTCGAAAATGGTGTAGCTGTAGTGCTGAAAGGGGTTGCTCCCCGCGCTGTAGAAGGAGTGCATCGAGTGTCCCCCCTCGTGGGCGAGGGTAAACAGGTTCCGGAGCACGTCCGGCTTGTAGTTTAACAGAATATACGGGTCCCCGACGTAGGAGCCGGCGGAAAAGGCACCGGAGTGTTTCCCCTTATTTTCGTATTTGTCCACCCAGCCGGAGCTAAGCCCCTTTTTCAGTTCCTCCTGATACTGTTCCCCTAAGGGGGCAAGGGCGCCGATAACCGTCTCCACCGCCGTTTCGTACGGATAGTCAACCTCGATGTCCTTTACCAGGGGAACGTAGACATCGTAGTGTTTGAGCTTGTCCACCCCAAGTACCCGTTTCCGGAGAGAGTAATACCGGTGGAGGGACTCAAAGGCGGCGTGGACCTGGTCAATGAGGTTGTCGTACACCGCTTCCGGTACCTTGTCCGTGAACAGCGCGGCGGCCCTGGCGGAGGGGTAGTTCCGGATTTTTGCAATATAAATGTCCAGGTTCACACTGCCCGAATAGAGCGATGCCAGGGTATTCTTATGCTGTTCGAACACACCGTAAAACTGTTTGTAGGCCGCCTCCCGGATGTTTCTGTCCGGGGCAATGAGAAAGCGGCTGAAGCTTGCCTGGCTTAGCGGCTGTTTCCCCTCTTTAGTTTCGATCGTGCCGAAATCGAGGTCCACGTCGGTGAGGGCGGAAAAAGTTTTTTGTGCCGTCTGGTTTGATTCGGACTGCAGGGCGACAATCATCTCTTCCCGCCGGGAAAGGGTGTGGGGTTTGAACCGGAGGAGCTTTGTAAGCATAATGGTGAAGTCGGCAAGTGCCGGCTCCCGCAGGAAGCCGTTCATTGTTTCGTCGGGGACGGCGAGGATCTCCGGCTGCTGGTAGCTTGCCAGAGCTTCCGCCTTGCTCGCGGCCTGCATAAACTTGGCGTATTTCCCCTGATGCGAACTGTCCCCGCCGTTCTCGGAAAGGCGGAGCTGGGCGTAGTAACCGAGACGTTCTTCGAGAATTCCCAGTTCCGTCATAAAATCGAGACATTTCCGCAAATGTTCCGCGCTTTCCCCTAAGGTCCCCTGAAACGTTTCGATTTCAGGGAGCATCTTTTTAAACTGCTCCAGACCTTCTTCCCAGGCGGCGTCATCAGGAAAAAGTTTTCCTACATTCCATTTGTCCTCATCGGGGATTTCATGTCGTTCCGGTATTTTTTCGCTGTTACTCATGCTCAACTCCTTTTCGTTCCTCCGTAACCATATGGCGGAGGGGCATCCGCGTCAAGTATTCCCGACAAGTATTGCATCGACCCCGCGGAAGATAGTACCATTCGCGCAAACGAGAAACGGAGTACTGAAACATGGACCTTTTATACCTGCACAAGGACATTGAAACCGCGGACCGCGCCGGTCTGGAGGCAGCACAGCTGGCAGATTTACAGAAGAGTGTCGCGTCCGCGTTGAAGACCCCTTTTTACGCAAAACGGCTGAAACAGGCCGGAATCAGCGGGGCCGATGATATCAAGAACCTGGACGATATCCGGAACATACCCTTTACCACCAAAGACGACTTGCGCGACGCTTTCCCATACGGCATGCTTGCCGTGGACGTAGAGAAAGTGGTCCGCCTGCATGCTTCGAGCGGCACCACCGGGACCCCCACGGTCATCTACCATACGAAAAACGACCTTGCTTCCTGGACCGGCCTCGCGGCACGGTCGATAATGTGTACCGGTGTAACCGAGAAAGACGTTTTTCAGAACATGATGACCTACGGCCTGTTTACCGGCGGGTTGGGGCTCCATTACGGCGCGGAGCAGTTGGGCGCCTTAGTCATTCCCGCCTCTTCGGGTAATACGAAGCGGCAGTTCAAGCTGATGACGGATTTCCATACCACGGTGGTCCATGCCACGCCGAGCTATATGCTTCATTTGTTTTCAAAGATGGAGGAAGAGGAGGTGCGGCTGTCGGACCTGCACATCAAGAAGGCCCTGGTCGGGGCGGAACCCCATTCGGAACACATCAGAAAAAAAATTGAAAATTTGTTTGCCATTGACGTTTACAATTCCTACGGTTTGAGCGAGATGAACGGTCCCGGTGTTGCTTTCGAGTGCGCCTATAAAACCGGAATGCATGTGTGGGAAGACGCCTTTCTTGTGGAGATTATCGATCCTGAGACCCTAAGGCCGGTTACAGACGGTGAAGAGGGGGAGCTTGTGTTTACCACCCTCAGGCGGGAGGCGACGCCGCTGCTGCGCTACAGGACCCGGGACCTTACCTCGTTTATTCCCGGCCCGTGTTCCTGCGGCAGGACCCACCGCCGTATTGCCCGGATTAAGGGGCGGACCGACGATATGCTCATTATCAACGGTGTAAACGTCTTCCCGTCGCAAATCGAGGAGGTAATTATGAAACTTCCCGAAATCGGCACCAACTACCTCATTGTCGTGGAAAAAACGGGCGCCCTGGACAAGCTTACCGTACAGACCGAAGTAGGGGCCGACATTTTCAGCGACGATACCCGGGACTTGAACGCTATCCGGCAGCGGATCCGGGACCACCTCAAGGCCTCCATCTCCATTTCACCGGTGGTGGAGCTGCATGAACCGGGCGTGCTGCCCGTGCATGAGGGAAAGGCGCGGCGGGTTGTCGACCACCGCGGAGAATAGAGAAAGCTGATGTTTTTCCTTGCCATTTTTATTCCCCACCCGTATAATTAAAAAAAATCGGCAGGGAAGGAACAGCTCATGGCAGAAAAGAGTACGAGTATAAAAGTAAAAATATTGATACCGGTCATTATCGGTCTGCTTGTTCTCGGCGGTATTGTAACGTTTCTGTTTATCAGCGACATTATTGTATCCACGAAACACGCGATCGAAGAAACGAGCCACGCCATCATGATCTCGGCGGAAGCCACCCGGGAGGAAATGTCTGATAAAATTGATGTAGGCGTTATCCGCCCGTTTGACGAACTGGTGGAAACGGGAGACCGGGAGAAAATTTTGGCCGCCGTTCCGATTATTACCGCGATGAATGTGGCGAGGAAAAACGCCGAGGAGGGGAGCTACAAGTTCCGGGTGCCGAAGGTGGACCCGCGGAACCCGGAGAATGAACCTACCGAATTCGAACTGCGGGTACTGACGGAACTCAAGGAAAAACAACTCGACGTGAAAGTGATAGAAACAAAGGACAACATTCATGTCTTTCATCCGGTCCGCCTGAGTGAAGAGTGCATGCTCTGCCACGGCGATCCGAAAGGGGCTTCTGATCCCATCGGCGGCATCAAGGAAGGATGGAAGGTCGGGGAAATTCACGGCGCTTTCCAAGTCATCGCCTCGTTAGACGCCGCGAAGGCGCGGCAGCGGGACGCGATCCTGAAAATCGTCGGAGTGACCCTGGGCGTTATTATCGCGGTGGCCCTCCTGCTGTGGCTGATGGTCCGGCTTATCCTGCGTCCCTTAAATGACTACATCGGCAATTTCAAACTGGCCGCTACGGGAGACCTGCGGGTACAGGCAGCATCGAAAAACAACGATGAAGTTGGTGTCCTGTCGGGGTATTTCAACAGTTTTATCAGTTCCCTGAAGGGGATAATCGGCAATATCAAAGGAGTAACCGAAGACACCCGGAGCATCAGTTCCGATTTGGCGGCTACATCCGAGGAAACGGCCTCCGCCTTGGTACAGATGCGGTCGAACACCGAAAACATGAAGGAAAAGATCGTCCATCTCGACGAGGAAGTTAACGTATCGACGCGGGCGTCGAATTCGGTAAAGGAGGTTATTTCCAACGTGGGGGACCTTATCTCCTCGCAGGCAGCTGCTATCGATGAATCATCCGCGTCCATCGAGGAAATATCCTCCTCCATCAACAATATCGCGAACGCGGCGGAGGAAAAACTGAAAATTGCAAACGAACTGGAGCGTACCGCCCTCGCGGGAGAGTCGGAAATGGATGATACGGTCAAGATCATTAAACAGGTGGCCGAATCCGCCAATGTTATTATGGAAAGCATTACCGTTATTCAGAACATCGCTTCTCAGACCAATTTACTTGCCATGAACGCCGCTATTGAGGCGGCCCACGCGGGCGAAGCGGGAAAGGGGTTTGCCGTCGTGGCGGACGAAATACGCAAACTTGCCGAATCGAGCAGCGAAAGCGCGAAAGGCATTACCCAGTCGCTGAAAGAAGTTACCGAATACATCCGTATTTCCGAGGAATCCACGGTAAAATCGGGACAGGTCTTTACCGGCATCGTCGGAAGCGTGAAAAACGTGGCGTACGCCATGGAGGAGATGAAAAATGCCACCGATGAACTTTCCACCGGCAGCCGGCAGATTGTGGAAGCCCTCTCCATGCTGATGAATATTTCGGAAGAGGTAAAAACCTCCTACGGCGAGATGGACAATCAGATGGAAGGCATTGCCAAGTCGATGAATGAACTAAGCGGCATCTCGAAGGACACGAAAAACGGAATGGAGGAAGTGTCCATCGGCATTAACGAGATTTATGAGGCGGCCCAGATTATTTCCGAATCGGGAACAAAAAATTCCGAAAATGTGGAACGCCTCGAAGAGCTGATGGCCCAGTTTAAAGTGGATGAAGAGGACGACGCGGCGGAGGAAACATGATATTTAACGGCGAAGTTGAAACAAAAGCTCCGGCGGAGTTGGAAAAACAGCAGCTCGGCAGTCTGGTACGGCTGGTGGAACGGGTCTACAAAAATGTCCCCTTTTACCGAAAAAAATTCGACGCCGCGGGAGTTGCCCCGGGGGACATTACCGCCCTGAGGGACATCGCGAAGCTGCCCTTTACCACGAAAGACGAACTGCGGGACACCTATCCCTACGGACTGCTGGCGGTGCCGGAGGAGGAAATCCTGGAAATTCACACATCCTCCGGGACAACCGGAACACCCGTTGTCGGCGCCTACACACGGCAGGACATAGAGCTGTGGGGAGAGGCCATGGCCCGCACCCTTTCCATGGCCGGCGCCGGCCCCGGCGACGTTGTGCAGAACGCCTACGGCTACGGACTGTTTACCGGCGGCTTAGGTGTCCACTACGGCGCCCGCCGTTTAGGGGCCAACGTTATTCCCATTTCCGCGGGAAATACGAGACGTCAGCTGACGGTTATGCGGGACTTTCGCACGACCCTGCTTACCTGCACCCCTTCGTATTCCCTCTTTTTAGCGGAAGTTGCCGGGGAGGAGGGGTTCGATTTGCCGAAAATGGGAGTAAAGGCCGGCTGCTTCGGCGCGGAACCATGGAGCGACGGAATGCGGCTTGAAATTGAAGATAAACTGAAACTGAAGGCCTACGATATCTACGGACTGACGGAAATTATCGGACCCGGGGTGTCGTCGGAATGTGAGGCCCAAAACGGCCTGCATGTTAACGAAGATTTTTTTTATCCCGAAATTATCGATCCCGTCAGCGGGAATGTCCTGCCGGAAGGAGAAAAAGGGGAACTGGTATTCACCACCCTTACCAAAGAGGGGACCCCCATTATCCGGTACCGGACCAGGGACATTACCTACCTGTTCCGGGAGAAGTGCGCCTGCGGAAGGACAACGGTGAAGATGCACCGGCTTTTAGGCAGGACCGACGATATGCTTATTATCCGCGGAGTGAACGTGTTTCCTTCGCAGATCGAACAGGTGCTGCTGCGTATCGAAGAGACGGAACCCCACTATCAGATTATCGTCGACCGGGGCGCCGCCCATCTCGATGAAATCGAGGTCCGGGTGGAGATGAATGCCGGCATATTTTCCGACGAAACAAAGAACATTGAACGGATACGGGTAAAAATTGCCGAAGAAATCCGGAAGGAACTGGGGATTAACGCGCTTGTCAAACTGGTGGAACCGAAGGTAATAGAGCGGAGTATGGGGAAGGCGAAACGGGTCCTGGACAAACGGATGATATAAGGAGCTGATATGACTGTAAAACAAATTTCAGTGTTTTTGGAAAATACTTCCGGCAGGCTGGCGGACGTAACCACTATTTTAGGCGATGCCGGAGTGAATTTGCGGGCCATTACCATTGCCGATACGGCGGATTTCGGAATACTGCGGCTGATTGTTAACGACAACGAAAAGGCCCTGGATGTCCTGAAAAAGCATGGTTTTACCGCGAAGGTGACCCAGGTATTTGCCATCGAGATAGAGGACAAGCCCGGCGGGCTTGCTTCCATTATGCAGGTCCTGGAAAAAAACGGACTGAATATCGAATACCTGTACGCCACCCTTGAACGAAACAAGGAGAAGGCCGTTGTTATTTTCCGGGTGGAGGACATTGAAGGCGCTGCAAAAGTTGTTGAAGAAAATAATTTCCGAACCCTGGAAGGATTTTAAGCGGCACCTATGAAATATTCCGTAAAAAAAAGTATCGCGGCGGCTGTTCTCTCTCTGGCGGCAGCTGCCGTTATCCTCCTGGGGTCCTGCGGCGCGGCCGCGGCTTTCGGCGGCTTTACCCGTTCCGGGGAGACTGCAAAGGCAGCCCCGATGGAACCTGCTGTCAGTGAAGCGGCTGTCGATGAAATGTCCCTCGCGGCATCCGGTGCCGCGCCCGCCCCCGGGGAGGAGGGGGCGTCCGCCGGGACGTCCGTCCCGGCGGAGCAGGACCGGAAGCGGGTGTATTCGGGCTATGCCGAACTTCTCGTAGATGATACCGAGGAGGTAAAGACGCGGCTTACGGACATCGCGGAGTCGTCCGGCGGTTACGTGGAAGAAATCCTCGACAATACCGTTACGCTTCGGGTCCCCGCCGCGGAATTCAGCGTTCTTTTTGCCGGCATAAAAAAACTCGGGGACCTTCTCGACTCGTACGAAGAAACGGTGGATGTTACCGAATTCTACGCCGACCTGCAGGCACGGCTTACCATCGCGGAAGAGACCCGGGACCGCCTCTACCTGCTTCTTCGGCGCACCGACGACGTGGAGGAGCGGATTGCGATTCTGCGGGAAATACGCCGTTTGTCCGAGGAAATAGAACGGATCAATTTGACGTTTGAAGTGCTGAAAGAACACATCAGCTTTTCCCGAATAACGGTACGGCTCATTTCCCGGCTCGAGTATGAGGCCGCTTCGGAAGACACAATACCCTTTCCGTGGATCGATGACCTTCATCCTCTCTATCCGGCGGCGGGCCGTTTCAGCGGTTCGCTCCGGGGGGACCTGCCCGACACCTTTGCCGTATTCAAGAAGGACAAGTACTATCACGCGGAAACGGCGGACGGAGTACGCCTGCGGGTATCGACCATACCGAACAAACCCCGGGGGGACGGTCCGTTCTGGCAGGAGGCGCTCTCCTTTCATCTCGCCCCCAGGTTCGCGGAAGTTATGCCCCGGGAGTTTGGAGAAATAAGGGGCGTTCTGCTTACGAGCAAGGACCCGCGTCCGTACTACTACGTTGTCGGAGTGAAACCGGACAAACGGAAACTGCATGTTCTCGAAATCTTTTTCCCCGGCGAGGACGTTTTTGAACAACACTACCCCGCGGCAGCCGAAGCAGTTGAGGAGCTTACCATTAAATGAATGCAAACGGGATAAAAATACCAGTCATGTTCTGCGCCCTGCTGACGGCGGGGTCCGTTCTGTACGGTGAAAACTACCTGCACCATCAAATATACGCCTCCGCTATGGTAAGCGACCCCGAAGGGGCTGCCGAAGAGCTGACCCGCTGGGCCGAACAGATCGGGGGCTACTACGTTTTGAAGTCGAAGGACAGGGTCGTCCTCCGTGTACCCGGCGCGAAAATTTCGGAACTGAAAGATTACCTGGAAACCAATACGGAAGAACTGTACGAGTATCTGCCCTCGGCCCGGGACCTGCGGGAGGAAATATTGTTTCTCCAGTCCGCGGTTGACAGCAGAGAGGATAGTATCGAGGAAAATCTCGAATATCTGGACAAAACGGACGTGGCGGGAACCCTCGCGATAGAGAAAGAGGTCATGGACCTCCTGAAGGAGCTGGAAAATCTAAAGGGCCGGCTGAAAATGCTCAATCAAAACCGGGCCTATGCCTACGCGGAAGTGTATCTTTCGTTTCAGACCCAGTCGCTTCCGGAAAAACTCCCGTCTTCCTTCCAATGGCTTTCCGGGCTCGATTTCTACTCTTTTATACAGCGGGGGTTGAAGTGAAAACGCTGCGTATTTTTCTGCTTGGGTTGATAATGGCGTCTGGTCTGTTCGGCTGCACCCGGTACGGTATAGAAGCACCGGAAGGGTTTGCCGAAGTACAACGGCAGGGGGCGGGACGGTTCCTGGCCGTTTCTCCCGAAGGAGTACGGTTGAGCATAAAAACCGAGAAAAATTATCCGAAGCAGGACCTGACATACTGGCAGACCGCCATGGAGGAACACATGCGGCAGGCGGGATACAAGCTCATTGCCGGTCCGGAAAGCTTTACAGCGAAGAAACGGCAGGGGGCCTACTTCGAGTGGGGAGCGCCGTATGAGGGAAAAGATTACCTGTACCTCACCGGACTGGTTGTCGCGGGCCGAAAACTGCTGGTTATCGAAGCGGGAGGGGAAGCCGGCGTGTTTCTTAATTATAGAGAAAATATAGTTCAAAGCCTTTCACGGATGACAACACCCTAACAAAAGGGCAACAAAAGGACGGCCAGGTGGAAAAACCAGACAACAAGCAGGACACAAAAACATTTGTAATCGATACCAATGTGTTTATCCATAAACACGATGCCATTCTTTCCTTCCGGGGCAACGAGGTAATTGTGCCGCTCTGGGTACTGGAGGAACTGGACAAGCTCAAGACCTACAGCGATGAAAAAGGGCGGAACGCGCGGCACGCGATCCGCCTGCTGGATGAAATGGGAAAGAGCGGGAACCTCAGCGAAGGCGTGAAGATGGAAAACGGCTCGGTCCTTCGGGTCATTATGTCCCCTCCCCAGAAACTGCCCCTGGATTTGGACATGGAGAAGGTGGACAACAAGATCCTTCTTACCGCCTATGCCTTGAAAAAGCAGGGAAAAAAGGTCTTTTTTGTTTCAAAGGACATCAATGCCAGGGTAAAAGCGACGGTTTTAGGCATTAAGGCGGTGGATTACGAGAAGCAGAAGGTCAACTTTCAGGAACTCTACAGCGGTTTCAAGGAGATGGATGTTTCCGGTGATGTTATCCGTCAGCTGGAGAAGGAGGGGACCGCCCCCTGGAACGAGCAGATGAACCCCAATGAGTTCGTCATTCTTCACTCTTTCAATCCCGCGGCCGGCGCGCTTGCCCGATACCATCACGAAGATAACCGTCTTCACCATGTCGCGCCGCGTAGAGAGCCGGTCTGCGGCATTGAGGCCCTGAATGAGCAGCAGGAAATTGCCTTCGACCTGCTGTTAGACGATTCTGTGTCCTTAGTTACCATGGTCGGGAAGGCCGGGACGGGAAAAACCCTGCTGGCAATTGCCACGGGATTGAAAAAAGTCGTCGAGGAAAGCTGCTACACCCGGGTCCTGGTCAGCAGGCCGGTAATACCGATGGGAAAGGACATCGGTTTCCTGCCCGGCGACAAGGAGGAAAAGCTCTCCCACTGGATGCAGCCCCTCTTTGACAATCTGGAATATATTATGGGGGTGTACAAACGGTCGAATGTGAAAAACTTGGATTCTATTTTATCCAACAGTATTGTCGAAATTGAAGCCCTTACCTATATCCGGGGGAGGTCTTTGCCGGGGCAGTTTATTATTATCGACGAAGCGCAGAACCTTTCTCCCCATGAAATAAAAACAATTGTCAGCAGGGCGGGGGAAAACACGAAAATTGTCCTTACCGGCGATCCTTTTCAGATCGACAGCCCCTACCTCGATGCTAATTCCAACGGGCTTACTTATCTTGTCGAAGCATTTAAGGGACAGCGGCTGTTCGGTCATGTTACATTATTAAAGTCGGAACGGAGTGAATTAGCCGAATTGGCCGCCGAATTATTGTAAAATAAATTTCTTGCGGTACGGGAAGAAAGGTTTTATACTGGACAATGGAATACACGATGAAAGAGATACGCTTTTGCTCGTTTTGTGGAAAGATATTGGAAGGCTCTTTTACTTACTGCCCGTTTTGCGGGACCCAGAACCGTGATGTTATCGCTTTTGAGTCGATAGTTGACGCTTCTTTGAAGAAGGTTGAAAAGGTACGGATGAGTAATGAAATCGAGCGCCTCGAGAAGCTTGAAGATGTTTTAGAGAAACTCGAGAACGATTTAAATCTATTTCTGTCCGTTAAATCTTCATAAATTGCCGGTATATGCCGAAAATTACAGAGACTATGAAAAGAACAGCCCTTATCTCTATACTGCTGCTTACGGCGCTCACCGCGTCCCTGTTCGGTGAAGTACGGTTTTCCGGTCCCGACCTCGCGGAGTTTAATACCCTCTTATTTGCCGGGACCGCCGATTCACCGGGGACGGGGGAGTATACGACCCTGTTCTCCGCCGATGTAGGGTCAAAATCGGTCCGGCAGCTGAGCTTTTTTCCGGAAGATATTATGTATCTGCGGGAAGTAGAGCAGTTTCAGGTGCAGAACCGGTACGGAATATTCAGGACCGATAAAAATTTGAAAAACATTCAGCCGGTCCATCAATTTCCGGCCTTTGTTACCGGAAGCCAGGTGCAGACGGGTAAAATTAACCTTATTCACGCCTCTCCCGACGGCAGATATCTCCTGTATTTAGAGCCGACCTCCTTCGGATATGCCGATTTGACCATCTACGATATCAAAGAAGCCCGGGAGAAGGTAATTACCGAGCAAGTGGAACTTGCCTTTAACGGTCCGAACGCGAAATGGTCGCCGAATTCAAAGTTCTTTGTCTATTGTAAGCAAAATAAAATATACTACTATTCAATCGATCAGCTGGAGGAGGACCGGATTATCGCGGAAAATTTCCGGTTTATCGGCGGCGGAACAATTTCGAGTGTCCGCTGGAACAGGGAAAACAGTCTGTACTATATTTTAGGTTCCCGGGTATATCAGATTTTCAGTGTTGAGTTTTTTACCCGCTCCATTTACAGCGGTCTGCTGGAAATCGGCACCATTGTGGGGAAAATACCGTTTCAGTTCGATCCCAATTTCGACAGCTTCTGGATTTCACCGGACGGGCGGAAGATCCTCCTCAACAAGGGGGGCAGGAATATTTTTCTCTATTTTCTGCAGAATACGGACTATACTTCCACCGGGGAAATTACGAGTCTGCCCTATCTGTTTCTTCCCCGGAATACCCGGGTAAAACGGGTGTTGTGGTCTAGAAATGGTCTGCTTACGCTGTTAACGGACAGTATTGTCGACGGCAAGGAAAAAACGACCGTATTCCGCCTCGATTTGCAGACGGAACCCGACAACTGGACTTTTGTACGCACCGGCGATACGGGGGTGCGGGACCTGGTAATGTCCCCCGAGGACCGGCGGATTGCCGTCATTTATCCGGAAAAAATTGTTATTAAAACATATTCCTCCTGGGAAGATGAAAAAACGCTGACCGAGAACAAGCCGGTAAAAGTAGTATGGAAATCCAACACCAACATCATTGTTGCCGGTTCGAACTTAATCGAGGACATTTCGCTTACATCGGAGGAGCGGCAGCTGATCGGTTTTTCCCAGATTGACGAGTACGGTTTTGCAAAAAGCAGCAGAAACATTCAGGTAAAAGCTCGTGGGAATGTATACGAGCTTGACCCGGACAGCGATGCCTGGGGACCGGTTTCCCGCTTCGAAGTGGGGGACCCGAAGCTCTATTCCAAGGAGTACCGGGTGTACATCGAACAGGCCTACAGCGGCAGTTACCAGAATCTCGTTAAAATTAGGGACAACAAGGGGCTGACCGGGACCTTTTCTCTGTTCGATCCGCCGAAACAACAGTACGAACCCTTCCCGGACAGGGAGGAAAAACTGCTGACCGCGAGTTTTTCCCACGGCTCCCGTATCCGGCGGCGTGAAATTTCCCTGGTTTTCAACGCAATCGATAACGTAGAGGGACTGACGGAAATTCTGAATACCCTGTCGGACTATCAAATTCGTGCTACATTCTTTGTAAACGGTGAATTTATCCGCCGCCACCCCGACGCGGTAAAGGAAATTGCCTTTTCCGGCCACGAGGTGGGGTCGATGTTTTACACCTATTTTAACATGACCGACAACCGCTTTACCGTGGACAAGGAGTTTATCAAGCGGGGGCTGGCGAGGAACGAGGACGATTACTTTCTGGCCACCGGAAAGGAGCTTTCGCTTCTCTGGCACGCGCCCTACTATTTTGTCAATTCCGATATTATCGAGGCGTCGGAGGAGATGAATTACACCTACATCAGCAGGGACGTCGATCCCCTCGACTGGGCAGCGAAGGACACGACACAGAGCGGAAGCGGAGGCGGGCTCTATTATCCCTCGGCCCGTATTGTGGACAGGGTCTTGGAGAAAAAGAAGCCCGGGTCCATTGTCCCTGTACGGATCGGGACAACCGACGGCGAGCGGGACGATTATCTTTTTCATAAGATCGATCTGCTTTTGAACGGGCTCATCTCTTTAGGATACAAGGTGGTGCCGGTTTCAACCCTCATGGAGCACGCGAAATGAGCATTTTGAAACACTATATATCTGTGTAGGGACTTGAAAGATGCGGGGAAAAAATTTTATGATGAAGTACAAGCTTCGGTTTAAGTTGCGTTTTTACTCTGCCGATAATCATACAAAACCCGGGTTTGGGAGGAAATATTTTGGCTAACTACAACCAATTAAACGCTTACAAAGAGACGAGCATTAAAACAGCCAGCAGCGGCAAAATTGTGCTCATGCTCTACGATGAAGCGATGAAACAGATGGACATAGCCGGTGAGCAGATGGAAAGTAAGCCAAAAAATCTCGATTCCATCAATTCGGCAATAATCAAGAGCCAGGAAGTAATTACGGAGCTTATGGTATCTCTTGATTTTGAAAAAGGCGGAGAGATCGCGAAAAATCTTTTTAGTTTATATATGTATTTTAACAAAGAACTTATGGACGCGAACGTGAAAAAGGACCCGCGGCCGGTAAAAAGTGTCCGTAAGATGGTTTCAGAGCTGCGCGGGGCGTGGGCGGAAATCATAAAAAATCCTAATCCGTCTTCTAATCAGGCCGGTGGAGGGTTGAATATCGCCGGGTAGGAACTACAGGGAGGGGAATATGACTGCATCCGCTGATAACGTACAGCTTACCGAAAAAGAAATTAACGAACGCGTGCATATCCTGCACAAGCTGCGTGAGCATTTAACAGAACAGAGAAACCGTTTTTACCGCTACCTTGATGTATTGGAACATGAAGAACAGGACATTCTCTCGAACAATGTGGACAAACTTGAATATCACGTTGAACTGGAGAAGGACTTGGCCCGGGAGATTATTTCCTTCCAGAAAGTAATCGACCCGTTAAACAGTATGTATAAACTTACCGTTCCCGATCAGGATGTGGAAATTCCCAAACTGCAGGAATCGCTGGAACATATTCAGGAAGAGGTAGAGGAACGGAGCAAGCGGAACCAGCTGCTCTTGAAAGAACGGATGGAATCGGTCCGAAACGAAATTACATCGATTAAGAAAAATACAAAAAGCAGGTCCGTATACGACGACTACCGCAACCAGCCGTCGATGATCGACATTATTACCTAATGGAGCCGCTGTACATTCTCGACGGCTACAGTCTTATTTATAAATCCTACTTTGCAATGATAAAACGGCCGCTGTACAATCCGGAAGGACGGAACACCTCCGCCATGTATGGATTTTTCCGGAGCCTTTTTTCCTTCTTTAAGAAGTACGATCCCCGGTATTTTGCCGTTGCCCTCGATTCCCTGACCCCCACCTTCCGTCATGAGAAATATCCGGAATATAAGGCCACCAGAGAGAAGACCCCGGAAGAGCTGCATGCTCAGATACCGGTAATTGAAGAGATGCTCGACGCGTTAGGCATCGTAAAAATCCGGGAAAACGGCGTGGAAGCCGACGACATTATGGCGACAATTGCCGAACGCTGCCGGAAGGGCCGGCAGCCCTGTTTCCTGCTGTCGGGAGACAAGGACCTGCTGCAGCTGGTTGACGGGCCGGTGAAAGTACTCTTTTCCGAAAAAGGTTCCTACACCGAAGTCGGCAGGCAGGAAGTGTATGCCAAGTTCGGGATTTACCCGGAACAGGTGCAGGATTATCTCTCCCTTATCGGCGATTCCGCGGACAATATCCCCGGAGTAAAAGGGGTCGGGCCGAAGACGGCGGTGGACCTGCTGACGAAATACGGGACCCTCGACGGAATTTACGAACACCTCGATGAATGCGCGAAAAGCCGGCGGGAAAAACTGGAAGCCGGCAGGGAGAGCGCTTACCGTAGTAAAGACCTGGTACAGCTGAAATCCGACGTACCGGTGAAACCGTCGCCTGAGGACCTGAAGCTGCCGGAACTCGATGTTGACGCGGTAATACCCCTGTTCCTGCGGGAGGGGATGAAAAAGCTTGTGGAGGAGTTAGGGGGGGAACAGCGGCTGGAAAAGGCGGGGGAGCAGCAGCCGGAAAAAGAGTATGAGCGCGTAACCGATTCGAAAACCCTCGCTGCATGGGTCCGGCTGGTAGAAAAGGCGGGCTGGTTTGCCTTCGATTCGGAGACCACCGGCTTAAACGTCGCCTCCGCGGACCCGGTTGGATTTTCCCTTTCGACAGCGCCGGGCAGGGCCTGCTACATTCCCCTCAAAGCGCCGGACACGGAATGCCTGCCGGAGGAAGAAATTAAAGAAGCCCTGCGGGGTATCCTGACGGACCCGAAACTGAAGTGCATTGGGCAGAACATTAAATACGATTACCAGATATGCAGGCGCTGGGGGATAACAATAGAAAACATTGCCTTCGACACAATGATTGCCGCCTGGCTGGTGGAAAGCAACGCTTCGTACGGAATGGACAGCATGGCGGAGCGCTACCTGCATTACAAAACGATTACGTTTTCCGAAACCGTCCCGAAAGGGGGCACCTTCGATATGGTGCCCATCGACACCGCCGTGGATTACGCGGCGGAAGACGCCGATATTACCTACCGGCTGTACGAACTGCTGCGGAAGAAGCTTCGGGAAGAAGAGGTGGAAAAGCTGTTTTATGAAATAGAGATGCCTCTGGTTGTCATTTTAGCTGAAATGGAACTGGAGGGAATCGGCGTGGACAGCGGCGTGCTGCAGGACTACTCGGAGGAAATCGGCGGCAGGCTGCGGACGATTGAAAAGGAGATATTCGATCTCTGCGGGGAAGAGTTCAACATCAACTCTACGAAGCAGCTTCAGGAGATACTGTTCGAAAAACGGCAGCTTCAGCCCGTTAAAAAGATAAAGACCGGCTTTTCCACGGATAATTATGTTTTAGAAGAGCTGTCCAAGGAGGACCCGGTCCCGGCGCTGGTCCTGAAGCACCGGGGCTACTCGAAACTGAAATCCACCTATGTGGACGCGCTGCCGAAACTTGTCAACCCTGAAACGGGGCGGCTCCACACAAGTTTTATGCAGACCGGTACGGCCACGGGCAGACTTTCCAGCCGCGATCCGAACCTGCAGAACATTCCTATTAAAACCGAAGAGGGCAGAAAGATCCGCTCGGCCTTTACCCCCCGGAAGGGGAATTTATTTATAAGCGCCGATTATTCCCAAATCGAGCTGGTAGTGCTGGCCCACCTCTCGGGGGACCCGGGGCTCTGCTCCGCCTTTCAAAACGGAATTGACGTGCACAAACAGACGGCTTCCCTTATCTTCGATGTCGATACGGATGCTATTACCCCGGAACAGCGGCGGATTGCCAAGGTCATTAATTTCGGGATTATGTACGGAATGTCCGGTTTCCGCCTCTCCCGGGAACTGGGCATCCCCCGGCAGCGGGCCGACGAGTTTATCGATTCCTACTTTAAAAAATATGCCGGTGTGCTTACCTTTATCAATGCCACGATCCGGGAGGCCGAGAAGACCGGCCGCGCGAAAACGATGTTCGGCAGGAGCAGGGTCATCCCCGGTATTAACAGCAGGAACCGAAACGAGAAGATGGGTGCCGAACGGATGGCGGTAAATACGCCTATCCAGGGAAGCGCCGCGGACATTGTAAAAAAGGCGATGCTCGGCTTGTGGAAAAAGCTGCCGGACCTCTATCCGGAAACGCGGATGGTCCTGCAGGTGCACGATGAATTGATATTCGAAGCGCCCCGGAACACGGCGGAGGAGGCCGCCGCCGCCATACAGCGGATTATGGAGGACGTTGTAGAGCTCCGGGTGCCCTTAAAGGCCGGGGTGGAAACCGGAACAAGCTGGGGCGAACTGCACTGATGGTAATTGGTGTAGCGGGCAAATATTCCGCCGGGAAAGACAGTGTCGCTGCAATTCTTGTAGAAAAGATTCACCCGGACACAGTCGATGTAGACGCCTTTGGACATGAAGCTCTGGGGGAGAAGAAGAAAGAACTCCTTACGATATTCGGGAACAGGATCCTGGATGAAAACGGCAGTATAGACCGGAAAGTGTTGGGAAGCATCGTGTTCGGCGACGGGGAGAAGCTCCGGCAGCTGGAATTGGTTGTGCATCCGGTCATGCGGGAAAAAGTACGCGATTTTATCGCCGAGCGTCCGGACAGGGATGTGGTGATAAACGCGGCGCTGCTCTTGTATATGGGGCTCCACCGGTTTTGTGACGCGGTTATCTGGGTGCGCGCTCCGCTCTGCACCCGAATCCGGCGGGCAAAGCAGCGGGACGCGCTGTCAACCCGTGAAGCCCTGGCACGGTTTCGTTCCCAAAAGAAACTTAACCATAAACAAATCGACGCAAATACCGATATTTATACTATAAGGAACAACGGCAGCATCGAAAAATTACGGAATGATGTTGCTGAATTTTTAGAAATAAAAGGAATGTTGTAGCCTATGGAACAGAAAAAATTACTCTGGGTTATATTCTCGGCCGTAGGTTTTGTTTTTATTGTAGCCGCCGCGGGCCTTGTCCTTTTTTGGCCCGGCGATACAGCACAGGACGGTGAAGGTGAACGGCAGGTGACGGGTGTAACACGGGATTTTGATCCGGTAGAATGGGTCCGGCAGGACCAGGAATACCCCGGAATCGAGGAAGCGGACGCGGAAGAAGATGACGCCATGGTCCTTGTCTACGGAGAAACCGAGACCGGGGACGATGAATCGGCCGGCGAGGAAGGGCCGATTAGTTCCGGAAAAGACGGGGTTGAAATCGAAGTGTATCAGCCGGAAAAGCGGGAGAAAAAGCCCGCGGCCGAACCGGCAGCTCCGGCAAAACCAAAACCGGACCCCGCTCCCCGGCGGCTTACGGAATACTGGATCCAGGCCGGGTCCTACACCAGTATGATCCGGGCGGATGAGGTAAAACAAAAACTGTCGGAAAAAGGCATTGCCAGTGTTATTACCACCAAAACGGTTGACGGGGCCGATTACTACCGCGTGCGCATCGGGCCCTACGGCAGCGAAGCGGAAGCCGAGAAATTCTTAGGCTGGATCCGGGGCGTCAGCGGTTTTGAATCGAGCTACGTTTCCATGGTGTACGTAACCCGCCGAATAAATTAAAACCGGGCCGCCGTTACGGGTTGATGACCGCGGCCATGCCCTCTTTCGTGCCGACAAACATTTTTCCGCCTCCCATTACCGGACGGGTCGTCGGAATCTGGTCTAAAAAGATCCTCCGTTTTGCCGTACCGCTTACCGCGTCGGCCTCCTGCAGCAGCTTCTCCGGTGTTCCGTAGTAGATATTTCCGTTGTGGTAGCCGGGCGGGCAGGTGGCGTTTTGAATGGCCGGAAAGAGCTGCTTCCCGTTTCTCCGGCTTACTGCAACTATTGTGCCCTGGGAATATGCATAAATACCGGCGCTGCCGACTTCGATGCCGTCTAATACCGAGAATATCCCGTACCCGGAGAGGTCCGACTGCCACAGAACACGCCGGCCCGCCAGGTCGACGGCAGTCAGTACGCCGTTTTTATCGATAAAGTATGCGGTATTGCCGTCGACGGCGATGTCCGTACCAATAGGCTGCCCCGACCCTGTAGTAACGGCAAAAACTTCAGAACCGTACTGCTGACTAAAGGAAATGAGTTCACCGGCGGTATTGACGATAAGCATCTGTTCGCGGTACAACGCCGGCGTCATTCTTAAGCCGCCCCGGACCGCTATCTGCCGGACCGATTCGCCTGTGGCGGGCCTAAACACATCGATATACTCGTTAGCAGGATAAAACCCGAAATCCTCCCCCACGACAACGTGCCGTCCGAAAAGATGCATCTCCGGGCCTGTAAGTTCTTTTGCTAAAATGGTGGAGCCGTCGGCCGCGTTAACGATATAGAATGTTAGTGAACCCGACAGATAGACATTTCCCGCGCCGTAAATCGGAAATGAATACTCATTGGGCGAATTGCCGGTGGAAACCTTCCACACCGGGTCCCCCTGGAAGTTGTAGGCGGAGAGAACGCCGAAGGCGTCCGCCGCGTACACTATGTTCCGGCGGGCCGCAAGTTCCCCGACAAGCGGCTGGAACGAGACACGGAAAACGCGTTCGAGTGTTTTCGGTAGGACAATTGTGTGTTTCTGCGGCTCCCTATCGGTAACGGTAAAGGTAATTGAGCGCGGGCTGTACGTGTCCGCGGAAGCGGAAAAGGTCAATTTTTCCCCGGCCTTGTATTCCCCGGTAAATGTTCCGGTACCGACAGTGTCACCGTCTTTGAAGATCCGGGCGTTCGGCGGCTGTACCGTCACTTCCACTTCATACGTCGGAATAGCTGCTTCCTTCTCCTCCTCTTTTTCGAGTTCCAGCAGTATTTCTTCCATTCCCTCTTCGATGGTAATTGTCTTTTTCGCGGGTTTATACCCTTCCTTGTACGCGCCCACTGTAGCTGCCGCGCCCTTCGGCAGAAGCGCCGAAAAGCGGTCTATACCCGCCGCGGCACCGTTTAACGTCAGGGTCGTGCCGGGGACCGCGGATTGTACCCGCAGCCGTTCCAAAGAATCGAGTATTTTCGCCTCTTCTTCCGATTGTGCCTGGTCTACGCCGATGTATTCAATTCCGGCAAACTCCTCCAGCATTTTTTCGTTGTCCGGGGCAACCCGGCGGAGGGCCTCCATATCGCTTAAAACAGCGCCGGTGCGGGCGGCAATTTCCGCCTGCAGCGCGGCGGCATCGCCCGCGTACCGGTCAAGGTTGGTAATTGCGTAGGGTTCGATAACGGCAAACTGCAGGGTCACTTCCTCTCCGTCGGAGATGACCGGAGCGGCTTCCATGGCCTTCTTGAAAATCTCTTTCGCCGACATATCGGCATCCGTCAGCTGCAGTTCGAGTTTTTCCGCGTCCGCTACCAGCGGGACCAGGGAGACTTTCCCTTCGCGCACCGCAAGCGTTGTTGACTGCTCTTCATCCGTGCTGACGAGAAACTGGGTGCCCCGGATACCGCAAATCGCGCCGGGAGAGGCAACGTTATAGGAATCGCCGACTGTAAGTTGTTCCACTTTGGACAAAAGCGTCCCTTTGGAAAGTTTTAGCTCCACGTTGGTATTGCCGGGATCAAATAAAACGGAGGAGAACGTTAAGTCGGTGTTTTCTTTCAGCTGAATAATAGATGATTTCCCGAACTGAATTTCACAGGAGGAGTTTGCATGGGTCCGGACTGCATTCCCCTCCTCGACAACTTCACCGATTTCAGCAAATGCCCAATTACTGCCGTCGTGCACTTCGACATCACCGGTAACAAAGGTAATAAGCCCCTGAAATTTGGTCGGCTGGCGAAACCCCTCCTCCGGGACCGGTTCTTCGGCGGTTTCCACGGGCGCAGGCTGCTCCTCCTCTTTATCTTTACAGGAAAAGCCGGCAGCGGCGGCGATACAAATTATTAAAACAATACGCAATTTTTTTATTCCGGCAATTTTCATAGAAAAACTCCTTTGCAAGGGTCCACTCTTTAGTATATATAAAAAAATAAAATTGTGAAGGAAAAAACCGTTGCATTTAAAAAAATGATGTCTTACAATTTAGCAAGGTTAGTTTTATGAAAAAGTGTATCGTTTGCATCTTCGTGCTGTTATTGTCGGTCTCTACAGTAATGGTTTTCGCCCAGGCTGAGGAGGAAAAGCCGCCGTTTATCTCATCAATTGAAATTGTCTCCGGAGTTACCCTGCCTTCCGGAGAATACACCGACCAGTACAGACTCGGCAGCGGAACCGATTTACTTGCCTACCACACCCTCCGGTCGATGCCGATTTTCCAGCTGCATGCCCTGCTTGGCTACAATTATATTCCCCTGAAGGTTGCAACTTCTATGTCGGTACTCAACGCCGGCGGCGGTGTCGGGGTCTATTATGAGGTAATACCCCGCTTAGGCCTGGAAGCCCACGTGGAGGGGGGATATTACTTCGGACTCTTGAACAACAATCCGGCATCCTACGGCGGCAGTTTCTTTTTAAATGAACGGGCCGGGGTCTCATTTAAGATAATTCCCTCCCTCCGGATTGGAGCGGAGTTTGCCTTCCGGAACCATTTCGGCCTGAACTCCGATTTCCGCTTTTCCCTCGTTGTCGGGTATCTGCCGAAACAGAAGAAAGTAGACACTCTGCAGATTAAAGATGTGGAAATAGAGCCGGTGTATCCGCAGCTCTACACCCACTACAATGCAAACCCTATCGGACGCCTAACATACAACAACTCCGGCGGAAGCCCGCTGCGGAAGGTAAAAACGAACTTTCTTCTTCAGGGAAGCGTAGAAAAAGAGACGGTAACCGAGCTGGAGAAGGAAATTTCCGCCGAAACCGAAATCGATACCGAACTGATCTGCCGCTTTCCCGAAGAATCGGTTACTGAAAAGCAAAAATGCCCGGATACCGCGCGGATTGGTGTAAACCACGTATATGAAGGGTGGAAGTTTACAAAAGAAATTGATCAGCCGATTACGGTAGTCCGGGAAGAAATCCCTTCTTTCGACAAGCCGCGGAGTATAGCCCCCTTTGTTTCATCGAAGGACCCGACGGTCCTGGAGCTTGCCGATTTTATTCATTCTGCCGTCTATGAAAAAGGGGTAAAAACCATCGACCGGAACCTGCTGAAGGCCGCCGGCGCGGTTGAAACCCTGGCTGCGATGGGTTTTAAAACTACCGCGACAAACCGGACCGCCATACAACCGGCGGCGGTGAAATTCCCCCGGGAAGTTATTGCCGATAAGGGGGGCAGCACCGTGGAAACGGCAGCACTCTTCTGCGCCCTTATGGAGGCGTTGGAGGTCCCGTCGGCCTATCTGCCGGTAGACGGGGCCGAGTTGACGGCCGTCCGGCTGCAGGTCCCGCCGGAAAACGCGGCTGAATATTTTTCCCATCCGGAAACGGTAATAGTTTCCGGCGGCGGCGTTTGGGTCCCCCTTCGCTTAGAGGAGCTGGAGAAAGGCTTTTTTCATGCCTGGACCGCCGGGGCCGCTGCCTACCAGGGCGCGGCGGCGGAAAACAGGTATCAGGTATTTCCCGTCCGGCTGGCCTGGAATACCTACTTTCAAACCGGTTATTCAAACCCAAAGCTGCAGTTCTCAAAGCCTTCGGCTGAAAAAGTTGCCGAATCGACCCTCATGCAGCTGGAACAGTTTATCCAGTGGGAAACAGCCCCGCGGGTGAAAAAATACCAGGCGGTATTGAGTAAAAACCCCCGGGACCTTGAAACAATGACTAAGCTTGGTACGGTATACGCGAAATACGGGCGCTACGACGAGGCGGTAAAATATTTTCAGGAAGTCCTGCTTTATCAGGAGTATCCCGCTGCCCTGGTGAATCAGGGCAATGTACTGTTCCTGCAGGGGAAACTGCGGATGGCCCTTCCCTATTTTGACCGTGCGTATGCCAGGGACCC
>CAYTSI010000015.1:47418-49871 GCA_964440465.1 uncultured Spirochaetales bacterium
TTATCAATCGGCATTATCGCATCGGCTGTACTGTATCTGCATTTAGGAGTAACCGTCCTTCGCGGGCAGCCGAGAAAAACGGCCCACTGGTTTCTGACGGGCAGCAGCTTTAGCCTGGCCCTTTCGACCGGCCTTGTATATTTTTTATATCATGCAAAATCCTATTCGCAGGCACGGTGGTTTTTTTCCTTTTCTGTAATCGGACTTATTCTTTTTCTAACCCTTCAGAATTTTTTCGTAAGATCGATAACCGGAAAGCTCTCATGGCGGTATACCCTCGTTTTTATTATACCGGCTGCTGTTACCGCGGCCTCGGGCCTCGGAGCAGCCGGGCTGCCCGTAGCGTTTATTCGGTCGGCTGACAGCTTGGTTTTTCCCATTGTGCGGGGCGGTCTGTGGATGTATTCCATACTAGTATATTTTGCCGCCGCCTTCGGAAGCGGGATGATATTTCTTCTTTCCTGGTACAGGACCGCCGTACTGCGGCGTGAACGTGAGCAGGCGAAGCTGCTGCTCATCTCTTCATTCACGGTTATCCTAATCGCCTCGATAGATTTCATCCTTCATATAAATGTTGAAGCCTTGCGGCAGATCCCTTTAACACCTTTTATTTTTGTGCCCTGGGCCGTGGGCTATGTAATTGCAATACGGAATTATCAGCTGCTGAATATAACTCCTGAAATGGTAACCAGACGGATCCTCGAGTCGATTGATGAACAGGTAATACTGGTAGATCCGGGGGGAAAGCCAACCTATATGAATGCACGGGCCCTTCAATTTTTCGGGCAGCCCTTTAGGAAATTGGAGGAGATTCAAATCGACGGACACGTCCCGCTGAATGATGATACCCCGCTTCGCTCAATTATTGGAGCCGGCGAAACGGTCCGGCAGCGCGGCGCGGTAAAGCTGGCCGGGCAAAAGGGCACACGTCCCGTTTTAGATTTTGAAATTACGAAGGTCCGGGACCGCTTCGGCGATCCTCTCGGGCTTCTCCTTATCGGAAAGGAAGACGACAGCGTAGAAGGACTGATACGGAAATACCAACTAACTCTCCGGGAGGCGGATGTAATTGCCGGAGTTATTACAGGGCTTAAAACAAAGACTATCGCGGAACAGTTGAACATCTCCGAGCGTACGGTAAAAACCCATCTCGGGAATGTGTACAAAAAATGCGGGGTTTCCGGCAGGGTCGATCTCGTCAACATGGCGATTGGAGGAGAACCGGAGTGATACTCTCTCTTTTTGTTATCGGAGCGTTTATTTTATACCTGTATTTGGCGGTACTGTCTCTAACGATGAGCAGTTCCCGCACCCTTTCCCACTGGCTGCTGTTTGTAAGCGCTCTTTGCGCCGCCTACTGGGCGTTCTTTTCCTTCTTTGCCTACAATGCCGGGAACCTGCCGGAACTGAGGCGCTGGTTCTATATATCGGTGTTCGGTATGTTTTTATATTTCCCGGTGAACCTGCTCTTCGTCATTTCCGTCATTCCGAAGCGGAAACTTTCTCTGCTGCCGGCTGTACTCATTCTTGTACCGGGTATTGCCCTGTTTGTCCTCAACTTTTTTTACCCCGTTGTGTTTTCCGATTTTATCATGGGGGAAATGGGTTGGATCTTTGTTCCCGCGGCCGGCGGTCTGTTGAACCTCTGCTGGGTGCTGTACGCCAGCGGCTGTTTCTTCGCGGTAATAATCCTGATGGTTGTCTGGCGGATACGCACGAACTTGAACCGGGAGAAAAAACAGAGTGGACTGCTGCTTGCCACGCAGATCGTTGCGGAGGTATTGGTGGTGACGGAATATCTCCTTCACGATATATTGGTCGACATTCGGCCCGCCTCCATATCGCCGGTCCTCCTCTCGATCTGGATTACCGGAATGGTTGTAGCGGTAAAGCGGTACCAGTTCCTCTCCATTACGCCGGAGGCGGTCAGCAGGGAAATTCTCGATTCCATCGATGAACTGGTCATCCTGGTAAATGAAGAGGAAAAAATCACCTACATGAACCGAAAGGCGCTTACCTTCTTCGGCCTTCCCTACCGGAAAATCGACCGGTCGGACCTGGGGGATTTTCTATCAGGCCCCGGGGACGGCGACGGACGGGGCCTGTTACCGGTGTTAGCGGGAGGCGAAACAGATAATACTGAAGTGCCTCTGCCTGACTTTGCGGGTGCCGGTACGGTTACCGTCGCCCTCAGTTTTCGAACACCCGGCGCCGGAAAGACCGCGGTAACGGCACGGGTAAACCGGGTGGATGACAAGTACGGCGATATGCTCGGCTACCTTATCATCGGTTCAGAGCAGCGGCCGGGGGAAATCAGCCCTGAACCGCCGCCGGCCGGGGCCGCCGGTGAGATTCATGCCCGGCGGTGGAACCTCACAAGCCGTGAAGCGGAGATTGCGGTCCTTGCCGTAAAGGGATGGAAAAACCGCCGCATTGCCGAAGAGCTCGGCATC
>CAYTSI010000016.1:0-9048 GCA_964440465.1 uncultured Spirochaetales bacterium
CGGGTGTTAAAGTTTCATACCGGGAAACGGCGTAGGAGAGTGATGATGGAAGCAACTGAAAATAAAGAAAAAAAGATACAGAAGTATAAGCTCGAAGCGGTGGAAGAACTGAAAGTAATGTTCGAAACGGCTAAGGATTATATATTTACAAATTACCGTGGACTTTCGGTGGAGCAGATATCCGACCTCCGGAGGAAACTGCGTGAGCAGAACGCGGAATACAAAGTCGTAAAAAACAGGTTCGCGAAAATCGCTTTCAAGCAGATGGAGCGGCCGGAATTAGGCGACAATTTAATCGGGCCGACGGCAATTGCCTTGAGCAGAGAAGAAGCGGGGCCGGTGGCGAAGACCCTCGTGCAGTTCTGCACCGACGCGCCTGTGGAGATAAAAGGCGGGCTTATTGAAGGCGAGGTGTATGACAGTTTCCAGGTGGAGGCATTTTCGAAACTGCCGACAAAGATGGAGCTCCTCGCAATGCTCCTCGGCACCATGCAGGCGCCGCTGCGGAACCTGGTGTACACGCTCAATGCAATTCCGGAAAAACTTGTCCGCACACTGCAGGCAGTCGCGGACAAGAAACAATCGGAAGGGTAACAGGTATACAGGCAGCATTAGTCTTCCTACAGTACCATGCTACTGCTGCATAAAGATGACCGGGCACATGTTCAACGTTGTTGAGAGCGGTCATTATACAAGAACATAAATAAGGAGAAGATAATATGGCACTATCACAAGAAGAAATCCTCGATGCAATTGCAAATATGAGCGTCCTGGAAGTATCGGAACTGGTTAAAGCTATGGAAGATAAATTCGGTGTAACCGCCGCCGCGCCCGTTGCGGCTGTCGCGGCCGCGCCAGGTGCGGCCGCCGCGGGGGCCGAGGCCGAGGAAGAGCAGACTGAATTCGACGTAGTCCTCGCGGGCTTCGCGGACGGAAAGAAAATTCCGGTCATCAAAGAAGTCCGTACGATAACCGGTCTGGGCCTCAAGGAAGCGAAGGAGCTTGTCGAAGAGGGCGGAAAAACGCTGAAAGAAGGTGTAACGAAGGAAGAAGCCGATGCTATGAAAGAAAAGCTGGAGGCAGCTGGCGCGACAGTTGAAGTTAAATAAAGCAGCTGCTCGGTTGATAAAAGCAAATTGTATCTCATGTAAACCACGGCAGGAACATTCCTGCCTGTGGTGTATTTTCGTTGATGGGGGTTATAGATAAATGTACACAGGGAAGGAACCGGTAAAGCGCACATATATAGGGACTGAATACGAGGAGGTAATGGAATTACCGAACCTCATCGATATTCAGCTGCTCTCGTATGAGCGTTTTCTTCAGCAGGAAAAAATAGTAGACGGTGAACCGTTAGAACCCCAGGGCTTGGAAGACGTTTTTCAAACCGTCTTTCCCATTGAAAGCCCCAACGGCGACCTGCTTTTAGAGTATAATTTCTATACCCTCGATACGGACAGCATGGTCATTACTGAAGCGGAATGCAAGCAAAAAGGGCTTACCTATGCCGTTCCTATCAAAGCGCGGATAAACCTCATTTTCCAGGATACCGGCGAAATTCGGCAGAAAGATATCTACATGGGGGACATCCCGCTGATGACCGAGCGGGGAACGTTTATTATCAACGGTGCCGAGCGTGTTGTGGTCAGCCAGATCCACCGCTCACCCGGGGTCATCTTTTCCCACGAAAAGGGGATCTACAGTTCGAGGATCATTCCCTACCGCGGTTCCTGGCTGGAGTTTGAAATCGACCAGAAGCGGGAACTGATTTACACAAAAATCGACAGAAAAAAACGGGTCTTAGGTACCCTGTTTCTGCGCTGCCTCGGTTACGATACCCGGGAAAAAATCATCGAACTGTTCTATAAAACGGCAACAATCACGGTAACCAACGACAGGGAAGTAAAAGAAAGCCTCGTGGGCAAAGTGTTTTCGAAGGCAATTTACGTTGACAGTGACGATGGGGAAACCCGGAAAAAACTGTACCGTGCGGGAGATAAAATCCATCTGCACGATGTGGATGAACTGATCCACTCGGAAGTAACGGAAATTGAAATTGTCGACTTTGAAAACCCCGAGTCCCTCCATTCGGAGATCATTCTCAACTGTTTTGAGCGCGAGGAAGCGAAATTTACTTCCGACGATCCCGAATTCGACGAACCGACCCGGGAAGAGTCTTTTGTGGCCCTCTATTCGGTATTGATGCCGGGCGAACCGATTACCCTCGAGGCAGCCGAGAAAGACCTCAATTCGATGTTTTTTACGTCCCGCCGTTACGATATGGGAAGGGTCGGCCGGTATAAGCTGAATAAGAAATTCGACTATCAGCCTCCTGTCTCGGAGCATGTACTTACCAAGGAAGATATTTTCAACACCATGATGTACCTCATTAAGGTATATATCGGGGAAGCAAATGTGGATGATATCGACCACCTCGGCAACCGGCGGATCCGTTCAGTCGGAGAACTCCTCGCGAATCAGCTTAAAACGGCATTTGCCCGGATGGAGCGGATTGCGAAGGAGCGGATGTCGTTAAAGGAAACCGACACCATCAAACCCCAGGATTTAATTTCTATCAAGCCGATAGTCGCGGCGATAAAAGAATTTTTCGGCTCCAGCCAGCTCTCCCAGTTTATGGACCAGGTCAATCCCTTAGCGGAGCTGACCCACAAACGGCGGCTGAATGCCTTAGGCCCAGGCGGGCTTTCCCGCGACCGGGCGGGGTTTGAAGTACGGGACGTCCACTACACCCATTACGGACGGATGTGCCCGATTGAAACGCCGGAGGGTCCGAATATCGGTCTTATAGTCAGCCTGGCCAACTACACCCGGGTAAATGAATACGGTTTCCTCGAAACACCATACCGGAAGGTAATTGAAGGAAAGGCGACGAGGGACATCGAATATCTCTCCGCCATGGACGAGGAGCGACACTTTATCGCGCAGGCCAACGCTCCGATCGACAAAAAGGGTGTTTTTCAATCCAAGCTGATTTCCGTACGGAAAGGCGGAGATTATATTACCAAAGATCCGGAAACGATCAAGTACATGGATGTTTCTCCGAAGCAGGTCATTTCTGTCAGCACGTCACTCATACCGTTTTTAGAGCACGATGACGCGAACCGGGCCCTCATGGGGTCGAACATGCAGCGGCAGGCGGTGCCCCTGGTCTTCCCCGAACCTCCGCGGGTAGGTACCGGAATGGAACTGAAAACCGCGTACGATTCGGGAGTGGTGGCTAAAGCCAAGCGCGCCGGAACGGTGGAGTACGTAACTTCAACCAAGATCGTTATCGATCCCGACGATAAGAAGAACAGAAACGAACGGGACGAATACGAGCTTATCAAGTTTCAGCGGACAAACCAGGACACCTGCTTCAACCAGCGGCCGATTGTCAAAGTTGGTCAGAAAATTAAAGACGGGGACATCTTAGCGGACGGCCCCGCCACCTCACAGGGGGAACTGGCCTTGGGACGAAACATTCTTGTCGGTTTCGTACCGTGGAACGGCTATAATTATGAAGATGCCATCCTCATTTCGGAAAAAATCGTTAAAGACGATATTTTTACCTCGTATCATATTAAAGAATTTACAACGGAAGTACGGGAAACCAAACTCGGACCGGAAAAACTGACCCGGGACATTCCGAACACCAACGAAAAAACCCTGGAGCAGCTCGACGAAGAGGGGATTATCCGGATCGGCGCGCAGGTAAAATCGGGCTACATTCTTGTAGGCAAGGTTACCCCGAAATCGGAGACCGAAACCACTCCGGAGTTCAAGCTTCTCAATTCCATATTCGGGGAAAAGGCGAAGGAAGTCCGGGACACCTCGCTCAAAGTACCCCATGGAATTGATGGGACGGTCATCGACGTGCAGCGCCTGAAGCGGTCCGAAGGTGACGACTTGAGTCCCGGTGTAGACGAAGTTGTTAAAGTAATTGTCGCTACAAAGCGGAAACTGCAGGAAGGGGACAAGATGGCCGGCCGGCACGGGAACAAGGGCGTCATTGCCCGGGTACTTCCGGAAGAGGACATGCCGTACATGGAAGACGGTACGCCGCTGGATCTCTGCCTGAACCCTCTGGGCGTTCCCTCCCGAATGAATCTGGGGCAGATCCTGGAAACCGAGCTCGGCTGGGCGGCACTCAAACTGGATAAGTGGTTTTCCTCCCCTGTTTTTCAGTCCGCCTCCAACGAGATGATCCGGGAACAGATGGCAGAGGCCGGACTGCCGCTCAACAGCAAAACTGTCTTGTGTGACGGCCGGACGGGCGAACCCTTTGAAAATGAAGTGTTTGTCGGGATTATTTACATGCTGAAACTGCATCATCTTGTCGATGACAAGATGCACGCGCGGTCAACCGGACCCTATTCCCTTGTTACCCAGCAGCCCTTGGGCGGGAAAGCCCAATTCGGCGGCCAGCGGCTCGGGGAGATGGAAGTGTGGGCCTTGGAAGCCTACGGCGCGGCAAATACACTGCAGGAACTGTTGACAATCAAATCGGACGACATGACGGGAAGAGCGAAGATATATGAAAGCATCGTAAAAGGGGAACCGTATTCCGCCGCCGGAGTGCCGGAATCGTTTAACGTCCTTGTTCAGGAGCTGCGCGGACTTGCCCTGGACATCTCAATTTACGACAGCCGTGGTAAGCAGATACCGCTTACCGAGCGGGACGAAGAGCTGATAAACCGGCAGGGGAGCCATTTTTAACAGGGATTTTATAGAGGGGTTACTATGAGAGATATTCATGATTTTGACAATATAATGATCAAGCTGGCTTCACCCGAACAGGTCCGGACGTGGTCGTACGGAGAGGTGAAGAAACCGGAAACCATCAACTACAGAACACTCCGGCCCGAAAAGGACGGCTTGTTTTGTGAACGGATTTTCGGGACCACGAAGGAATGGGAATGCTATTGCGGAAAGTTTAAATCTATCCGGTACCGGGGCGTTATCTGCGACCGGTGCGGAGTGGAGGTGACCCACTTCAAGGTCCGCCGTGAGAGAATGGGACATATCGAACTTGCCTCCCCTGTTTCTCATATCTGGTACTACCGTTCCGTTCCTTCCCGGATGGGGCTGCTTCTCGACTTGTCTATCGCCGCTCTCCGTTCTATTCTTTATTACGAAAAATATGTAGTTATCGATGCCGGTGATACCGACTTGAAGCAGATGGAACTATTATCGGAAGAGGAATTTAGTGAAGCCCGGGACAGGCACGGCATGGGATTTACCGCTGGTATCGGCGCGGAAGCTGTCCGGACCCTTTTGGAAAACCTGGACCTCGAATTACTCAGCGAAGACCTGCGGATGAAGATGCTCGAGAAAGGCATTAAGGCGGACAAGCGGCTTCTCAAGCGGATTGAAATTGTCGAGAATTTTAAAGATTCCGGCAACCGGCCCGAATGGATGATCCTGGATGTTATTCCCGTCATTCCCCCGGAGCTGCGGCCGATGGTGCAGCTCGAAGGCGGCCGTTTTGCCACTTCCGACTTAAACGATCTGTACCGCCGGGTTATTAACAGAAATAATCGGTTGAAACGGCTTATGGCCCTGAACGCGCCGGATATCATTATTAGAAATGAAAAACGGATGCTGCAGGAGGCCGTTGACGCCCTTTTTGACAACTCGAAGAAGAAGCGGGTGGTCAAAGGCGCTTCGAACAGGCCGCTGAAGTCTCTCTCGGACATGCTGAAAGGAAAACAGGGACGATTTCGGCAGAACCTTCTCGGAAAACGGGTCGATTATTCGGGACGGAGCGTTATCGTGGTCGGTCCCGAATTGAAACTGCACCAGTGCGGGCTGCCGACGAAGATGGCTTTGGAGTTGTACAAGCCATTTATTATGAAAAAACTTGTGGAAAAAGACGTCGTCTATAATATAAAGAAGGCAAAGACCCTCGTGGAACAAGAAACGCCGGAAGTATGGGCCATCCTCGACGAGGTGGTACGGGAGCACCCGGTCCTTCTCAACCGGGCGCCGACGCTGCACCGTCTCGGGATCCAGGCATTCGAGCCGGTCCTTGTGGAAGGCAAAGCGATAAAACTGCATCCCTTGGTGTGTCATGCCTACAACGCCGACTTTGACGGAGACCAGATGGCCGTTCACGTGCCCCTTACCCAGGCGGCGCAGATTGAGTGCTGGACCCTTATGCTCAGTTCCAACAACCTCTTGAATCCGGCCAACGGCAGTCCGATTGTCTTTCCCTCCCAGGACATGGTCCTCGGTATTAACTACCTTACCCGTGCAAAAAGGGGCGCGAAAGGCGAAGGGAAACTGTTCAGTTCAGTCTATGAGGTGCTGATGGCCGTGGAGGCGAAATCCGTCGAGTACCAGGCGCTGTGTAAAATCCCTCTTGACGGTACGATTGTAGAAACCACTCCGGGACGGATCATTCTCAACGAAGAACTGCCGGAAGAAATAGAGTTTATCAACCATGTTTTAGGCGACAAAGAGCTTCGCACCTTAGTGGCGGACTGTTACAACAGATACGGCGCGTATACAACGGTTGAAATGCTCGACTCGGTCAAGCGGGTGGGATTTAAATACGCCACACTGTTCGGGGCAACGATTGGAATTGACGATATCGTTATACCCGAACAGAAACGTACAATGATTGACGAAGCCAATAAAGAGGTCGAGGCGATCCAGAGACAGTACGTTCAGGGCCATATTACCCACGAGGAGCGGTATAACCGTGTCGTTGAAGTGTGGAGTAAAACCAACGAGGATTTAACGGGTGTTCTCATGAAAACACTCAAAGAGGACCGGCAGGGTTTTAACCCGGTCTGGATGATGGCGAACTCCGGCGCGCGGGGAAGCAGGACCCAGATCCGGCAGCTCTCCGGTATGCGGGGGCTGATGGCCAAACCGTCGGGAGACATTATCGAGCTTCCCATCCGGTCGAATTTTAAAGAAGGTCTGTCGGTTATTGAGTTTTTCATTTCAACGAACGGGGCCCGGAAGGGACTGGCGGACACCGCTTTGAAGACAGCGGACGCCGGATATCTTACCCGGCGCCTGGTCGACATCGCCCAGGACGTTGTTATAAACGAAGAAGACTGCGGAACTATCAACGGAATTGAACGGGGCGCCCTGAAAGACGGAGAAGAGGTGGTGGAATCCCTCTCCGACAGGCTGGCCGGCCGGTTCACTCTGGAGCGGGTGAAGCACCCCATTACCGGCGAATTACTAATTGATGTAAACGAAGAAATTACCGACGAACTCGCCGCCGAGCTCGAAGAACTTGGGGTTGAAAACGTCCGGATCAGGACCGTACTGACCTGTGAGGCAAAGTACGGTGTCTGCCGGAAGTGCTACGGAAGAAACCTGGCAACGCATCAGACGGTAAACATCGGAGAGGCGGTCGGGATTATCGCCGCCCAGTCCATCGGACAGCCGGGTACACAGCTTACCATGCGTACCTTCCACATCGGCGGAGCGGCAACCAAGGTCAGTGAAGAAAACCGGACAACCCTGCGGTATCCCGTGCTGGTAAAGCAGGTGAACGGCACCACTGTTACACTGGAAAACGGAGACATTCTGTTTACCCGGAAGGGAAATATTATCGTTAACAGACTGATCGACGAAATTACCATGGAAAAGAACGACAAGATAAAAGTAAACGACCAAGACAAGGTTGTTTTAGGCGATGTCATCATTAAACGCGGGGACGAGGAAATTACCGCCGCCGAAGTCGCGTACGTCTATATCAAAGACGATAAAATCCTGCTCATTGCTCAGGACCAGAAGATCGAAATCCGAAACGGTGCCGAACTTTTGGTCAAGGAAGGGGAAACCGCGGCGGCGGAAGAACCTCTTGCAATTTTCGACCCCTTTTCGGAACCGATTATCGCCGAAAAAGGCGGAACGATTAAATACCAGGACATCGTGTTAGGAACAACGCTGAAAGAGGAAATTAACGAAGATACCGGTAACATTGAAAGAAAGATAACCGAGTTTTCCCTTGAATCGCTGCAGCCGAGGATCGTCATCGCCGATGAAAGCGGTAATGAGATTATGGGGTATTACCTGCCCGGCGGAGCGTACCTCAATATCGAAGACGGTGAAACAATCAAGCCGGGGCGTACGCTGGCGAAAATGCTCAAAGAGAGTGTAAAAACCAGGGACATCACCGGCGGTCTGCCCAGGGTCGGTGAACTGTTTGAAGCCCGCAGGCCGAAAAACGCCGCCGTGCTCGCGAAGATCAGCGGCATCGTCAACTTCCGGGGAATTGTCAAAGGAAAGCGGGCCCTCGATATTGTCGATGATTACGGTAACGAGAGCAAGCACGCCGTTCCCATGGGGAAACACCTTCTCGTCCGGGACCAGGACTTCATCGAAGCGGGGGAAATGCTCTGTGACGGAAGTATCGATCCCCACGACGTCCTGGACATCCTCGGAGAAAACGCGCTGCAGAACTTCCTCGTCAACGAAGTGCAGGAAGTGTACCGGCTGCAGGGTGTAAATATCAACGATAAGCATATCGGCGTTATCATCCGCCAAATGATGCGGAAAATACAGATCGAAAATGTCGGGGACACCACCTTTATCTTCGGACAGCAGGTGGACAAATACCGTTTTCACGAAGAAAATTACAGGGTAATCCGGGAAGGCGGGAAGCCGGCTGTTGCCGTACCGCTCCTTTTAGGTATTACCAGGGCGTCACTGAATATCGACAGTTTTTTCTCCGCCGCTTCCTTTCAGGAAACGACACGGGTGCTTACCAACGCGGCAATAGCGGGAAGTACCGACAATCTCCGGGGATTAAAGGAAAACGTCATTATCGGACACCTTATTCCGGCAGGGACCGGTATGCTGGAGTACCGGAACGTGAAGCTGTTTGACGAACACAGTGAAGACCTGGATGCCACGGTGCAGGAAATTCTCGAACAGCGAAGGCTTCTGCAGGAGCAGGTGGAGGATTCCGAGGAAGAAGAAGCGGAGGTTGAGATAAGTCCGGAGGTTTGACGCCCCCCCGGAGCTTGACATTTTCGGGCTTCATTGATATTGTTGACCCTCATTATTGCTGTAGACGAAATT
>CAYTSI010000016.1:9148-26790 GCA_964440465.1 uncultured Spirochaetales bacterium
TAGACGAAATTAATATAGACAAAGGAAAAACAGAAAGGAAAAAATATATGCCAACGATAAATCAGCTGATCCGGAAAGGACGGAAAGGGACGACCAAAAAGACAAAAGCGCCGGCGCTTGAAAATTGTCCCCAAAAACGGGGTGTTTGCACACGGGTAATGACGGTAACACCGAAAAAGCCGAATTCGGCACTCAGGAAAGTTGCCAGGGTACGGTTGACCAACGGTATCGAAGTTACGGCATATATCCCCGGAATCGGACATAACTTGCAGGAACATTCGGTTGTTCTGCTCCGGGGCGGAAGGGTCAAGGACCTGCCGGGTGTCCGGTACCACATTGTCAGGGGCGCGAAAGATACACTCGGGGTGGAAGAACGGAAAAAAGGCCGGTCAAAATACGGAACTAAAAAGCCGAAAGCGTAAGGAAGAGGAGTAGGTAAAAAATGTCGAGAAAACGGACCGCGGAACCGAGGCCGGTACAGCTTGATCCCAGATTCCAAAGCAAAGTTGTTTCAAAACTCATCATGAGGATGATGCTGAACGGAAAGAAAATGACCAGCACGAAAATTATTTATGACGCGATTGATATAGTCGGAAAAAAGGTCGGAAAAGAACCGCTTGAGGTTTTCCTGAAAGCGCTTGATAACGTAAAACCGATGGTGGAAGTAAAGTCGCGGAGAGTCGGCGGATCGACCTACCAGGTGCCGGTTGAAGTGCGGGATTCCCGGCGCGAGGCACTTGCCATGCGATGGGTCATTAACGCCGCACGGGCCCGGAAGGGGAAGCCGATGAGCAGCCGGCTGGCGGACGAACTGCTGGATGCGTATAATGAAACCGGGACGGCGGTGAAGAAAAAGGAAGACACCCACCGGATGGCAGAGGCGAACAAGGCCTTTTCCCATTACCGTTGGTAAATAATAAAATATTAATGATTGGCACTTGATTAAATTTATAAAAAAGAGTATTGTACACGTCCAATACGTGGTTTGAAAGGGCCTTATGCCGGGACGGCGGCGTCGCGGCAGAAAAGCCAAACCAATCATTCGGAGCATGGAAAAAACAACCGTGTTCAGGCGTGCCGTTGCAGGCAGCCGGGGAGTGATGAGGTGGTCGGTTCCCGATAGTTTTTATTGCAGAAAGTAAAGATGTCGTCGAAGACGCGGTTGCGTCTGAGGAATCCCACCTACAACATTAATTAGTTTACGTATACAGCAAGACTTTGAACTTCGTTCGGAGTTTGGGTTGGTATAGGTTATTAGTAGCGAAATATAAGCTGAGGATTTCATTAAGGAGGAAGAAAGATATGGCTAAGGCGAAATTTGAGAGAACAAAGCCTCATGTAAACGTAGGTACCATTGGTCACGTTGATCATGGGAAAACAACTCTTACAGCTGCAATGACGATGTTTTGTGCGAAAACTTTTACAGGCACAAAGGTTATGAAGTATGAAGAGATTGATAATGCTCCGGAAGAAAAAGAACGGGGTATTACCATTAACACGCGGCATGTCGAGTATGAAACGACAAACCGCCATTACGCTCATGTTGACTGTCCGGGGCACGCCGACTATGTCAAGAACATGATTACCGGCGCCGCTCAGATGGACGGCGCGGTCCTCGTTGTCGGTGCCGATGACGGCCCGATGTCTCAGACCCGCGAGCATATTCTTCTTGCCCGTCAGGTAGGCGTCCCTGCCATCATCGTATTTATAAATAAAGTCGATCTGGTGGATGATGAAGAACTTGTCGATTTGGTAGAGATGGAAGTCCGGGAACTCCTCTCCGCGTATGATTTCCCCGGCGACGATATCCCCGTAATCAAGGGCTCCGCTTTTCAGGCAATGGAAAACATCGATGATGCTGAAAAGACCGTGTGTGTCGAGGAACTGCTGACCGCTATGGATGAATATTTTCCTCTTCCCGAGCGTGATGTTGATAAACCTTTTCTTATGCCGATCGAAGATGTCTTTTCCATTCAGGGACGCGGTACCGTTGTTACCGGAAGGATTGACCGCGGCGTTGTTAAGGTAAGTGAAGAAGTTGAAATTGTCGGAATTCGGGACACGCAGAAAACCGTTGTAACCGGAGTTGAAATGTTCAATAAACTTCTAGATCAGGGCGAGGCCGGCGATAATATCGGCGCGCTTCTCCGGGGTATTGAGAAGAAAGAAGTCGAGCGCGGGCAGGTCCTTGCAAAACCGGGGAGCATTACACCGCATAAAAAGTTCAAGGGGACCATCTACTGTCTGACAAAGGAAGAAGGAGGACGGCATAATCCGTTTTTTACCGGATACAGGCCGCAGTTCTACTTCCGGACCACAGATATTACCGGAACAATTGAACTTCCCGCGGACAAGCAGATGGTTATGCCCGGTGATAATACTGAAATCAATGTTGAATTGATTCATGATATCGCCATGGAAAAAGGACTCCGATTCGCTATTCGTGAAGGCGGCCGGACCGTAGCGAGCGGTCAGGTTGTCGAGATAATTGAATAATAGAATTATAAAAATGAACCAGTTTTGTCTGCCCGTCAAAGGGCGGGCAAAACATTTTCGGCTTAAATTGTGCCGGCAGGTAAAGAGGTAGGAAAGATAATGGCAAATGACAGAATACGCGTGCGGCTGCGTGGTTTTGACGTTGAGCTGATTGATCAAAGTTCGAAATCCATTGTGGATACGGTTGTGAAGGCCGGCGCGAAAGTCGCCGGACCGGTACCGCTGCCTACGAAGATCAATAAGTATACAGTTCTGCGGTCCCCTCACGTCAATAAAAAATCGAGAGAGCAGTTTGAAATGAGAACGCACAAACGCTTGATTGATATTCTTCATCCCTCTTCAGATGTAATGGATGCTTTAATGCGGCTGGAGCTGCCGGCCGGAGTTGACGTTGAAATTAAACAGTAAGAGCAGAGGTATATCATGATCGCGCTGATTGGTACAAAAATTGGAATGACGCAGGTGTTTAACGAGCAGGGTGTCCTTACTCCGGTTACGGTAATAGAAATTGAAGATAACACGGTAGTCGGTGAGCGGACGGAAGAGAAAAACGGGTACGACGCCGTCGTTTTAGGTGCTTTCGATTTGAAAGAAAAGCATACGACGAAGCCATATGCCGGACAATTTTCCGACGGTATTACCCCGAAGAAATATATTGCCGAGTTCAGGAATTTCGATAAGGAGTGCAAGGTTGGTGACAGTCTTACAATAGAAGAACTGCAAGACCTTGAATTCGTGGATGTACAGGGAATTTCCAAGGGAAAGGGATACCAGGGTGTCATGAAGCGCCACGGTTTCTCCGGGGGCAGAAAAACCCACGGTTCGAAGTTTCACCGGGGGCTTGGTTCAACCGGTATGGCTGCCTGGCCGTCGAAAGTGCTGAAAGGAACAAAAATGGCCGGCCGGATGGGTACGGAGAAAACACAGATTTTGAACCTGGAGGTCGTTAAAGTCGATACCGAAAAGAAAGCGCTGCTGGTAAAAGGCGCGGTGCCGGGCAAAAAGAAAGGTGTGGTAATTGTACGGAACGCCGTGAAGAAATATTAGGATTAAAAGAGAAGGTAAGGAAGTTAGTATGGAAAAGAACGTCTTTTCTGTTGACAATAAGGAATTACGGTCCGTAGAGCTTAGCGACGATGTTTTCGCGGCTGATGTGAGCGAAGGCGCGATCTATTACGCGATATGTGCCGAACTAAACAACCGCCGGGTGGGTACCGCGTCGAAAAAAACCAGGGCAGAGGTACGGGGCAGTACAGCGAAGCCGTGGCGCCAGAAGGGCACGGGCCGGGCGCGGGCCGGGCGCAGAAGAAGTCCGTTGTGGGTCGGAGGCGGAGTTGTGTTCGCGCCGAAACCGAGAGACTTCACCACGAAGGTACCGAAAAAGATGAAGAGGAGAGCTGTTACGTCCATCCTTACGATGAAGGCCGCCGGCGACAGTTTGGTTGTTGTGGAAAATTTTTCCATCGAATCGGGAAAAACAAAGGAACTGGCCGCGATTTTGAAGGCCGTTACGGGCGAAGTGAAAACCCTTTTAGTAATGCCTGAAAATGACGGAATGCTCAAACGTGCCGGGCGAAACATTCCCTTTCTTCGGTACGCGACATATAACAGCCTCAGCGCTCATGATCTTTACTACAGCGAGAAGCTGCTGATAATGGAAGGAAGCGTAGAAAAACTGAATGAGTTTTACGGCAATTCGGCGAAAAAGGAAGCGGAGGCCTAAGCAATGAGAAACGACCAGGTAATTATCCATCCTATTGTAACTGAAAAAACGAACCTTTTCCGGGAACAGAAAAAAAAGAAATACGCCTTCAAGGTAAACATCAAGGCGAATAAAAACCAGGTCATGCAGGCGGTAAAGGACCTTTTCGGAGTACGGCCGGAGGCATGCAACATTCTCACCGTGAAGTCGAAACCCCGGACCGTACGCTCGAAGTCAGGGTACAGGAAAGGGCAGACTACGGAATGGAAGAAGGCAATTATTACGATGCGGTCCGGAGATTCAATTGATATTTTCGAAGGCGCGTAAAGCGGCGAGGAACGCGGGAGGAACGTGAGTGGCACTGAAAACATATAATCCGACAACACCGGGACAGCGGTACCGGACAAGTTTGTCCTACAGCAATCTGTCGAAGGACAAGCCGAATAAAAAACTGAGCAAAGGGAACCCTTTTAAGGCCGGAAGAGGCGCGGGCGGCAGAATAAGTGTCCGCAGAAAAGGGGGACAGCATAAACGAAAGTACAGGACCGTTGACTTTAAGCGGGACAAAGCCGGCGTGCCGGGAATAGTAAAGGGTCTCGAGTACGATCCGAACAGAAGCGCGAACATCGCGTTAGTCCAGTACGCGGACGGTGAAAAGCGGTACATACTTGCTCCGAAGGGTCTGCAGACAGGGAGCAAGGTGATGAGCGGCCCCGGGGCCCCGGTGGAAGTGGGGAATTCGCTTCCAATGGAGCTGATACCGGTGGGGATGTCCGTCCACAATGTCGAACTGCAGTACGGAAAAGGGGGCCAGATGGCCCGTTCCGCGGGTGCCGAAGCTGTTATCGTGGCCCGGGAAGGCGACTACGTAACGCTGAAACTTCCTTCCGGCGAAACGCGGCTGGTTTTTAAGAAATGCGCGGCCACAATCGGGGAAGTTGGAAATGAAGACCACATGAACACGTCCCTCGGAAAGGCCGGGCGTTCACGCTGGAAGGGCAGGCGGCCGAAAGTCCGAGGTGTTGTTATGAATCCCGTCGACCATCCGCACGGAGGCGGAGAAGGAAAGACATCGGGCGGACGCCACCCGGTAACACCATGGGGACAGCCGACAAAAGGGTATAAGACACGGAAGAAAAATAAGTATTCAGACAAGTTTATCGTCAAGAGAAGGAAATAGGAGTAGCCTGTGGCACGTTCGATAAAAAAAGGACCGTTTATTGAGAAAAAGCTCTTCAAACGCGTTGTTGAAATGGGTAAAACCGGGAACAAGAAGATGATTAAAACCTACTCCCGCTGTTCTACCATTATTCCGGAGATGGTCGGTTTTACCATCTCGGTATATAACGGTAAATCATGGGTGCCGGTGTATATAACCGAAAACCTTGTAGGACACAAACTCGGAGAGTTCGCGGCCACGCGGATTTTTCGCGGACACTCCAGGTCTGACCAGAAGGCAGCAAAAAAATAACAAATGAACGTATAGGTTGGAAAAATGGAAGCAAAAAAAGGATATAAGGCGACTGCCAAATATTTGATGATTTCTCCTACAAAACTGCGGCGGGTGGCCGATGTCATCCGCAGAAGGCCTTACGCGGAAGCCATGGCGCTCCTAGACGGCATGCCGCAGAAGGGAGCGGGCCTGTTGAAGAAGGTGCTCCAGTCGGCTGCTTCAAACGCCCTGGCCCAGAATAAAGAGCTTGATGAAGAAATGCTGTATATCAAAGAACTGTGTGTTGACGAAGGACCGCGGTACAAGCGGATTTGGCCCCGGGCACGCGGAAGAAGAGATATATTATTAAAACGCCTCAGTCACGCCTCTGTTGTGGTTGATGAGATTGTAGGAGTGTAGGGAAAGTATGGGACAAAAAGTAAATCCGATAAGTTTGCGGTTAGGAATCAACAAAACATGGAAATCCAAGTGGTATGTCGACCCCAGGGATTACGCGGATACGCTGCATGAAGATCTCGCGCTGCGGAAGGAGCTCGAAGCGTGTCCGGAGGCAAGGGGTGCTGAAATCGCCGATGTGGAGATTATCAGACATCCTCAGCGGATAACAATTGTCGTCCATACTTCTCGTCCGGGAATTATTATCGGCGCGAAGGGGTCGAATATTGAAAAAATAGGAGCGCGGCTCCAGAAAATAGCCGGAAAAAAGATCCAGCTCAAAATAAAAGAGATTAAAAAGCCGGAGATAAACGCGAAAATTGTTGCTGAAAATGTCGCGAAACAGCTCCGCTCCAGGTCCTCTTTCCGGCGTTCAATGAAAATGGCAGTGAGCAACGCAATGAAAGCCGGAGTCCAGGGGATTAAAGTGAAAGTAGCCGGAAGGCTCGGCGGCGCCGAAATGGCCCGGGTGGCGGAATACAAAGAGGGAAGAATACCGCTTCACACGTTCCGGGCTAATATCGATTACGGCTTTGCCGAATCGAAAACGACGTTCGGGACCATCGGTGTAAAAGTATGGGTATTCACCGGCGAAGTATACGATAAAGACCGGAAGGAAGATGCCGGATTGCTCGTCAAGAGTAAAAAAGATAAGAGCACCTAAGGAGTTAGAGAAATGCTCAGTCCGAAAAGAACAAAATACAGAAAACGTCAGCGCAATTATAATACGAACAAAGCCGCAAAGGGAAACAGAGTTTCCTTCGGCGACTACGGACTGCTTTCCATGGAATCCCACTGGATTACCAACCGGCAGATTGAAGCGGCACGAATTGCAATGACCCGGCATATCAAGAGAGGCGGCAAGGTATGGATCCGTATCTTTCCCGACATGCCGTATACAAAAAAACCGGCTGAAACCAGAATGGGAAAGGGAAAAGGCAACCCTGAATATTGGGTCGCGCCGGTAAAACCGGGCACAATGATGTTTGAAATGTCCGGGGTAGACCGGGACCTGGCAATGGAGGCGCTGAAACTGGCAAGCAGCAAGCTGCCGGTAAAAACCAAGTTTGTAGAACGACGGGATGTGGGATAACAGTATGAGAGATTCATTTAACGATTTGACGTATGCCGAACTTCACACAAAACGGGAAGAGTTGAAGAACAGGTATTTCAAACTGAGGTGTGACCGGATTGTCGGTCATGTAGACAACCCGCTGGAACTGCGTAATCTGCGCAGGAAAATTACAAGGGTCAATACCATTATCCATGAATATGACCTTGGAATTCGATCGGTTTAGGAGTGGTAAGTGGAAACGGTAAGTGAGAATATAAGCGAGAATAAAGGACAGCAGACAGCCGGGAAAAAGATGTATACCGGGACGGTTGTCAGCGATAAAATGAACAAAACAATCGTTGTGCAGGTAACGACGAGAAAGCTCCACCGGCTGTACAAGAAATATCTTATCCAGTCGAAACGGGTAAAGGCGCATGACGAAACCAATGAGGCCCACGCAGGCGATACGGTGCGGGTAATAGAATCAAAGCCGTACAGCAAAGAAAAATGCTGGAAATTGTTGGAAATTGTAGAGCGTGCGAAATAATACGTAGTACGGGTGCAGGAGTACCATAATGATTCAGATGCAGAGTTATTTAAATGTAGCGGATAACAGCGGTGCCAAGAGGGTCCAGTGTGTGAAGGTCATAGGCGGAAGTAAAAAAAGGTCCGCGGGCATCGGTGATACTATTGTTGTTGCCGTGAAAGACGCACTGCCGAATGCCGCCATTGCAAAAGGCGATGTGAAACGGGCGGTAATTGTGCGGACAAAGAAAGAACTGCGCCGGCAGGACGGAACGTACATACGTTTCGATGATAATGCCTGCGTAATGATCGATGTAAATAAAAACCCTCTGGGGAAGCGGATTTTCGGGCCGGTTGCCCGGGAGCTGCGGGAAGGAAACTATATGAAAATAGTCTCACTCGCCCCGGAGGTACTCTAGGAGTTGTCAGATGACATCAGTTGGAAAATTAAAGGTAAAACGGGACGATCACGTTATGGTCATGACCGGACGGGACAAAGGTAAAACAGGAAAGGTCCTTCAGGTAGACAGGAGAAACGGTAAAGTTATCGTCCAAAGCCTGAACATGGTGAAAAAGGCGGTAAAGCCGAAACGCCAGGATGAAAAAGGCGGAATTATTGAAATTGAGGCCTCCTTGAATGTTTCCAATGTTCAAATGGTATGCAAAAAATGCGGCCCGACGAGGATAGGATTCAAGGTTGATAAAGAAAATAAAACGAGAGTTTGTAAGAAATGCGGGGAAGCTTTGTAATGGGAAATAGTTACGTACCGAGGTTAAAAGAAATCTACACGAAAGCAGCCGCTGAATTGAAGGAAGAGTTCGGTTACACATCAGTCATGCAGATCCCGACGGTTAGGAAAATTGTTGTAAGTTCGGGCGTCGGCGAGGCCATTCAGAATAAAAAATTGCTCGATTCCGCGGTAGAGGAAATGGGTTTAATTACCGGCCAGCACGCGGTAAAAACAAAGGCGAGAAAGTCGATCTCAAATTTCAAGGTCCGGCAGGGAATGGAAATTGGCGCGAAAGTCACGCTGCATGGAAACTACATGTGGGAATTCCTTGACCGGCTTATCAATGTCGCGCTTCCGAGGGTCAAGGACTTTCGGGGGATCAGTATCAACGCCTTTGACGGTCACGGGAACTATTCGTTAGGGATTACCGAGCAAATCATTTTTCCCGAAATTGATTATGATAAAATAGAAAGGATAAGCGGTTTAAACGTTGTTCTTGTAACATCAGCAAAGACCGACAAGGAAGCGTACAGCTTATTATCAAAACTTGGCATGCCTTTTGAAAAGAAAACAAGTGAATAAGGTATGAGGGGGAAATAATGGCTAAGAAATCACAAATTATAAGGGCGCGGAGAAAAGCAAAATATAAAACCAGACAGGCGAACAGGTGCCGTATTTGCGGAAGGCCTCGCGGGTATATGAGAAAATTTCAAATGTGTAGAATTTGTTTCAGGAATTTGGCAAGTGAAGGCCTTATTCCCGGAGTAACAAAATCAAGCTGGTAGGAGTATAACATGGCCGTTAGTGATCCAATCTCTGATATGCTAACAAAAATTCGGAATGCAAGTTCTGCCCGTTTCGAAAAAGTTGATGTCCCAATGTCGAAGATGAAGCTTGAATTAATCAAGATATTGAAGAATGAAGGATATATTAAAAACTTTAAGAAAACCGGGCAGAACGGAAAAAGTTCTATTCGAATATTTTTAAAATACAATGAACAAGACGAGCCCATTATTCACGGGCTGAAGAAATTATCAACACCGGGCAGGAGAATGTACACCGGGTATCGGACAATGCCGAGGGTGTTGAACGGATACGGGACACTTATCGTATCAACTTCCAGCGGAGTTACAACGGGAAGTAAAGCCGTCGAGAAAAAGGTCGGCGGTGAAGTTATTTGTTCAGTCTGGTAATTGGAGAGGAAGAGCAATGTCGAGAATTGGGAATATGCCGGTTTCCATCCCGGAAAAAGTAAAGGTGGAATTTACTCCCGGATTGCTAAAAGTCGAAGGACCGAAGGGGACCCTCGAGCAGGAAGTAAAAGGGGGAATCGTAGTCGAGCTTCAGGATTCGGTGGCGCTTGTTAAGCGAAACAGTGAACTGAAAAAGGTGCGCGCGCTGCACGGTCTGTACCGGAAACTGTTATCGAATATGGTCATCGGTGTATCCGAAGGGTTTTCCAAGGTGCTGCTGATAAGCGGTGTCGGGTACAGAGCCGAAGTCCAAGACAAGGAACTGGTGCTTAATTTGGGATATTCTAACCCCATCGAGTATTGTATTCCTGAGGACATTCAAATTGAGGTAGAAGGGAATAACAAGGTAAAAGTATCCGGGATCGACCGTCAGCGGGTTGGTCAGGTAAGTTCTGAAATCCGCTCTCTCAGGCCTCCCGAGCCGTACAAAGGAAAGGGCATTAAATACGAAGATGAGGCGATACGCAGGAAGATCGGCAAAGCAGGTGTTAAATAGGGTGCTTGTATGAAAAAAATTGAAGAAAAGAAGGCGAGAAGGACTCGGAGGAAACGGCACATTCGACGGAAAATCAGCGGTACTCCCGAATGTCCCCGGATGAGTGTTTTCAAGAGTAATAAAAACATCTATGTTCAGGTAATTGATGATACTGCCGGGAGCACCGTTGCTTCGGCCAGCACAATTGAAGCGGAAACCAAGGACAAGATGAAACGGAACGTCGACGGCGGAGCAAAGCTGGGCGAGTTAATCGGTCAGCGGCTGAAAGAAAAGAAGATCGATACGGTTGTATTCGACAGAAACGGCTACCGCTACCACGGAGTTATTAAGGCGGTAGCTGAAGGTGCCCGGAAAGCCGGATTAACTTTCTAGTTTGGAGGACGATGTGGAACAAGATAATGAATATATTGAAAAATTGATAAAACTGAACCGTGTCGCCAAAGTTGTAAAAGGCGGACGCAGGTTTTCGTTTTCCGCCCTCGTTGTTGTCGGCGATAAACAGGGCAATGTGGGATACGGATTCGGGAAAGCCAACGATGTCTCGGAAGCTATTAGAAAGAGTATCGAAAAGGCCAAAGGGACCATGATCCGTGTACCGATGCAGAAATCAACCCTGCCACATGAAATAAACGGGCGTTTTAAAAGCGCTAACGTGTTGCTGAAGCCCGCGTCTCCGGGTACCGGTATTATTGCAGGCGGTCCTGTCAGAGCGGTTATGGAAGCGGCAGGCGTGCACGATATCCTGAGCAAGTCTTTAGGATCAAAGAACACAATGAATATTCTAAAAGCCGTATTTAACGGGTTTGAGAACATTTTACCCGCGAAGATACTCGCGAAAGAGCGGGGAAAGACCTTGCAGGAATTATGGGGTTAAGGAATGACGAAGAAAATAAAAATACAGCTTCGAAAAAGCCTCATTGGCAGGAAACCGAAACAGCGAAAAACCGTACACGCATTGGGCTTACGGAAAATAAATCAGTCTGTTATCAAGGATGTAAATCCGGAAACAATGGGTATGGTACGGACAGTTTCCCATATGCTGAGTGTCGAGGAGATTGAATAGATGAGCGTGAAACCAATCAAACCTCCAAAGGGGGCGGTAAAAAAGAAAAAAATTGTCGGACGGGGAGACAGCGCGGGAAAAGGCTCGACCTGCGGCCGGGGAGATAAAGGACAGAAATCACGGTCGGGCGGAAGTGTGCGGCCCGGATTTGAAGGCGGACAGATGCCGTTATACCGGAGGGTCGCGCGCCGCGGATTTTCCAATTATCCCTTTAAAAAGACCTATGTCCCGCTCAGTATAGCGGAAGTGGAGAAAAAATTTAACAGCGGCGACACGGTCAATCTGGCTTCACTGAAAGAAAAAAAGCTTGTAAAAAACAGTGCTCAGTACGTCAAAATTCTCGGAAAGGGCGAAGTAACGAAAAAATTGGTCATAGAAGACCTGAAAATATCGAAGTCCGCGAAGGAAATGGTCGAGAAAGCCGGAGGGACCGTAACGGAACCTGCTGCCGAAACTGCAGAGGAAGACGGCAAGCAAGAAACAAACGATGATAAGGAAGGTCAAGAATAAATATGGCACGAAACGCGTTCCTGGACATATTTCGCATTAAAGATTTACGACAGCGTATTTTATTTACGGTAATGATTCTCGTCATTTTTCGTTTAGGGGCTGCTCTGCCCATTCCAGGAATTAATGTAAATGCCCTGAAATTGTACTTTACCTCCCAGGCATCAGGCGGCGGTATGGGTCTGACCGAATACATCGACTTCTTTGCCGGGGGAGCTTTCAAAAATTTCTCCGTGTTCATGCTCGGTATCATGCCCTATATATCTATGTCGATTATTATGCAGCTGCTGCTGCTTGTTTTTCCTGCTCTTAAAAAGATATCACAGGAAGAAGGCGGGAAAAAGAAGATCCAGCGGTACACGAGATATGGAACGGTGCTGATTTGCCTCATCCAATCCTACGTTGTTACGGTATATGCCGACCAAATACCCGACGCCCTTACCATGGCGAAGCTGCCGTACACAATAATTGCTATGATTACGGTTACAACGGGTACGGTTTTTCTTATGTGGATGGGTGAGCAGATAACACAGCGGGGGATAGGAAACGGTATTTCCCTCTTAATATTCGCGGGAATTGTAGCCCGTATGCCGAATTCCATCGGTGTACTCATCCGGCGCATACAGACCGGCGAGCTGAACCCGGTTTTCGTTATTATTGTATTTATCATGTTTGTAGGTATTGTGGCCCTCGTTATTTACGAGCAAAAGGGACAGCGAAAAATACCGGTGCACTACGCCAAGCGTGTTGTGGGCAGGCGGATGTACGGGGCCCAGAACACCTACATCCCCTTTAAAATCAACCCCTCCGGCGTTATTCCCGTCATCTTTGCCTCTTCAATTTTGCAGTTTCCGCTGCAGATCGCGGGCAACCTGGGAACGCGGGTCAAATGGCTCGGCGATTTTGCTAATTGGCTCCATTTCGGCGGAGCACCGTATCTCATTGTGTATACCCTGCTTATTGTCTTTTTCGCCTATTTTTATACACAGGTTTCTTTAAACCCGTCTGAAATAGCAAAGCAGATACGGGAAAACGGCGGGTCCATTCCGGGTATACGGGCTGAAAAAACGGAAGAATATTTAAATAAAATTTTAAGCAGGATTATTCTGCCGGGGTCATTATTTCTGGCGTTTATCGCGATAATTCCGACAATTGTCAATAAGCTGTTTAATTTTCCCATGGAGGTTGCCATGATTATGGGCGGTACTTCATTACTGATTATGGTCGGAGTCGATCTTGACACAATGTCGCAGATAGAAGGGCATTTGAGGATGCATCATCATGAAGGGTTGACAAACAAGGGAAAGATACGATCCAGGAATTTGTAAGAGTAGGAGAACAGAGATGAAAGTGCGTGTAAGCGTAAAACCGATTTGTGATAAATGTAAAGTAATTCGCCGCCGCGGCGTTGTCCGGATTATATGCAGCAATCCGAAGCACAAGCAGCGGCAAAAATAGGAGAAGAATATGGCACGTATCGCGGGAGTCGATTTACCGAATAAAGCCGTTAAAATAGCCCTTACCTATATATATGGTGTGGGCCGGTCTACGGCAGTCGAAGCATGCAGGAAAGCAGGTGTTGAATCGGACAAACGAATGAACGACCTGTCTGCTGACGATATAAACAAACTAAGAAAAATTTTAGAAAATGACTATACAGTCGAGGGACGTTTGCGGACGCAGGTGTCGATGAATATCAAACGGCTGATGGATATCGGCTGCTATCGGGGCCTGAGACACAGGAGAGGACTGCCGGTTAACGGGCAGAGAACAAAAAACAATTCTCGGACCAGAAAGGGTAAGAGAAAAACCGTTGCGGGTAAGAAAAAGGCAGTATAAGATGACGGAGGGTCTACAGATTGGCTAAGGTAAAGAAGAAAAAAGAAAAAAAGACGGTACAGATCGGGAAAGTATTTATTCAGGCTACATTTAACAATACCATTGTCACGATTACCGATTTAAACGGGAATACAGTTTCATGGGCAAGCGCCGGTTCGCTTAACTTCAGAGGGGCAAAGAAATCAACTCCTTACGCGGCGCAGACAACAGCGGAGACAGCCGCAAAAACAGCGATAGATTACGGGCTGAGGGAAGTCCATGTTTTTGTTAAAGGTCCCGGAGTCGGCCGGGAATCCGCGGTTCGGGCCCTCGGCGCTCTCGGCCTTCAGGTGCGGAGTATCAAAGACGTTACTCCTATTCCCCATAACGGCTGCCGGCCGAGAAAAACACGACGTGTATAATAAGGAGTATAGATAATGGGAAGGTATACAGGACCAGTATGCAGGCTCTGTAGAGCGGATAAACGGAAACTCTTTTTAAAGGGCGAGCGGTGCAACAGCGCTAAATGTCCGATAACGAAAAAACGGAACTCGCCGGGTAAGGACCCGCGGGGAAGATCGAAAAAAATGTCTGATTACGGTCTGCAGCTGAGGGAAAAGCAGAAGGTAAAACGAATTTACGGGATGTACGAGAAACAGTTCGGTATCTTTTTTGAAAAGGCCGACCGAAAAACCGGGAAAACAGGTGATAATCTCATTACAATGCTTGAGAGCAGGCTCGATAACATTGTATACCGCATGCGCTTCGCCTCTTCCAGGGCCCAAGCCCGGCAGCTGTTGCTGCATGGTCACATTCTGGTAAACGGAAAAAAAGTAAATATCCCTTCATATATTGTAAAAGCCGATGATGTAGTAGAGCTAAGCGAAAAAGGGAAAAAACTTACTGTTGTGAAAGAAAGCCTGAAAGAATACACCAGATCGGGTGTAGTTCCCTGGCTGGAGGTTGATCCAGATCAGATGAAAGGGACTTTGAAAAACGTCCCGAGCAGAAACGACGTAACCGATCTCGAGGATATAAAAGAACAACTTATCGTTGAGTTGTATTCCAGATAGATAGTATAACGGAGAGTATATATATGGCGAGGAAAAACCTTCTTAAGGGATTTAAACGTCCTAAAGGCATTACGTTTGAACACAGTGAGGCAAAGAAGAACTACGGAAAGTTTATTGCCTACCCCTTTGAAAGAGGGTATGGAACAACTATCGGCAATACGCTGCGGCGTATCCTTCTTTCATCTATTCAGGGATATGCCGTTACCGCGGTTAAAATAACGTCATACGATCAGGAAGGGAACCCTCATCTTATCTCCAGCGAGTTTGAACCCATTCCCGAGGTTGTTGAAGATACACCTGAAATTATCAGTAACTTTAAGCAGTTAAGGATTAAACTGCCGAACGATGCCGAATCGAAAACGATTTTTCTTGAACGCAAAGGCGCTGGAGAAATAACGGGGAAGGACTTAGCGGAAGGAAACGACATCGAAATTGAAAATGGCGGCCAGATTATAGCCACGCTCATGAAAGACGCGAATATCGATTTCGAAATTCAAATAGACCTCGGCCGCGGGTATGTACCGGCGGAGGTGAATGAAAAATATATTGACATCATCGGCACAATTGCTCTTGATTCAGTATTTTCGCCGGTGCTGCGTGTTAAATACAATATCGAAAATACCAGAGTAGGACAGCGGAACGATTATGATAAGCTGAATCTGGAAGTGTGGACAGACGGCTCAGTACTGCCGGAGGACGCGGTGGCGGAAGCCGCGAAAATCGCGAAAGATCATTTTACCATCTTCATTAATTTTGACGAAGACTCAATAACAGGCGACGAAGAAGTTGATGAAGATGAAGAACGGGTAAGGACACTGCTTAATACTCCGGTTGAGGAACTTGAACTCTCAGTACGGTCGAGTAACTGCCTGAAGAACGCAAATATTAGAACAATCGGCGATTTAACTCGAAAAACCGAAGAAGAGATCGCGAAAACACGGAATTTTGGTAAAAAATCGTTACTTGAAATTAAAGAAAAGCTTTCAGAGTGGAACCTTGCGCTCGGTATGACCGATTACAGCAACTTAAAAGCGGCGAAAAAACTTGAAAGCAGTAAGGAAGTAAGTGATGAATAACAGAAAGGGATTCAACAGGCTCGGCAGAAAACCGAGTCATCGAAATGCACTGCACAGAAATATGGTTACCTCACTCTTCAAATACGGAAGAATTAAAACGACGAAGGCAAAGGCAAAAGAGGTCCGGAGGACCGCGGAAAAGATGGTAACCCGGGCAAAGGTGGATTCGGTCCATAACAGGCGAATTATTGCAAAAGATATAAAAGACAAGGCTATTGTAGGTAAACTTTTTACCGAGATTTCGCCAAAGTACAGTACTCGCAACGGCGGTTATACAAGGATCTTGAAAATTGGATACAGGAATAACGATGCCGCGGAAATGGTCCTTTTAGAACTGGTAGACAGGGAAGAAGAGCCGAAGAAGAAAAAGAAAAAGGCCGCGGAAAAGTCCGAAAAAGCTAAAACAGCTGAAAAAGAAGAGAAGGAATAACACTCTTTCGTAACTATTTACATATCGGTCATTTAATTACATACTACACGAGGAGGCGTTGCCTCCTCTTTTTTAACTCGATTTCAGGCTAAAATGTGTCGATACTAGTAGATACAGGACAGGAGGCCTTCCTTTTCTCATGAAAACCGTACAGAAGGCGGCGTTAAGCCTTCTTATTACAGTTGTAGTGTTCGGCGGATTCTCTGTATTGGCCTTTTCAGGCCTATTTAGCGTTATCGAGACAAAATTTTACAATCAGCGTGTAAGTAATTCGCTTCAGGAAGAATTGCGCCGGACGACAACTTTCGTTGACGATTACCATGATACATATATAAAACGTTTCGACGCTGTATTAGGGCAGGGGTTCATTCAGCGTTCATTTTTACCGAATTTAAGCACGGAAGATATCAATGAACGGGAAAAACTGTTTCAATACCTGCAGGAAGAACTTTCAGGCTTTCTCTTTGTCCGGTTTTTAGATGAAAACGGCAATATTCATTACAGCACCCTCGGATCGGACATAAAAAGCCGAACGGATTACAGCCTGACCTATAAGCGCCTGGAAGATGTTGAAAATGTCGATGACCCCGATACGTTCATGTTGGAAAAGGGTGAGGACAACGCCATACGGATCGACGGTATTAATAATCACATTGTTTTTCTGTTTCCTTTTTACGATTCACTCTCCATTTTTAAGGGTACCGCGGTCTTCTATGTTTCCGTTAGGGATTTTACAACTTTTCTTCTTCAGCAGGGAGCGCTCATTACGGGGCAAAAAGTGGATATTGTAGATGACCGGGGCTATTTACTCCATTCAAGCCTCGATTTTACCGATGAAGTTATCACCCAGATACGGGAAACATGGAGCCGCGGATCGAAAATCGCGGCACAAAAAAGTCTGCTTCAGTCGGACAGCGGGAACACCTTCGCGCTTCTAAGCAGCAAATCGGAAAACTATTTCTATGTGGTCGGCCGCCTGCTGCCGGATAATGTGTTTACCCTCAATAATTATCTTAAAATTATTCTCATGGCTTCCTTTTTCATAACTCTTTTCCTTCTGTTATTTCTGATTTTAAGTTTACGTCAGGATAAGATATTAATTTTAAGTGAGAGGATAAAACGTTTTCAGGTAAATTTCTTAAAAGAGTATGTTGAAAATAAGGAAAGTATTGATTGGGAAAAATGGAAGCGGGAACTCGGTGCCAGGCGGGAACTGGTAAAGAAAGAGATCAAACGGGGTATCGGGAAGTTCAAAGGCGCGAAGGAAGAAACGGTTGACAGCTTAATCGAAAAGAGCTGGGATGAGATAATTGAAGTTATCGGCAGCAAGATCAGCACGGGACCGTCGAAAATAAATATTGATAATCTTGAAGAGGCCCTGGAGCGCGTTCTAAAGAGCGGTACTGCCCTGAATGTCCAATACAGTCCGGAAGGGGGTATCCCGATTCCTGCTCCGCGGCCGGCGCCGGCACCCGCACCCGCGCCGAAAGAAGAATCTTTTACCGCGGGCATGCGGCCTATTGAAGTAGA
>CAYTSI010000016.1:26890-49511 GCA_964440465.1 uncultured Spirochaetales bacterium
GAGCTGGCAGAGGCCGAGGAGCCCGCTCAGGTTGCGGCGCAGCTTGAGGAAATTGACGATCAAGCTGAGGCCGAAGAAGTTGAAGATATTCAGTTTCATGAAGAAGAGTACGAAGAAGTAAGCCCGGAGGAGGAAGGCGTTCCCGGGGAGCCTGAAGCAGAGGTGGAGCCGGAGCCTAACGAAGACTTTGAAGAATTAGTAGAAATCGAAGAACCGGTACCGGAAGAAATAGAAGAAGTTGAAGAGGTCCCGGACGAGGAGCCGGAAGAAATTGAGGAAATTGATGAGGAAGAACTGCCGGAGCTGGAAGAGCCGGAAGAGATACCTCTTACTCCACTTTACATCGTAAAAGGGGAAGAGACGGCCGCGGAGCATATCGAGGAACTCGCGGAAGCTGAAGCGGACGGTGAAGCTGAAGAGGCTGTTTTGGAGAAAGTTTCCGGCGGATCTTTTTACGGGACTTTTTTTCAATCAGGCTTCGGGGCCGGCTATACGGGGAATTTCAGGAAAATCGAACCGAGTGCCGCTTCCGAACAGGAGGAGCCTGAAGAACTGGAGGAAATGGTCGATCAGAACGGAGTTCTTCAAAATACCGGAAATACCGATTTAGATTACCTCCTGGAAAAAAACATTATCTCCATCGTTCCCGCGGCCGAGGTATATGGAATGATTCCGGAAGCCGCGGCAGTTGTAATGGAAGAAAAAGACGGTACTTTTACGGTTAGTGAAAGCATTATCTCTGAAAAGAGAGAAGAGGGGCTGGACCGGGATTTTAAGAAATTGACCGACGATGTGCTGGGCGTAAAAAGGAAGAAAAAAGAGGACACCTCAAGTATCGAGGATCTATTTTCATTTTCCGACGTCGATTTATCTTTGGATTTGTCTATCCAGCATGAAGAAAAGGAGAGTTACAGCAGTTCCGGGGGGAAGAAGACAATCCACGCCGCCTTTACTGAGGAAGGCCTTGATATCGATATGCTCTTCGAAATAATGGAAAAGTTTAATATCCCGCCGATGAAGGGGCTGATGAGGCTTTCAAAAGCCGTTGACGCGGTGTATGTAGGCGTCCTTGTGTATGATAACGGTGCTTTCAAGCCTGATATTACCATTGGACTGGATACCGAAAGCATTCAGTCCTTTTCATATTTTGTGAATGAAGAAATTGTTCGGTATGTTATGGAGGAAAAAAATTACCTCTACGGAAAAAATAAAAGTATCGAACTGCCGGCATTCAAACCAAAACTTTCTGAAAACGACAAACGCCACCTGCGGAATTACCTCTTTATTCCCGGTGTTTATAAAAATATTGACGGAATGATCTTTTTCGGGTTTAAAAACGGGGTCCAGTCGATACAGTTTTTCATAAATAAGCTGTTTTCCTCCGATTTTCTATCAGTGTGATGCCTTTTTAGCTTGACAATTTTCAGCGATTCTTTATAATATTTGCCACATTACAATAGTGGGGGAAGTTTATGGCTTTATGGCTGATAATTATACTTCCCATTGCTGGTTTGATTCTAGGTTGGTCAATTAGATGGCTGTATGCCAGATTTCAACTTTCTTCATCCGAACAGAAAGCGGAAAGAATAAAACAGGACGCCTTGAAGGAGGCGGAAGCAAAGAAACGTGAAGTAATTTTAGAGGCGAAAGATAAATTACTTGAGGAACGAAATCAACAGGAAAATGAATTTCGAGAACGAAGAAATGAGTTACAGAGATTTGAAAGAAGACTTTTACAGAAAGAAGAAAACCTAGAGAAAAAAACATCTGCGGTTGAAAATCAGTCGCAGATGCTGTCGAACCGTGAAGGGAAGCTTGTAGAGAAAGAAAAATTTTTAGAATCTGAAGAGGTACGGTGGAAGGCTGAATTAGAACGGATAGCCGGAATAACTACAGAAGAAGCAAAGAAACTCATCATGCAGTCGATGGAAGAAGACGCGAAGCATGATGCACAGGTGATCATTAACAAAATCGAGGAAGAAGCGCGGAATAGCGCGGAAAAACGCGCCCGCGACATTCTCGTAACCACAATCCAGCGGATTGCAACGGACATCAGTTCCGAAGTTACGGTAACATCGGTTAGTTTACCCAGTGACGAGATGAAAGGCCGTATTATCGGCCGGGAAGGCCGGAATATCCGCACCTTAGAAACAATGACAGGCGTTGACATTATTATTGACGATACGCCTGAAGCGGTGGTTATCTCCTGTTTCGACCCGGTCCGGAAAGAAGTGGCGAAAGCGTCTTTAGAACGGCTCATTGCCGACGGACGGATCCATCCCGCGCGCATTGAAGAAGTCGTATTCAAGGTAACGAAGGAGATCAATCAGAAAATTATGGAGGAGGGGGAGAAAATTACCTTCGATCTCGGCATCCATAATATGACCCAGGAAGGGACACGGGCCCTCGGGCGTCTCTATTTCAGGACCAGCTACGGACAGAACGTCCTGTATCACTCCAAGGAAGTTGCCGTTTTCGCGGGCATGATCGCCGCGGAAGTGGGCGCCGACCGGGAACTGTCAAAACGTGCCGCTTTGCTTCACGATATCGGCAAGGGGATTGAAACGGACGGGGACGGGAACCACGCCGAAGTGGGCATGGATATTGCCAGGAAAATTGGGGAGGATGCCCGGGTCATCAATGCAATCGGATCTCATCATAATGATGTAGAACCGACGTGCGTTGAATCGGTTATCGTTCAGATTGCCGATGCCATTTCAGCTTCCCGTCCGGGAGCACGGCGGGAAACCCTTGATAATTACATCAAGCGGCTTGAAAACTTGGAAAAGATCGCGGAAGGTTTCAACGGAGTCGACAAAGCCTTCGCCATTCAGGCAGGGCGTGAAGTTCGGATTATGGTCAATAATGAGTCGGTGGATGATAATAAAGCAAAACTGTTAGCAAAGGACATTGCGAAAAAAATTGAAACTGAGCTCCGCTATCCCGGCAGAATAAAGGTAACCATTATCCGTGAAACCCGAATTGTCGAGTACGCGAAATAGAAAAAGCGGGTATACGAATGGCTGATACTGTACGTGCCTTGTTTCTCGGCGACATTGTCGGGCAGCCGGGAAGCAGGGCAATTTTTGTGTACCTGCAGGACCTGAAAAAAAAATACTCAATTGATTTTACCGCGGCCAACGGAGAAAATGCCGCGGACGGGTTTGGTATTACACCGGAACTCGCGAATCAATTTTATTCCGCGGGAATCGATGTAATAACAACGGGCAACCACATTTGGCAGAAACGTGAAATTCTCGATATGCTAAAAAATGACGCCCGACTGCTTCGGCCTGCTAACTATCCGTCTTCTGTCCCGGGAAAAGGGACAGGGGTGTTCGAAGTGAAGGGTGTACAAGTGGCCGTTGTCAATCTTCAGGGCAGAAACAGACTGCAGAGTTCGAATTGTCCCTTCAAACAGGCAATGGACTCCCACAGGAGCCTGAAGTCGGCTGCAAATATTCTCATTATCGACTTCCACGCCGAAGCACCGGATGAAAAAGAGTCCCTCGCCCTGTATATGGACGGGAAAGCGTCCCTCATTGTGGGCACCCACACCCATGTACAAACCGCGGACGAGCGGATACTGCCGCGGGGGACCGGATATATAACCGATCTGGGGATGACCGGGCCGGTCCCGAGTGTAATCGGATTTAATCCGGCCATAGCCGTCCAGCGCAACCTGACCCAAATGCCGCTGAAAATGGAAGTCGCGGACGCTCCGGCTGTACTCCAGGGGGTGGTCGCGGAAATCGACGCGGTAAGCGGAAAAACTCTCGATATTTTCCGGATCAACGAACATGCCGGCTTATGAATTATGACGGTGAAGTCTCCTTCCTGCAGCTCTTAGAACTTCAATTCCCGGAATATACTCGGGAGAAACTGAAGGCAAAAATTCAGGCCGGTGCCTTCCGGGTAAACGGGGAAACCGTGTATGATCCGAAGCGGACGGTGCGGGAAAGTGCTGCCTGCGAAGAAGTAAAAAAGAAATATGTGTCCCGGGGCGGGCTGAAGCTGGAATACGCCCTGTCCGCGTGGAATGTTTCGGCAGCCGGGAAGGTTTTTCTCGATGCCGGGGCCTCTACCGGCGGTTTTACCGACTGTCTTTTGCAGTCAGGAGCCCGGCTGGTCCATTCCGTCGATGTAGGCTATAACCAGCTGGATTACTCGCTGCGGACCGATAATCGGGTACGGGTACACGAGCGGAAAAATATTATGGAATGCACCGGTTTCCATCCGCCGCCGGACGCCGCCGTCGCGGACCTTTCGTTTAGGTCGATTGTCTCCGCTGCTGAACATATACTCGGCCTTACCCTGGAGAAGTGGGGAATTGTATTAATTAAACCACAATTCGAATGTCAACAGGGCGGAAGCGCTTTCGACGGTGTTGTAAGAGACGTTTCGCTCCTTCGCAAAACCGTCGCGGAAGTGGGCGCGGGGCTCCGGGCCCGGGGAGTGACGGTTTCCCGCCTGTGCCGAAGCCCCATACAGGGCCGGCGGGGCAATATAGAGTTTCTTGCCTGCGTTGTACAGGACAACGGGGGCGATACTATTTCCGGCCTGGAGAAGCTGATAGAAGAAGCGCTGGTTTAGTCGAAGGAATTCCTTGTAAGCGGCTGACCGATAAAAACCCCTTCAGGTCCGAGGTATTCGTATGTTTGCCCTTCAATAAGGATCTGGACACTGTTAACGGTGGAAAATTCGGTGGCGGTGTACACCACCTGTTTTATTTGCGCCACATACCCCTCTTTCCCGAGGGAATTGAATCGAAACGCTTCGTTAAAATTGATATACGCCGTTCCGTCGGAAACACGGATGGAAAGGAGGCGTGTATTTTCCGGAATAAGATTAATTAACTCCATATTTAATTCGGACGGGAGCATTCCCTGCAGTAATGCCCGTACTGTTTCGGTAAGGGGGCTGTCGCTAAAGGAAACACGCCGTACTACCGCCTGCAGCGATATTATCCCTTCATCATTTACATCGATAAAATATAGTTTCGCGTTTCTGTGCCTTTTTTCCGCTTCCGTTTCGGAAGGCCCCCCGGTGTCCTCTTCAGCTGTTTTTTCCTCGAGGACGCTTTCGGGCTGCCGGTTCTCCGGTTCGATTTCGATACTGTCCGGTTCTTCCTCTTCTTTTTTCTCCCGCAGTACTTCCGGGCCCTCCTTTTCTTCCTCCTTTTCTTCCTTTCGGTTTGAAAGAAACGTGGTAAACCCGGTGGATTCAATTACCTGCTTAATCCGTTCCCGGTTGAAGAGAAAAATGACAATAACAAGAAGTATAAGGGCGATCCAGAACAGACATCCGATTTTTGATTTTTTCTTGGCCATCTCATATTTAGTATCGGCAGAAGGCGCCGTTTTTTTCCCTTGATATAAATAAAAAAAGCATTTATATTACCTGTAGTATTGGAAGTCTTGTCATTAAAAAATACATGATATAGTAACTTATAACCCCAACAGAAGCGTTAGGGGGAAGGAGCATAGTATGCTGGAATTAAAAAAAGGTGATGATATCCTGCTAACTGTAGGGGGAGTCGGCACCATGGACGAGGCGCGTAAGGTTTTCGATGACAACCTGGACGCGGAGAATAGAAAAAAATTAGATGCTATAAAAAATGAAGAAGCATTGCTGAAGGTGGCAAATGCCATTGCAATGTGCGAACCGGAATATGTCTTTGTAAATACCGGCAGCGAAAAGGACGTACAGTGGATACGGGAACTCTCTCTGAAAACAGGAGAGGAAAAAAAGCTTGCGAAAGAGAAGCATACCATCCATTTTGACCTGCCCCAGGACCAGGCCCGATTGGTCGATCAAACCTACTATATCATCAATCCGGATGAAAAAATCAGCGCCCTGGCCCTGTCGATCCAGCGGGCCGAAGCGCTGGAATATGTGCAAAACAATATGAAGGGTATTATGCACGGAATGACCATGATCGTCGGCTTTTACAGCAGAGGCCCCGCGGGTGCCCAGGCGGCAATTCCGGCAATTGAAATTTCATCATCAACCTATGTTCTCCACTCTGCCGCGCTGCTGTACAGAAACATTCATAAAGATTTTGATAAGGAAGTTGTCCGAAAAGGTGTTTTCTTTACTAATGTCCACTCCCAGGGGCCGAACAGACCCGAGGACGTGCCGAATGCCAGGATTTTTATGGACAGGAGCTGGTTTACCACCTTTTCTACGTTCTGCACCTACGCCGGGAATACCCTCCTTCTGAAAAAGGGAAATCACCGCTTTGCCGTTGACTACTCCACCTATTATCAAAAGGAAAACGAACTTTCGGAACATATGTTTATTACCGGAATGACCGGTCCCGGGGGGAGGAAAACCTTCTTCGCGGGAGCGGCGCCGTCGGGATGCGGAAAAACGACGACCGCGATGGTGGGTACCGATTTCATCGGCGATGACCTCGCGCAAATGTGGATTGCCGAAGACGGGACCCTTCGGGCCATCAACCCGGAAAAGGGAATATTCGGAATTGTCGCGGATGTAAATCAGGAGGGAGATCCGTATCTGATGAAATGCCTCCGCGGTGACGGCACCGAGGTAATCTGGTCGAATGTGCTTATCGATGAAACCGGTGTTCCCCATTGGGAAGGCAACGGCGAGGAACATCCAAAAGCGGGCATCAACTTCCAAGGCGAATGGTGGGAAGGCAAGACCGATTCAAACGGGAACCCCGTCCCCCTTTCCCATAAAAACGCCCGCTGCACACTCCGGTGCGAGGCAATTGAGAACCATAACGGCAGGGCGGCGGAAGATCCCGCGGGTGCTCCCGTCAAGGTAATAACGTATTCGGGCCGGGACTCCGATACCATGCCCCCGGTGTGGGTCGCGAAAACGGCTGATGAAGGGGTGGCTATCGGCGCTTCAATTGTATCGAAGGCAACGGCAACCGAAATCGGTGCCACGGGTGTCAGGCGGCAGCCCTGGGCCAATGCTCCGTTTATTCCCGGCGCGTTAGCCGACTACATGGACGCGCAGTTTCAGTTTTATAACTCCGGGAAATTTTCCGAAGCGGGCCGGCCTGTCTTGGCGGGGCTGAACTATTTCCTTACCCACGAAAACAGAGGCGGGAGCGGTTCCGGCCTGTTAGGTGAAAAGAAGGACGTGCGGGTCTGGCTCGGATGGCTCGAGCTCTTTGCTCACGGTGATGTAGAGGCAATTGAGACTCCTATCGGGTCCATTCCCAAATATGAAGATTTGAATACACTTTTTTCGGGAATTGACAAGGAGTATCCGAAATCCCTCTATGATAAGCAGTTTTCCTTCTACATCGACAATATCGTCGGCAGAATCGATCTGCAGACAGAAGCATACGGTAAAGAAGAAAATCTGCCCGGTCAGCTCTTCGATGTTTACAAAAAGCAGAAAGCGGACCTGCTTGCACTGAAAGAAAAATACGGACCGGTTGTCAGTCCTGAAAAACTGATGGAGGTATAACCTCCGGGAATACGGATAAGGGGCCGCGTCGGACAGAGGCGGCCCTTTTTGTTTGGTGCGCCCGGCAGGGCGCGCCTGTTTTGACCAAACCCCCGGTTTCTGGTAAGATAGAGTTATGAAAACAATCCAGGGTATTTCAGCAAGTCCCGGAATCGTTGCTGGAAAGGCCTTTGTGTACTATGAAGATACAGTTTCAATCCCGAAGTATGAAATCGGCGACCACGAAGTTGACAGTGAGTACGAACGGTTCATCGATGCCACGGACAGGGCCAGTTCCGAAATAACGGAATTAAAGAAAAAGGTTGAGGAAAGTACAGACGGCAATGAAGTCCACTTTCTCGATTCGCATCTGTTAATGCTGCGTGATCCGGAATTTACCGCAAGAGTTCAGAAAGGCCTGCGTGACCGGAAAAAGAACGTGGAGTGGATCCTTTCGGAGGCGATGGAAGAATTTGTCAGGCAGCTGCAGGCTTCCGGGGACGCGTATTTGCGGGAACGTTCGATCGACATTCATGATGTGGCACAGCGGGTGCTGAACCATCTGCTGTTCCGGGAGAGGATTTCGTTAGCGGACATTTCGGAAGAGGTAGTGCTTGTCGCCCACAATCTGCTTCCCTCTGAAGCGCTGCGGATGAACAAGCGGATGATTAAAGGCATTGCCATGGACGCGGGGGGGAAGACTTCTCATACCGCGATTCTCGCGCGCTCGTTTGAACTGCCCGCGGTTGTAGGGCTGAAAAATATTTGTAAAAATGTGCACGGCGGTGATGAAATCATTGTCGACGGCAACAGCGGGGTCGTTATCATCCGGCCGGAGGAGAAAACACTCCTCCATTACAGACAGTCGCGGCAAGAATGGGAAAAGCGGGAAATCGACCTGCTTACCTTGAATGAACTGCCGGCTGAAACGAAGGACGGTAAATGCATTGCCCTGAAGGCAAACATCGAGGTCGCGGAAGAGGTGGAAAGTGTCCTCAGCCACGGAAGCGACGGAATCGGCCTGTTCAGATCGGAGTTTCTCTTCCTCCAGTCCGGTGTTTTGACATCGGAGGAAAAACAGTATGAATTTTACAGCAGGGTGCTTAAAAAAATGAAAAACAGCCCCGTCACCATCAGGACACTCGATGTAGGCGGAGACAAACTGATTCCCGATATTAAAGAGCTTGATGAAAGGAACCCGATTTTAGGATGGCGGGCCGTCCGGTTTTGTCTTGCCCGGCTGGATATTTTCAAGGCCCAGCTGCGTGCCATGCTCCGGGCCAGTGTGTACGGTAATTTGAACATTATGTTTCCCATGATTTCGGGTATCGAAGAACTCCGGAATGTGCTGGATGTACTGGAGGAAACGAAAGAGGACCTCAGGAGGGAAGGTATCGGGTTTAAGGAAAAAATCCCCGTCGGAATTATGATAGAGGTCCCGTCGGCCGCGCTGACTGCCGATATCCTGGCAAAGGAGGTCCAGTTTTTTTCCATCGGCACAAACGATTTAATTCAGTACACAATTGCCGTCGACCGAGGGAACGAGAAAATTGCCTATCTCTATGAGCCGTTTCACCCCGCGGTTTTACGGCTCCTGAAAACAATTATCGAGAGCGCCCACCGGCAGGGAATATCCGTGGGGATGTGCGGTGAAATGGCGGGTGATCCTATCGCGACCGTCATACTTCTCGGCTTAGGCCTCGACGAGTACAGTATGAGTCCGTTCGGCATTCCTGAAATAAAAAAAATTATCCGTTCAATTACGTTGACAGAGGCCGAGGAACTGGTGGGGACCATTATGGACATGCGTTCCTTCGAAGAAATCGATGAATATGTAAAAACATGGATGCATGAACGTTTTGACCTCCCGAGTTATTCGCCGTGAAGCTGCCGATTATTGTTATCGCCGGCAGGCCGAATGTAGGAAAATCGACCCTTTTCAACCGTATTTTGAAAAAAAGAAGGGCCGTAACCCACAAAACGGCGGGAGTTACGAGAGACCCCGTGGAAGAAACTATTGAAATATCCGGTATTCCCTGTACTCTGATAGACACGGGAGGCTTTTCACTGGAAGGGGACGCGCTGCAGAAATCGGTTGTCGAAAAAAGCCTCTCCTACCTCGACAGGGCCGCTGTTATTGTTCTCATGGTGGAAATAGGGGGGCTTACTCCGGAAGATCATGACTTTATCGAAGTCCTCCGCCCGTATGCCCGAAAAGTACTCCTGGCGGTCAATAAAGCGGACAATCCGGAAAGTGAAATGTCCGCTTCGGATCTGTTTGCAACGGGTTTTTCGAAAATTTGTCCCATATCCGCTCTGCACAACCGGAATGTCGGCAATCTTCTCGAAACGGCCGCCGGATATCTGCGGGAAAACATGGCTGTACCTGACAGTGAGGCCCCCGAGGCTCCTCCTGAAACGGAGGTGATACGAATTGCCATTATCGGAAAGCCGAATACGGGGAAATCGACGCTCCTCAATACAATGCTTCAGGAGGACCGGGCAATTGTTTCCGACATACCGGGGACCACCCGGGACATGCTGAGCGCGCGGTTTTCCTACGGGAATTACTCCATCGAGGTAATGGATACGGCGGGCATACGAAGGAAAAATAAAGTTACCGAGGACTTGGAGTATTATTCCGTTACCCGCGCGATTGACAGTATCGGATTTGCGAATGTGGTGCTGCTGATGGTTGACGCGGAATCCGGCCTTACGGAACAAGACAAGAAAATCGCCGCCCAGGCGGAAAAGCGGGGAAGGGGCCTGATTATCGTCATCAATAAATGGGACCTGATGGAAGGGGCCGCGAACGCGGAAAATGCCTTTTCAGACCGTGTCCGGTTCATGTTTCCCGTTCTCTCCTTCGCGCCTATCGTTTTTATTTCGGCGCTGCGGAACAAGAATATCGATGGTCTGCTTCAACAGATTGTTCAGGTGTGGAAGCAGCTGCACAGAAACATACAGACGTCGGTGCTCAATAAGCACCTGCGGCAGTGGAAAGAAAAAAACCCTCTGCCGAGAAAGAAAAGCTTTCAGTGGAAGATAAAATATATAACACAGAAAAAAACCAATCCGGTGACCTTTGTCATGTTTGTAAACCGGAAAAAAGACTTCCCAAAATTTTATACAAAATACGTATTGAACAGTATCCGGAGAGATTTTGGTATAACGAAAATCCCCATCCGTCTGGAACTGCAGGAATAATAGTTTTTTGTCGATACTATCAATAATGAAAAAGATGTTCGGCGTTATCGCGGTATTTTTTCTCATGTTCGGGGCTGCCTCCCTGGAAGCCGAAGTACGAACGTCATTTACTTTTCCGGGAGGGGGATCCGCCTACAATTTTCCGGAAAACAATGAGGTCAGAGAAAAATACCGTTCCGTTCTCGGGAGCGGTCCGCTTCTCTTACGACGAACAAATACCCGGGTGGAGGAACTCTCCGGTGAAAAGCAACGGGTGAAAGTTTCCGTTGCCGAACAGAACCAAGCTGTCTATCTGCTGTTCATCAATGAAGAATCCTATTCCTTTCCCCTGTACAGCAAGGGCACGTACATAATAAAAACCGACGATATCAGCGGAAAATTACTTCAGATAAAAATATTCATTAAAAGCGATCCCGGCAGTTTTATCAGGATTTTCCCGGACGAAGGCCGAAGCCGGTTGGACCTCTATCTTTACGGATATCCGCTGTACGTAGATGTCCTTCTCCCAATACCGCCGGAAACACTGGCAGCGGCGCCCTTTGCAAAGATCATTACCGCCACCGACGGGGTGATACATTGGGACATCATATTTCCGGAAAGGACGCATTCGGGATATACAACGCTCAGTTCCATGGTCGAGACGGTCCGGGAAGCCCTCCCGCTGCTCCCGGACGGGGAGGACGGTGCTTTAAACGGGGAAGGGCGGTTTGTTTTTATCGAAACGCTTAAGCCGATGGAAGCCGGCGGTCTCAACTGTTCCGGTTTTGCGAAATGGCTTGTTGACGGTCTCTATCTGCCGGTGACGGGGAACTGTCTCGATATAGGACCGTTAAAGGTCCGGAACACGGAGGAGCGGGGCAACAGATGGTCGCAGCGGTATGAAACTGTCCGCGACCCGTACTTCGGCCTGGATTGGACGAGGAACCTGGCTTTGGAGCTGGAAAAGGTTCGCCGGGGCAGGCCGGTAGATCCCGGCTTCGCGGACGTCAGGGATGTTCCTTTTTTCAGTTACACCGATGATGTGGGCTTCCCCGCGGAACATCTGCCCCTCATTATCTATCTGCTTGCGATAAAGGAGCCCGGGTACTTTTATCTTGCCTCCGTCAATGATCAGTCGACGGCAGCTCCGAACCTTCGGCAGCATTTTCATGTGGCCGCTGTTTTTCCGTATTTTACCGCGTCAGGGGAATTCAAAGCACCGGTTTTTGAACGGAATTTTGAATCCGCGCTTACCGATTTTTCGGCCCGGTATCCCGGCGGTTTTGTCCATCTTGTCCGTGTACCTGGGCTTCGCGATTTTACCCCGCCTGTTGTTGAATAATAGAATACACTGGGTTATCCTTTAACGTAGTATGAAAAAACCGGCACTACTGACATGCATTCTGTTTCTCCTCGTTTCTCCGGCAGTTTTTCCCCAGGCGAGGGAGGACACGCTGTTTCGTGAAGGGGGACGCAGGTTTCAAAGCGGCAATTATGAGCTTGCGGATTCGCTGTTCTATCGTTATATCCAGGATTATCCGAAGGGCCGCCGCGTTTCCGAAGCATATTTTCACCGGGCGGTTATCGCGTATAAGCTGGGGAATTACGAGGAGGCACTCCGCAAAATTGAAGATTACCTTTTCCGTTTTCCGGGATACAGTCCTCAGGAATCGGTTTATTTTTGGCGGGGCTGTATCCTGTATCAGCTTAAGGATTATGAGCGGGCAGCCGCGGATTTGGGTGTATTTCTCCTCACTGCCGAAGACAGGCAGTACATACGAAAGGCGCTTCTTTTAAAGGGAATGTCTGAAATACAACTTGGTAATAATGAAAAAGCAGAAATGTATTTGCGGCAGGCAGTTGCCGAACTGACGGAACAGGAGGAAAAGGCTTTCGCCGCGGTGAAACTTCTCGCGCTCCTGTCGGAGCAGGGCAAATACAAGGAAGCTGAGCAGCTTCTTACCGGCGAATTCGCCGCCCTCGATTTCGGAAGCTATGCCGCCTACCGCGGCCTGTATTTGGCTGAAGCACTGTGGAACACCGGTGAAAAACAGCAGGCGGCGGAAATTTACGAGGACATGGTCCGGGAGGAACTACCCGGGGACATAGCTGTTGTTCCCTTTAAGCGGCTGTTCTCCGTGTATCAGGACGAGGAAAGAGGAGAGGACCTGCGGATACTGGTAGAGAACGCGGAACTGAAGCTGGCTGATCGGCCGCGGGTACTGTCGGAGTTTTGGTCGGCAACAGGTGTGCTGAGCTTCCGTTCCGGCAAATATGACCTTGCCGAATCCTACCTTTCCCGCGCGTGGCGGATGCGCGGTTCCGCTCCGGTTGCCGATGCCGTACCGGTCTATTTGGCGGAATTGAACAGAAGACGGCAGGATATCGGGACAGCGGCGGAAATCCTTACGACATACTTCGACGAGGGAGGAAGGGAAACAGCCCCGGCACTCGCGAAACTCGGAAGTATTTATATGCAGCTGGAACAGTGGGGACCCGCTGCTGAAATTTTCAGCAGAATCGTCAGTGAATACCCGGATAATGAACATATCGGAGAGTACGCGTACTACGCGGCGTACGGTCTGTATAAGCAGGAAAAGTACGCGGATGCCGCCGCCGCTGTCTCTTCGATCATCGATTCCGCGGGAGGCGGCGCGTATTCCCCGCGGCTGTACCGGCTGCAGTCTATCATTGAAAATAAGCTTGGCAGGCCGGAGGACGCCGCCGCGAGCCTTCGGCAGTATATTCCCCATTACCCGGAGGATTTCAAGGCCCGTTATGAACTTGTCAGACTCTATTATCAGCAGGAAAAATACGAAACGGTCATTGCCGAGGTCGAAAATTTTTACGAAGAACACGCGGATTTTCATATCCGGGAGCCGGAACTGCACGTGCTGTTCCGGTATCTCCACGGGTTGTCCTGCATTCCCGGGAAAGAATACGGCCGGGCCGCTGGAATTCTCGAGACAATAACCGACGGCAGCAGGGAGTACGCGCCGGACATCGAACCCTACGTTTTGTTTTATACCGGCTGGGCGCGGTACCGAAACGGTGAATACCGTACCGCCCTGGAAGTATACCGTACTTTCCTCGATAAATTCCCCGGTCATGTATTGGCCGACCGCGGGACCTATACCGCGGGGTGGTGTGCCTATACCGAGGGTCTGTACGCCGAAGCGGCGGACCTTTTTCAGGGCTTTTTTCGGGAGGACATCGACGCGTCACTCCGGGCCCGGGGGGTGCTGATGTTCGGGAAAAGTGCCGGCCACAGTACGCGGTATGAGGACGCGGCCTTTGCCTTTCAGTATGCAGCGGACAATTTTGGAACTACCGGCCTCGCGGACGACGCGCTTTTCGAGTACGCCGAAATACTCAGACTGCGGGAAGAAATTGACCGAAGCATAGAAGCGTTTAAGGATGTGTATACCCTGTACCCCGAAAGCAGCCTGGCGGAAGACGCGATGTATAAACGGGGAGAGCTGCTTTACAGAGAAAAGCGGTATATTGAATCCCGAAACGCCTTCTACGAGTACCGGACTATTTTCCCGGAGGGTTCCCTCATGGACGCGGCCCTGTACTGGGGCGGGATGGCGTTCAAATATTCAGATGAGCCCTTCGGCGCCGTCCTGCTGTGGGAGCGGCTTATTGGGTCCTACACAGATAGTTCCTTCCGTCCCGATGCCCTCGCGGAAACCGCCGATATCTACGCGGAAAGCGGAAACCTGCGTGAAGCGCTGGATTTGTACAATAAGCTGATTAACCAGTATCCGGTTGAGGCAAAGTCGGTACGGGCGGAAATTCAGCGGGAAAAAATCCGGAACATGATTCAGGGGATGTCCGGCAGAGAGGCGGAGCTGAGCGCCCTTATTTCACGGGACGGCGTCGATACCGATGCGGGCAGAAAAGCTGTCTTGGAACTGTGCAGGATTTATATTTACCGGGGAATGAGCCGTGAGGAGGAGCTTGACCGGGCGAAGCTCATGCTGGAGATGGTACTGGAAAAACGGACGGAAGACCCGGAGTCGGCGGCCCGGGCGAAGTACCTTACGGGGGAATACTATTACCGCCTTCGGGAGATGGAAGCGGCTGCCAATGCCTTTATCGAAGCGGCGACCATGTATCCCCGGGACCGGGATTTTATGGCTTCCGCCATGTACAGGGCGGCGGAAATTACCGCCCGCGTCGGAAACATCCGGGAGGCACAGTCCCTGGTGGAACGGATGGAGAAAAATTTTCCTGAAAGCCAATGGTCCCTGGAAGCGAAAAAACTCCTGGAGGAGAACAGATGAACCGGGTACTGCTTGTTTTCTCTCTTTTTGTATCGGTTTCCTTTGCCGGAATATATGCCGAAGAGCTTGAGCCGGAAGAACCGGATATGGTCCTTCCGCCGATGTCCCTCGAATTGGAGGACCTTCTGACGGAAGAATTGGAAACGCTGCTTCCCGAACAGCAGTTTACACCGGACCTCGACCTCGAAACGGAGCTTCCGGGGCCGCCGGAGATCGAGATTTCCCTGACTGTCGCGGACCTTGATCTCGATCTGCAGACTGATGCCGGAGATTTCGGGGAAAAACCGGAGAAAACCGGTTCTATCTATTCCAACGGGAAAATAGGTCTTGGAAATACAAACCGGATTCTAGGCGATCTTACCATCTATAAACTGGGACCGGAACCCCATTTCCAAATGCAGTTCATGCACGAACGTTTCGACGGATACCATTTCCGGGAACGGGGTTCCGGGTTCTTCCACCGTTTTAACCTGATAAGCGGCGGCATTTCCTTCCGCCCCGACTCCTTTCTTCTCGAAGGGGCTGCCGCCTTCCGGGAAAATAACGACGGCCTGCAGGGTCACGGCATTTACAATTCGGTCCTGCACCGCTCCATCGGCGGTGACGCTTCTTTCCGCTATTATGCAAGCGACGCGGTTTCCATCGGGACGGATTTCAGCGGTTTGTACACCCAGGAAACACTTTCCGGTGACATTCCGCTGAACGGACACGAAATTGCCTTAACGCCGGAGCTGGTCAGCTCATTCCGTATCGATCCGGTAATTCTCTCGCTAACGGGACGCTATGATTTCCGTTTTATCAGCGGCGGTCCGCCCCCGCTCCACGGGGTGGCGGGCAGCTTCGGCGCGGACATAACACTGAAAAAAGACTGGGCCTTCGGCGGAAACGTCGGTGTGAATTGGCATACCCAAAAGAGGGTCCAGGTACCCTTTGCAGTGTATCTTCGGAAAGGAATGAACGAGGCCTTCGATATTACCCTGCGGGGAGGGTATGAAACTGAACTTCCGCGCTACGGCGATCTTTGGCTTACGAATCCCTTTTACGCCTTAAGCGGAATATATCCGGAAATATCGCGATGGTTTGCCCTGGCGAACGTGGAATGGGACATTCTCCCCCTCTTCGTCTTCAGCGGGTCCGTCGATTTTTCCCGTTTCGACAGTTCTGTTTACCCGGCAGATGCTCCGGACCCGGAAACCGGGATGCTTGTATTTTCCAGCGTTCCCGGAAATCTCCTTACCTGCGGGGCCGGTATCCGGTGGGAGACAGTCGATTGGCTCTCCCTTAGGGGTTCCTGGAAGGGTGCTTTTTTCGATGTTTCGCCCTTTCTACCCTCACATTCCCTGGACCTTACCGTTGTCGTCAGTTCCCGCGGCGATGTCTGGCGGGGGGAACTGGGAGTGGAGCTGCCTGTGTACGACCGGCCGCGGATGCCGCTGCTCGATTTTTCCATTACCTTCGCCCCGGATATCGGTGTAGAGTTTACCCTCTCCGGGAGCGACCTTCTATCTCCGGCTATGGAGGAGAACAGAACGGAATGGGGGTATTATGAAACTCCGGGTCTAAACGTCATGTTTGCCGCCGGTATATCTCTTTAAAAATTCACCGTACTACAAGGAGTAGATGCTATGATAGATTTCTTACTGAAAGGAGGCGTAATTTTATTTATTATTATCGCCCTCGCTTTTATTGCCGCCGTGCTTATTATCGAACGGCTGCTGTACTTCCGCAGGATTAGGGCTGACGAGGAGAAACTGCTGAACCGGCTGAAAACAACGCTGGAAAAGAGGCATTTCGACGAAGCCTTGAGTATTTGCGAAAGCAGTCCTTCACCGCTGGCGCATTTGATGAAAACGGCCATCGACCATCGGGGATACGATGAACGGACTATCAAAGATGTCGTTACCGACGCGGCGAATATGGAGATACCGAAAATGGAGCGTTTTCTTTCCGCCCTCGGCACCATCGCCCACATTGCACCGCTGTTAGGCCTGCTTGGAACGGTTACCGGCAACATTTCAGCCTTCGGTGTTTTGGGTACCTTCGGTGCCGTGGGGGACCCGGGGCTGCTCGCGAAAGGGATCAGCGAAGCCCTTATTACAACCGCGGCGGGCATTATTGTATCGATCCCCGCCATTATTTTTTATAATTCCCTGGTAAGCAAGGTAAACCACATTATTATTCGTCTTGAAAACCGTGCAAACGAACTGGTGCTGCTCCTCGGAAAAGGGGAGAGGAGGCTGTAAATGATACGGTTTACAAGAAAACTGAATCCTATCTCCCGGGTCGACCTTATTCCAATGATCGATGTAGTGTTTCAGTTAGTCGTGTTCTTTATGGTGACCAGCACCTTTATTATTACCCCCGGCATCGGCATAGAGTTTCCCGCCTCCGAGACAGCGGAACGGGTGGCCATGTCGCGGCTTGTGGTTACCGTCGTTTCCGAAGAGGAAGTGTATCTCAATAAGGAAGAATATACCCTCGAAAGCCTGCAGGAAGCCCTCGAAGAGATAACGGTGCGGGAAAAGCAGGAACTGAAAAGCGTGGTCTTAGAAGGAGACCGCTCGCTGCCCTACAGTCTTATTGTACAGGTCCTCGATCTGCTGCGGAAAAACGGCTTTCAGGGAGTCAATTTGAAGATGCAGGAGGGGTATGAAACGCAATGATGCCGAGCGGCTGCTGATTAGCATAGGAATCGCGGCGGGACTGTTCGGCGCCGCTGTGCTGACACTTTCCTTTATCGATATACCCGCCGGGGAAATGCCTCCGTATCAGGGGCCGGTGTTTATCACCATAGACGAAGAGCCGTCCGTTTTTCAAGAACCGCCGGAAGAAGCGCCCGAGGAACCTGCACCATCGCCCGCGGCGGCAGCGGAGAAACCTGCCGAAAGGCCGGAGCCGCCGCGGGAACCGGAGGAACCGCCCCCCGCCGAAACGGATGAGACCGGCCGGAGTGAATCCCGGCAAGCGTCATCCGCGGGCGTGGAAGCGGCTGCTGAAACCGCGGCGGAGGGGGCTGCCCCGGAGGAGGCGGAAGAACCCGCGGCAGCGGGCGTCGATACCGGTACGGCGGAAACGGAGCCGCTTCCCGAAGGCGATTCCGAGGCGGACGTTTCGCCGCGGCAAGGTCCCGAGACCGTGGAAGAGACTGCTCCCGCGGCACCTGATGCTCCCGGGCCCGAGGAGCGGAGCATTCTCGGCGGCGAACTAATGAACGAACTCGACGCGCTCATCCCGCGGGCGGAGGGTGAAGCTTCCGAAACCGCGGAAGAGGCGGGCTCGGAAGGCACCGCTTTTGTGGGCGACGAGATTACACAGCTTGGAACGCCCGGAAGCCCGATCGATTTCGAAACCCTAACCGCGAATCGGAAGCCCATATCTACTCCCGAGCCGAAGATCGATTCGGAACTGGCAACGGGCCTTCCCCCCGTTTTTCAGGTGGTCATTGCCTTTACCCTTCAGCATTCGGGAACTATAACGGACTTGAACTTCATTAAAGATTCAGGTAATAATGACATCGACTCCATCATTCGAAATACCATACTGAAATGGACATTTCAACCGGTATCCGAGGACGCCGGGCCGATCCAGGTGCGAGTACGTTATAATATCCGTGTGAGGTGATATGCAGCTTAAGGCGGTGGCCTTCGATTTAGACGGGACTTTGTATCCGAATTCGATACTCTACATGCGGGTAATTCCCCTGTTTTTCCGCTACCCCCGTATTTTTTCCCGTTTCGGCAGGGTCCGCCGGAAAATACGGAAAATCCGCCCCATTGACGATTTCTACACCCTGCAGGCGGAGATGTTCGCCCGGGAAATGGGTATCGGGGTCGATGAATCTACAAAGATAATAGATACAATTATCTATCCTGCATGGGCCGGAATTTTAGGTGAGGCGGACCTGTACGCGGGGGTACGGGAGGTTTTCGAAGAATTACAGGGCCGGGGGATGAAATTGGGCGTTTTGTCCGACTTTCCGGTGCCGAAAAAACTCAAACTCTTAAAAATTGACGGAATTTGGGACTATGCCTATTCGTCCGAGGAGGTCGGTTACTTAAAACCGAACCCGGAACCCTTCGAACATCTCACGGAATCCCTCTCGCTGCCCCCCGGGGAGGTGCTGTATGTGGGAAACAACTTCGACTACGATATCGTCGGCGCGGCAAATATCGGAATGAAAACGGCGTATCTTTCCCGAAGAAAAAAAGACCCCTTACCGGACATCACGTTTTCCAACTATTGTGAATTGGTACCGAAACTGAAAAGGGCAAATTTCCTGTAGAAATTTCCGGCGGAACAATGTATAGTTACTAGTGGGAGAGGGAACTATGATATTTTCTGTTGGTAATGTTATTACTCTGGGAATAGTTGTTGTCATCCTCATCATCTACCGTCAGCTGGATAAAAATAACCGCTCGCTGGAGAAGGTCAAAAAATACTCGGACAAAGTGAAGGATGAACTGGATGGATTCGTAGAGGAAAAGATGACGGTCCTGAAGGACCTTTCCATCGATATCGATGTTCACAGACAGAGTATTAAGGAAATTCTGGTAAAATTGTCGGAATCGGAACAGAGCCTCGAAGCGCGTGCCGAGCAGATGGACCAAATCCAGGGAAGGATTGAGCAGTACGACAGCAGTTTGGATGATCTTGCTGAAATGACCGGCCGGGTGGATGAAAACCTGAAGCGGCTGCAGGAAGAATCGGAATTTGTCGATACCGTTGGAAAAAAAGTGAAAGAAGCCTCGGTCAAGCTCGGACAGCTGGAAAAAACCATACCCGAAATGCGGAATGAGTTTGAACAGACCAACCAGCGGCAGCTGGAGGCGGCTTCGGAGCGCATTGTAGAGGAATCCCGGGGCGCGGTAGAATTGATAAAAGACGACATCTCGGAAAATGAACGGATGGTAAACAATTTTACCGATTATATGACCGCCTTAGAGGGAAGGCGGGACACAATGACCGCCGAGACCGTGGAAACGCTGAAACAAGTGTATCAGAATTATATCGGCAAGGCGAAATCGGTATCGGAAAACCTTCAAAAGGAGTTTGAAGCTGAACTTCAGTCACGGCTTTCTTCGTCGAAGGTAATGGGGGAGGAACTGGGGGAGAAACTTCAAAACGATTTGAACAGCTTGTCGGTAAAAATTACGGAGAGCGAAGAGGAACTGCACCGGAAACTTGAAAATTATCAGGACCGGGCCGGCTCCATTGAGCAGGATTACCACGAACGGATACGTGCCGTTGCCGAACGGGGACGCGCCCTGGAAGACGAGGTGTTTACACAGCTGAAGACCCATATCGAATCGAAATCGAGGGAAACGGAAAAGCTTCTAAGCGGTGAAGTCGGAAAAATGAGGCAGGGCCTTGAAGAATCAAAAAACAGTTTGGAGCGCCTGTTCGGCGACACCCGTTCGGAAGTAACGGTATGGAAAACGGAAATAGAGCAGCTTGTTCAGCAGACAACCGACAATTACAACAGAAAGTATGAGGAATTCTCCACTGAAATTGATGCCAAAACGAGGGAACTTGTTGATGAGGCGGAAAATTCCCGGTATCAGCAGGAGCAGGAACTGACAAATTTTATTCAAACCCTTTCGAAAACGATGCGGGAGTTTGAATCCGGTCTTCAGGGCAGAATGGAGCAGCTGGAGAAGGACCTTGTAACAAAAGAGCACTCCTTCAAAGAACAGCTTGAAGATGCCGAGGCCCGTCAGGAGGAGAGCGCGGAAGATGTCGTACGGAAGATGGCGAATTACACCGACGGCATTGAAAAGAAAGTTAACGAGGTAATGGGGGACATTGAAAACCGTATTCAAGAATATGAAGGCAGTATTTCCTACCGTTTCAACAAGCTGGAAAATGTACATGACGATATTGAAAATTTAGAGGCGTCGCTGAAGGAAGCTATGGAGGCCGTCGCCGGCAGGGTGAAAGATGATTTTACGGCTTTCGAGCAGAAAATTGCCGAGGCCGGGCGGGCCGAACAGGAGCGGACGAATACCCGGATGGCGGAAATACGTTCGCATGTCGAGGAACTGGAAAACACGTTAGCGGAACTGAAACAGCGCGCCTACGATAACGTTTCCGAAAAACTGCAGGTGTTTGAGGATGAGTTCTTTACCGATCTCAGGGAGCAAAACGATGCCATTCAGCAGCAATTTGTCGAGTGGAAGGAGAACTTGAACGGGCAGATCGAACAGATGCGGCAGGAGGAGGCCGAAAACCGGGCGGAAGTCGAGCAGGAGTACAGTAAAGAGCTGAAAACGACGCTGGCCGCTTTTCGCGCCCAAACGGACTCCGCCATACAGGACATTCAGGAGGATTTCTCCAAGCAGCGGGACGATCTTATCGACCAGACCCGGCAGGAGCGGGAGGAATTGAAACAGGACCTGGACACGCTGGAGGAGGATGTCCGTACCCTCAGGGGAGAACTGCAGGAGATTTCCCGCCGGGCGGTGGATGACCTTGCAAATAAGTCGGAAACTGTGCTGAATGAGTACGCGCGGCAGACCCAGGGCTTCCGGAATGATGTGGACGCACGAATGAAGGAGTTTAAAGCGGCCGTTTCCGAAACGAAGGAGCGGATAGAAGGCGCCCAGAAGAAGCTGATGGCGAAGGTCGACGACAGCGCGGGCTTGCTGGACGCGAACCTCAAAGAAATCGAGAAGCAGCAGAACAATTTTATCGCGCAGACCAAAATATTCGAACGGGCGGACACCTTGAAGGAAACGCTGCGGAAAAATATCGAGGAACTGAAAAATGAAATCGCCTCTGTCGAGGGACAGACGAAGGACCTCAAGGAGGCAGAGAAGAAGTTTGAAAAAATCAAGAAATTAGGTGATGAAGTAAGTGCCAAGATGACCCGATTCTCCTCGGACAAACGGAGAATCGATTCAATGGAAGAAGATTTCCACAAGTTAATGAACCTGTCAAAATCGGTGGACTTGAAGCTCGGACAGGTAACCGAAAGCCACGATGAACTGCAGAAAGTCCAGGCCCAGATTAGAAACATCGAGGAACTGGAAAAAGAGGTCGAAGGGAAATATGCCCGCCTCGAGGAAAAGGGGGCTATTATCGATACCACATTTAAAGGGGTGGAGAAAAATTTTTCGCGCCTTGAATCCCTGGAAAAGCACGTGCTGGACCTTTCGAAGGACGTCGATTCCCTCCCGCGGCGTTTAGAAGATATTACGGAACAAATTCAGACACTTTCTGAAAACAAGGAACGGGCGGCGCGGGCAATTTCCCAGCTCGAATCCTTAGAGTCGCTGCTGAGCGACGTGGAAGAGCGGATTGAGTCGATGCAGAAAGCCCGTGAATGGCTCGGCAGGACCGAAACCCGGCTCGAGCAGATAGCGAAACAGGCGGATGAACAGCTCAAATTGCTGGGCAATCTGCTGAAAAAAAGCAGTAAAGATACGGCGGGAGATGACGGCGCGCCGTCCAACCGCGTCCGGAATATGGTCCGCCAGCTGGCCCACCAGGGCTGGGGGGTAAAAGAGATCGCCAAACAGACGGAGCTGAGTGTCGGCGAGGTCGAGCTGATTTTAGAACTGCTGCCGAAGTAGGCGGCGGCGGGCCCGAAGGGGAGTCAAATTGAAAACAGAAACAATTCTAACAATGGGAGCATCGAACATTAAATACGGCTTCGGCGCGACCCGCGAAGCAGGCTTCGATATGAAAGAGCTCGGCGCGGGGCGGGTGATGGTGGTAAC
>CAYTSI010000017.1:0-48504 GCA_964440465.1 uncultured Spirochaetales bacterium
AAGAACGGCAGCTGGCCGCCGCGCTGCCGGAGGGCATTCAGGACCTTATCAGCAGTTCTGAAAATACGGAAAAATAATCAATAAATGGCCAATATACACTAATGTTCTTTTTGTGGTAAATTAATAGTATAAAAAGGACATATGGAAAAGACGGAAAGGTTCGGAAATATTCTCGGCACCTGTGATTCGATGCTCGAGATATACGAACAGATAAAACGGGTTTCAATCCTGGAAATACCGGTTTTAATAACCGGAGAGAGCGGTACCGGAAAGGACCTGGTGGCTCAAAGTATTCACGGAAACAGTTCCCGGAACACGGGCCCCTTCATGCCCGTGAATATGGGGGCAATATCCCCAGAGTTAATTGAAAGTGAATTGTTCGGCCACGAGAAGGGGGCCTTTACCAGCGCGAACAAAACACAAAAAGGAAAATTTGAACTCGGCAGGGACGGGACCCTGTTTTTGGATGAAATTACCAGTATGGAACCGAAGGTGCAGGTAAGTCTCCTCCGCGTGCTGGAGTCCAACCGCTTTCAGCGGGTCGGCGGTTCCAATTTTATTACCGCCAATACCAGAATTGTATCGGCCACCAATGAAAACATTCATAACGCCGTGGAGAAAGGGATTTTCCGCGAGGACCTGTTTTACCGCTTAAGTGTTTTCCCCATCTACATGCCCCCCCTCAGGGAACGAAAGGAAGATATCCTTCTCTTAGCGGACAATTTTTTACGGCGCTACAGTGAAGAGTTTAATAAGAAAGCCAAAACCTTTACGCCGAAAGCCAAAGACCAGCTGTTAAAATACAGCTGGCCGGGCAATGTCCGCGAACTGGAAAATGCAATAATTAAAGCCCTGATTATGACAAACGATGAAGAAATTACTGAAAAGTATCTTCCGAAACGGCGGAACGGGAAAAAACGGTCACTTTCGTTTACCATCGAGGTAGGGTCCTCCATTGATGAGACGGAGAAAAAACTTATTCAAAAAACGCTGGAACAGACGGGAGAAAACAAAACAAAAACCGCGAAAATGCTGCAGATAAGCCGGAAGGCGCTGTACAACAAGATGCACTATTACGATCTTATTCCGGCCGCGGCAGAAGAACCGGAAGAAATTACAGACAAATGATATGTCCGCAGCATCGGAAATTGAAGAGAAAATTAAAAAAGAAAAACCGGAAAACTATATCGATGAACTCCGCGACATTATTGAATATCACAATTATCTTTACTATGTAAAAAACAAACCTGAAATATCGGACAAACGCTTTGACCGCCTCTTTAACGCCCTGCGGGAAGCTGAGGAGAAACATCCCGAGCTTCGTACGGACAATTCGCCGACCATGCGGGTCGGCGCTCCTCCCGTGGAATATCTCGAGGAGGTGGAACATGTTGTTCCGCTTTTAAGCCTTAACTCTGTACAGGAAGAAAATGGAATAGAGGATTTTCTCGATTTTGTTAAGCGGGAACTCACTGAAGAAGACATTGAATATGTTACCGAGCCGAAACTCGACGGGCTTTCCGTGGAAGTAGTGTATGAAGACGGTGTTTTCTCCTACGGAAGCACCCGGGGGGACGGAAAAACGGGGGAGGACATTTCCGTAAATCTGAAAACAATCGGAGCGCTGCCGCTTAGGCTCCGGAAGGAAAATAATCCTCCGGCCTACCTCGCCGTCCGGGGGGAAGTGATGATGCTGCGGGACGGTTTTAAAGAGCTTAACAAAAAGCGGGTACAGGAGGGAAAGGAGCCGTTTGCCAATCCGAGAAATGCCGCCGCCGGCACCGTGCGGCAGCTCGATTCGAAAAAGGCGGCCGGCAAACCGCTCGATGTGTTCTTTTACGAAGTACTGCGGCAGGGGGACAGTACGGAAGGTTCCGCCAACACCGGAAAGACCGGCCGGACCGCGGAATCCGCCCATACAGACGACCTCGACGCGATGCTCGGCTGGGGCTTGAAGACGGTTGAGGAAACCGCCGTGTGCAGGGACTTTGAAGCTGTTCGGGAGCAGTACCGAAAGCTCGCCGAGGGCAGAGAAAATCTTAATTATGAAATTGACGGGATGGTAATAAAAGTCAACGATGCCGATTACCGTAAGAAACTGGGCACGCGGCACCGCAATCCCCGCTGGGCAATTGCGTGGAAGTTTCCTCCCCGAAAGGAGATAACCACTTTACAGGAAATTGTCGTGCAGGTGGGGCGGACGGGCATGCTGACGCCGGTGGCCCTCCTCGAACCGGTGGAAATCGGCGGTGTAACTGTCAGCCGTGCTACCCTGCACAATGAAGACGAGGCAAAAAAGAAAGACGTCCGCCCCGGGGACAAGGTCCGTATCTTCCGTGCAGGTGATGTTATTCCCGAGGTGGCCGAAGTAACAGAAAAGAAGGGAAAGGGCCGGCCGTCCCCCTTTTCCATGCCGAAACAATGTCCGGTCTGCGGTACCGAAATTGTCCGGGAGGGCGCCTACTATTTTTGTCCCGCCGGCCTTTCCTGTCCCGCCCAGCTGAAGGGGCGGCTGCTCCATTTTGCTTCCCGTGACGGAATGGATATCCGGACCTTAGGCGAAAAGGTCGCGGAGCAGCTTGTGGACGAGGGGCTGGTGGAAGACCTTTCCGATTTGTACACATTGGAAAAGGAGGATTTCCTCGGGCTCGAACGCTTCGCGGAAAAATCCGCGGAAAACCTGTACCGCGAAATCGAAGGATCGAAACACGTGCCCTTAAGCCGCTTTATCTACGCATTGGGAATACGGCACGTCGGCGGTTTTGCTGCCGGCCTTTTAGCGGAGCATTTCGGCTCTATAAACAAACTGATGGACGCGGATTACGCAAAATTACGGGACCTCGAGGAGATCGGGCCTGAAATTGCCGAGAGCATCAGCGATTTTTTTTCCCGGAAGGAAAACAGGAAGAGCATCGAGCGGATGTACGATTACGGGCTTTCACCGAAGCGGCCTCCATCCGGGGGCGGCCGGCCGCTTAGAGGAAAAACTTTCGTGTTCACCGGAAGCTTAGACGGGTATTCCCGGAGCGAGGCGGAGGAACTGGTTGAATCCCTGGGAGGTCGAGCGGCTTCATCCGTCAGCGGCAATACCGATTACCTTGTCAGGGGCGAAAATCCCGGCAGCAAACTGGATGATGCCCGGGAGGAAGGCGTTAAAATAATCGGGGAAGGTGCGTTTCAAGAATTGATTGAACAGGCGGGAGGCTAATCGCGGCCGAGGGCCTCGAGGAGGGTTTCGGCGTCCCGGGTGTTTAGAACATCATCCTTTTCTATCCATCCGCGCCGCGCCTGGCTGATTCCGTATTTCATAAACGACAGACCGTTTGTCGAATGCGCGTCGGTGGATATAACGATTTTCAACCCCTTTTCCTTGGCCGCTTTGAGGTGAATATCGTTTAAATCGAGCCGCTCGGGATAGGCGTTCAGCTCGAGGACCGCGCCGGTTTCAAGTGCCTTGTCCATAATTGTATCGATATCGATTGCGTAAGCTTTTCGTTCTCCCAACAGCCGCCCGGTGGGATGGGCGAAAATGTTAAAGTAGGGGTTCTCCATTGCGGACAACACCCGTTTCGTCTGCTTTTTTTCGGACAAATTAAATTTATAGTGAAGGGAGCACACCCGCAGGTCCAGCCGCTGTAATATATCGTCGGGCAGGTCGAGGGAGCCGTCTTCGAGTATATCAACCTCGATTCCCTTTATAAGCCGGAAATTGTCGAAAGTTTCGTTCAGTTCATCAACGGCGTCTATCTGTTCTGCCAAATCATTTTCGTCTAAGCCGCCTGCTACACTAACGTGCCGCGAATGGTCGCAGACGGCGAGGTACGAATAACCCCTCTCCCGCGCGGCCTTGGCCATGTCCTTTAAACTGTTATTTCCGTCGGTTGCCGTTGTATGAACGTGAAGATCGCCCCGTATGTCGTCTAAGGTAATAAGATCAGGCAGCCGGTCCTCTTCCGCCGCTTCAATTTCACCGCGGTCCTCACGGAGTTCCGGTACAATGAAGGGGAGGCCGATCTGTTCGAAGATGTCCTTTTCTTCACGCCCCGCGGTCTGTTCGTCCCCGCGGAAGACACCGTATTCGTTCATTTTCAGGCCCTGTTCCACGCTTCGCTTCCGAACCGCCACGTTATGTTCTTTCGAACCGGTAAAATAGTAGAGCGCTGCGCCGTAGCTTTTCGCTTCGACAATGCGTAAATCCACCTGAAGACCCGAACGGAGTATAACGGTGGACCTGGTAGACCCTTTCGAAACGACCCTGTCAACATCCTCATACCGGACAAAGTGCTCCATCCCTTTGTTCGATGATGAACTGGTAGCGAGGATATCGATATCTCCCACTGTTTCCTTTTTCCGGCGGTAACTGCCGGCCACGGTAATCCGGTGGAGGTTTTTCTCCTTTTCAAGATAGTCGACGAGGTCTTCAACCAATTCTTCAACCTTCATCAGGGTGACGCGGGATTCTCCGGGTTGAAAAGTTTCGAGACTTTTCCGGATATTTTCCTCCGTTTTTTTCCCGAAACCGGGGAGTTCCCTGATTTCTGCGTTCCTGAGTGACTCGTTCAGGCTGTCGATGTCGCTGATATTGAGCTCCTCGTACAATTTCTTGACTTTTTTCGGGCCGAGCCCTTCGACTTTGAGGAGGAGATGTATTCCCTCCGGGAATTCGTCTTCAAGTTGTTGTAAAAGCGGCAGGTCCCCGGTTTGTACGATTGTCTCGATTTTCCCGGCTAAGTCTTTCCCGACACCCGGAAGGCTGGAGAGGTCTTTGCCTTCCCGGATCATATCCGTAATCCGGCCTGCCAAGTCTTCGATGCTCCGGGCGGCGTTCCGGTAGGCCCGCACACGGAACGCGTTTTTCCCCTTTATTTCGAGAAGATCGGCAGTTTTATTAAAGATTGCTGCAATGTCGCTGTTATGAACAGGCATTACGCGAACGCTTCCGTTTTGCCGAGAGAATAAGCTGGAAGCGAAACAGTAAGAGGAACAAGCCGGTTTCGGATGCCGTATTTTACTAAGTCGGCTTTGGTGTGCAGGTCTAAGGACCGCATGATGTTGGTGGTGTGAACATGGACGGTATGAAAAGATATGTAGAGCTTTTCACCGATCTCTTTTTCTGTAAGACCGTCGCAAATGAGTTTTAAAATTTCCATCTGCCGGGGAGTCAGGCCATGGTTCCCGTTTTTTACGCCGCCGTTTCTGCCGCTGCCGTTTTTACCGGAACCGTTGGAAATTTTGGTTACCAGCGGCTGGAGTATCTCTTCGGAAACCTCGGAACAGAGAAAGTACTTTCCCTTTGCGGTATCTTCAACTGCTTTTATAATTTCCGCTCCGGTACTTCGGTTTAAGACAAAGCCTTTTGCTCCGGCGAATAGAATTTCCTCCAAAAGTATTTTGTCGTAACAGGGACTTACAATAACCACTTCGCTGTTTGGTTTTTTTCTCTTTATTACCGGTACTGCATTTATCCCGTTCAGTCCGGGCATATACAAATTCAAAATGTAAACATCAGCGCGGCTGTCTACACATTCGCCTATTAATTCGAAACCATCCGCGGCCTCTCCGACAATTTGTATAGCCCGGGGCGAATGCGCTTCAAAAAGCGCCTTCAGTCCGTACCGGACCACTTCATGCTGGCTGCCGATAAATACTTTTATAACCTTCATACAGTATAAGATGCAATTATTGTGCCAAGCATCACCCGCGGTTGCGGAATAAAAGAGGATAAATTCGGGAAAAACACTGCCCTCAGGCAACATCCCAGCAGAAACGGGCATTATCTTTGCGGCTGATTTTTATCTCGCAGACCGCACCGGCTGGAAAACGAAAAAATGGGTATGTTTTACACAACCGCTGAATTTTGCAAAGTCATTGACGTACCCTTAAAACCGAAGAATAGCAGCTGCGGATTCATAGCCTGGGGGAAGCTCTTGTTTCTCCACGAGATAGATATTCCTGCTCCCATTCCGAAGGGTATTTTTGGCTGCCTCGTTCAGCAGTTCAACATCGTCGGGCTGGTGGGAATCGTGGACCTCAACTTCGTCCCGTTCAATATTATATTTCCCCCAGACATGTATGTCTTTTGCAAGGAGAAGTGTATCGACCCGTCCGTTGTTCGAAGCTTTGACAATTTCCGGGACCGTTTTAGCTACCTGATCAGTTTTCCCGCTTGCAGCAATTTGGCGAGCTGCCGCATCACGCGCTTCCTGAAACAGAGGCTGTACCGCATTCCAGGCTTTGTTATGAAATTCTTTTCTTATTGTAAAACTAATAGGAGAGGCCGAACCTGGGAATAATCTATATAGAGTATCTAATGCCCCCGATCGTGGGCAGTAAAGATTGCATAAACGGAAAAAATTGTATAGGTTTCCTGTAGTTATGAATACAACAGGAGAAAATATCGGCAGAAACGCCGTACTTGTCCTCGAAGACGGTTCTGTTTTCCCGGGATGGTATTTCGGCGCTGAGCCGATGAGATCGGCCGACCTGCCCTCGGCCCCGCCCCCCCCTGAGACTGAGGGATGCATCGGCGAAGTAGTATTTAATACCGGGATGACCGGCTATTATGAAATTCTAACGGATCCGTCGTATACCGGACAGATGGTGGTGATGACCTATCCCCACATCGGTAACTACGGTGTGGACCGGATTTGGTCCGAGACTGCCCGTGAGGAGGGAACGGAGCGCCCCGGGGTTAAGCCCGCCGGCCTCATTGTCCGAAAGCTGTACCAAGGAGAAGTACCGAAGGGGCGGCGGAAACTTGCGGATGTTCTTTCGGATAACGGTGTTACCGGCATCGAAGGGGTAGATACCCGCGGGCTCACCTTGAAAATCCGGGAAGGCGGGAGCCCCCGGGGGATGGTCCTCCGCTGCGGTGCGGGCGGTCTTGATGAAGAAGAACTTTCCGCTGCTGTGGAAGTCCTGCGAGGGTTTCCTTCCATGGAAGGACGCAACCTGCTCGGCCGGGTAGGAACACGCGAACGCTACGGTGAAACTCCGCCTGGACCCGGTCCCGTGGCTGAAGATCTTCGAATTGCACTCATCGACTGCGGAGTAAAAGCGAACATCCCCCGGGAGCTGCTGGCCCGCGGCGCTGCTGTCGATGTATTTCCTTCCGGAAGCGCGGGGCCGAAAGAAATTCTGCGGGGAGGGTATAACGGGGTAATGCTTTCCAACGGCCCCGGAGACCCTGCCTGTTTAACGGCCCAAATTGATCTCGTCCGCGGGCTGTTGGGAAATATCCCCGTGTGCGGTATCTGTTTAGGGCATCAGCTGATATCCCTCGCCTTCGGGGGGACAACGTACAAAATGAAATTCGGACATCACGGTTTGAACCATCCGGTTACCGACCGAAAGACGGGACGGGTGTTTGTTACCTCGCAGAACCACGGTTTCAGTGTCGATCCGGATTCACTGCCCGCGGATGTGGAAGTTCGCTTTATCAATGCAAATGATACTACCGTTGAAGGGATAAACCATACAAGCCTGCCGATACTGTCGGTGCAGTTTCACCCCGAAGCGTGTCCGGGGCCCCTCGACAGCTTGTGGCTCTTCGATGAATTCATTTCCCTCTTCAAGGCATCTTGACTCCCTGTAAAACCTGAGTTAAAATTGAATATGTAAGGGAAATATTCAACATAAATATTCAGCAATAGACGGAAGCGATGCACATGGATGGTAAAAAAAAGCGGACTGTCCTTCTCCTGTTTTCAGCGGTGCTTCTGCTTCTCTCCGGCTGTTCTATTCAAAAAATAGCAATTAGGAAAGTCGCGGACATGATGTCGGGAGAGGAGGGGGCGTCCGTCTTTACTGGAGATGAAGATCTCGAACTCATTGCAGACGCCATGCCCTTCGTGCTGAAACTGTATGAAATAATGTTAGAGCAGGAACCGGAACATACGGGGCTGCTCCTTACAGCGGGAAAGGGATTTATCGGGTATGCCAACGTATTTGTGCAGACTCCGATGGAGATGCTCTCCTACGAGGAGTACGAAAAAGAGAAAGCCCTGCGAACGCGCGCGAAAAAGATGTATCTTCGGGGGCGTAATTATGTCCTCCGTGCCTTGGAAGTCCGGCATCCGGGAAGTATCGAGGTTTTGTCCGGTAACTTTACAGACCAGGCGGGACAGGAGAAACTATCCGCCCTTTTATCGGAAATGAGTGAAGAAGACGTTCCTTTTCTCTATTACGCGGCAGTCGGCTGGTTCGGAGCTGTGGGGATGGATGTGTTCGACATGGATCTTACCTTAGACGTTCCAAAGGCGGTCGCGATGGTCGACCGCGGGTACGAGCTGGACCCGGATTACGGAAACGGGCTGATTCATGAATTTTACATTTCCTATTACGCTTCCATTCCGCCGGGGATGGTGGAGGGAAGCGAAGAAAAGGCACGGTTTCATTTTAAACGGGCCGTTGAACTGTCGGGAGGAAAAAACCCTGCTCCCTATGTGGCGCTGGCTACAACGTTGAGTATACAAAAACAAGACGCGAAAGAATTTATCGAGCTCCTGAATACCGCTTTGGAAATTCGTCCGGAAGACGATCCCGATAACAAAATGATTATTGTCCAAAACCGCGGGCGGGCGGCATGGTATCTGTCCCGTATTGAAGATTTTTTCTTGTTAGATTCTGAAGTATCGGAGGAATATTGATGAATTTATTGAAAAGGGGCGCGAAAAAAATCCTGGTACTAAGTGTATTGTTATTGCTTACAGGCGGCGCGGCATTTGCCGGGCCGATTGTCATCAAGCTTGGTTCCCCTACGCCGGAAGGTTCTCCCTGGCATGACGCCCTGCAGGAGCTGGCGGCGGACTGGAAACGGATTTCCGAAGGGAAAGTGCAGGTCCGGATTTTTCCAAACGGCATTGCCGGAGACGAACGGGACATGATCCGGAAAATGCGGATCAATACGATACAGGCCGCGGTCATCTCCGGTGCGGGGCTAAATGATATTGCCGCTGATTCAATTGTGTTAAGTCTTCCTTTCCTTTTTCATTCCGACGACGAGCTGTCCTATGTTTTTTCCGAGTTGAAACCGAAACTCGAACGAGACATGGAAAATGCAGGCTTTAAGATGATTGCCTGGACAAAGGCGGGATGGCTCTATTTTTTTTCCAGGGAGCCTGTTGTCTATCCTTCCGACCTAAAAAAGCAGAAACTTGCGGCAACGGATGTTGATGTGTCCATGGCCCCGGCGTTGAAAAATATCGGGTTCAGCACCGTTACCCTCACCTTAAACGAAATTATGGCGGGGCTTGCCAGCGGGATGGTAGACGCGTGTTACACCGTTCCCTTAGGCGCAATCGCCTATCAGTGGTTCGGCATCGCGAACAACATGTGCAAGCTGCCCATGGCCCCGGTCTTGGGGGGAATAATCATCAGTGAGCGGATATGGCGGGGTGTCCCCGATTCGATAAAACCACAGCTCATTGCTTCGGCGGAACGGGTGGGAAGGCAGCTCGAAAAACAGAACGGGGACATGGAGCGGGAAATGATGCGGATTATGCGGGAGCACGGCCTGCGGGAACACAGCGTGCCGCCTGCTGCCGAACAGGAATGGCGAAAATTATTTTCCCGGGCGATCGAAAGCCTCGCGGGGGAGAACTTTTCTAAAGACGTGTACAGCCGGGTGGTTCGGCTCCTGGATGAACACCGGAACTAGCTGTAAGAGATTCTTGCATAAAACAAAAAAATCCTTTAGGTTTCCTCTAATTAACAGGAGTTTTAGGTGCCCGCGGACAGAGATATCCATAAAATACTTATAATCGGCTCGGGACCGATTGTTATCGGACAGGCCTGCGAATTCGATTATTCAGGGACCCAGGCGGTAAAAGCGCTGGAGGAGGAGGGGTATTCGGTAGTACTGGTCAATCCAAACCCCGCCACGGTTATGACCACTCCGGGAATCGCGGACGCGGTGTATATGGAGCCGCTGACAGCCGGGTATCTGGAAGCTGTTATCGAAAAGGAGCGTCCCGATGCTCTTCTCCCGACTATGGGGGGGCAGACGGGCCTGAATACCGCTTTAGAGCTGCACAAGCTCGGTATTCTTGAAAAACACGCAGTTTCGGTCATCGGGGCGAGTATTGAAGCAATTGAAATTGCCGAAAACAGAGGCAAATTCAAAGAGGTTATTGAAAAACTGGGTCTCGAAAGTCCGAAATCAATCCTTGTTGGCGATGTTTCGAAGGCAATGCCCTTCGTCGAAAAACAGGGATTTCCCGTCATCATCCGTCCGAGCTATACCCTCGGCGGCCAGGGAGGCAGCATCGCCGAAACCGAAAAAGATTTCTATGGTTTATTGGAAAAGGCGCTGCATCTCAGTCCCTCCCATGAAGCTTTAATCGAAGAGTCCTTAGTGGGCTGGAAGGAATTCGAGATGGAGGTAATGCGTGACCGGGCGGACAATACCGTTGTTATCTGTTCGATAGAAAACATCGACCCTATGGGAATCCATACCGGGGACAGTATTACCGTCGCTCCCATTCAGACCTTATCCGACCGGGAGTATCAGCGTATGCGGACGGCGAGTCTCGAAATCCTGCGCGCGGTGGGTGTGGACTGCGGCGGTTCGAATGTACAGTTTGCCGTCGATCCGGAAACCGGGCGGATGGTTGTTATCGAAATGAATCCCCGGGTTTCCCGCTCCTCGGCACTTGCAAGCAAGGCAACGGGATTTCCCATCGCTCGGTGCTCCGCGAAACTCGCCGCGGGCTACACCTTAGATGAAATTGTCAACGACATTACCGGGAATACCGTTTCGAGCTTTGAACCTGCCCTCGATTACTGCGCGGTGAAGGTGCCGCGCTTCGAGCTGGAAAAATTCCCCGGGGCTTACAAAGAACTGGGGACGCAGATGAAATCAATCGGCGAGGCCCTGGCCCTGGGCCGGACTTTTATGGAAGCCCTCAACAAAGCGGTCCGTTCCGCTGAAATCGGCTTCGAAGGGATGGAGGAGATGGCGGTAGCCGGCAGTGTACTCGAGACGATGCTCTCGAAGCAGCACCCCCGCAGATTGTTTGCCGCGTATACACTGCTGAAACAGCAGGGAGCATCGGCTATCGAGGAATTAAACCGGCGGACCGGTTACGACAGGTGGTTTTTACACGAGCTTCTCGAATGCGCTGAGTTCGAGAGAAAACTGTCGGCGGCGGATGGTGAGGAAGCCGCGGCGGAGATGCTCCTCGAAGCAAAGCAGCTAGGCCTTTCGGATGTCCGGATTGCCGCGCTTACCGGCAGGACGGAAACCGATGTCCGGGACCTCCGGCGGAAGAGGGGGATTGTACCGTCCTATCATATCGTAGATACCTGCGCCGGGGAATTCGAAGCGGAAACGCCCTACTATTACTCCACCTACGGCGAAATCGATGAAACCAGGCCGTCGGATACGCGGGGCGTCATTATCCTTGCCAGCGGACCGAACAGGATCGGGCAGGGCCTCGAATTCGACACGTGCTGTACTCTGGCCTCCCTTGCCTATCGCCGGCATGAAGTCGAAACGGTCATCGTCAACACCAATCCCGAGACCGTCTCCACCGATTTTAACGTTTCCGATAAGCTCTATATCGAGCCCCTTACCCCCGAGTCGGTCCTGGACATTATGGAAAAGGAGAAAATAAAAAAGGTCCTTCTTCAGCTCGGAGGACAGACACCGCTGAATATGGCCGGCAGTCTGATAGCCGGCGGCGCGGAGATAGTAGGGACTTCCGTAGGCAGCATCGAACGGATGGAGGACCGGGGGTTGTTTTCGGAGCTGGCAAGCAGGCTCAATCTAAAGCAGCCGGACAACAGGATGGCGGACACAAAACAGAAGGTAGTGGATGATGCAGTGGAAATCGGCTTTCCCGTCCTTCTCCGTCCTTCGTTTGTACTCGGCGGGAGAAGCATGTTCATTGCCTACTCGAAGGAGGAGCTCTTCGAGTTTTTAGAGCGGGGTTTTGCTGTTTCCGAAAAAAGTCCGGTCTTAGTGGATAAATTTTTGGAGGACGCCTTCGAATACGATGTCGATGCCCTTTGTGACGGCAACAACGTGTATATCGCGGGAATTATGCAGCACATCGAGGCGGCCGGGGTGCATTCCGGGGACAGTGCCTGCGTATTCCCGGCTTTCAAGGGCAACGAGCCTGTCCTGCGGGAGATGCGGGACGCGACCGTAAAAATAGCCCTTGCCATCGGTGTTTCCGGGTTCCTCAATATTCAGTACGCGGTGAAACAAAACGAACTCTATGTGCTGGAGGTAAATCCCCGGGCTTCGCGGACCGTTCCGTTTATCTCGAAAGCTTCGGGGATCAATCTCGTCGAGCGTGCCGTCCGCGTATGGGAAGGTGAATCGCTTGAAGAGCAGGGACTTACGGACCACGGCTTCGGTGAGGGCAGCTGCCGGTGCGGCTGGGCGGTAAAGGAGGCAATATTCTCTTTTGACCGTTTCCCCGAGGAAGATCCGCTCTTAGGGCCGGAGATGAAATCGACCGGCGAGGCCATCGGTATGGGCGATTCCTTCGGGGAGGCCTTCGCGAAGGCCCAGTTTTCCGTGGGCTCGAGTCTGCCGACGGAGGGCAGGGTGTTTGTCAGTGTTCATGAGTTGGACAGGCAAACTATACTGCCGGTGGTGAAAGCCCTTGCCGCTTTAGGTTTTCAAATTGCCGCCACTCGGGGGACCGCGGCATACCTTTTTAAAAACGGTATTTTTGCAGAAGTAATATTAAAAATCCAGGAAGGCAGGCCTAATATTATCGACCATATCCGCCGGGACAGGATCGATCTTGTTATCAATACCCCCCTCGGCCGTTTTTCTCAGAAAGGGGACCACGATCTCAGAATTGAAGCTGTCCGGAGGAAAATTCCCTACACCACGACAACCTCGGCGGCGGAAGCGGCCGTGGAAGGGATTAAGCATCTTATGTCACGGGACGTCCGGGTAAAAACTATTCCCGGCTGGTAAGAACGACATTGTTGTAGTAGTATTCCATGCTGTCCACGATTGCCTCCCAGGACGCTTCGATAACATTCTCCGAAACGCCGACGGTGTCCCAGGAGCGCTCATGGTCGGAGGAGGTAATAAAAACACGGACCTTCGCGGCTGCCGCTGCCTGAGGATTGAGGACCCGTACTCTGTAGTCGACTAAAGAAATTTCTTGTAGAAACGGGTGAAAGGGAAGCAGGGCGTCCCGCAGCGCCGCGTCCAGTGTTTCAACCGGGCCGACCCCGACTGCCGCGCCCATAAGATCTTTTTGTTCAGATTTCAAGAATATCCGCCCCACCGTTTTTGAAGGCGTTTCACACGTTTTAAACGATTCAAGATGATAATTGTTCAGCTGCAGAAGGGGAGCGTAGCTGCCGATGCTTTTCCGGATTAACAGATCAAAGGAAGCCTCCGCCGCCTCGTATTCATATCCTTCCTGTTCCTTTTGTTTCAACAGCGCGGTAAGTTCTTCCACCACCTTCGATTTTTTGTCGAAGCTGCCGTACTTGGAAACTTTTTTCATCACCGTCGATTTTCCCGCGAGTTCGGAAAGTACGATCTTCCTCGCGTTGCCTACAAGGCTGCCGTCAATGTGCTCCATGAGATGCGGGGCCTTAGATATGACGTCCGCGTGCTGTCCGGCTTTATGGCTGAAAGAAGCTTCACCTACATAGGGCTGCCGCCGGTCGGGGATAATGTTCGCCTTTTCGGCCACAAAGCGCGAGAGGGAGGTGAGGTGGACGATGTTTTTCTCAATGCTCGCGGAATAACCCATTTTCAGGACGATATTCGGCACTACCACGCAGAGGTTCGCGTTGCCGGTGCGTTCTCCCCATCCGTTTACCGTTCCCTGCGCGTGGACCGCGCCGTTTTCCAAAGCAATAAGGGTGTTTGCAACCGCGACACCGCAGTCGTTGTGGAAATGCACCCCTAAGGCGGCCAATTTCTGCCGCGGCAGCGCCTGTAAAATGGAAGCAACTTCCCCCGGGAGGGTGCCGCCGTTGGTATCGCAGAGAACTAAAACCCGGGCCCCGGCTTCGGTAGCGACTGAGAGCACGTTCAGCGCGTATTTCGGGTCGTCTTTGTAACCGTCGAAAAAGTGTTCCAAATCGAAAAGGACTTCCCGCCCCTCTTTTGCAAGAACAGCAATGGAGTCGTAAATCATTTCTAGGTTTTCCTCGTAACTGGTCTTTAAGACATGTTGTACATGCGCCTTCCATGTTTTTCCGACGACCATTACCGCGGGTGTTTCGGCCCGCAGCAGCGCGCGAATGTGCGGGTCGTTTTCCGCCTTCCCCTTCGGCGTCCGGGTCGAGCCGAAGGCGACAATTTTCGCGTGCCGCAGGTTTTCCTTTTTTATCTGTTCAAAAAAAGCGGTCTCCTTTTCGTTGGAAAGGGGAAAGCCGCCTTCTATATAGTCTATTTTCAGCTCGTCGAGTTTATGGCTGATCTGGATTTTGTCCCCTAAGGAATAGCTTATTTCAATCCCCTGCATGCCGTCCCGAAGGGTGGTGTCGTAAATGGCAATGTTTTTTGGACCGCTTTTCGTCATGGCACGCTCCTCAGCTCTTTTTGGGATATGGACCTGTTTAAGGCATTCACATACGCCCTGGCACTGGCTTCGATAATATCGGTGGAAGCCCCCCTTCCGGTTGTCCTCCCGCCGTCGATTTCCAGGGTAACAGAAACTTCACCGATCGCGGTTTTCCCCGGTGTAATGGCATGAACAATATAGTCTTTCAGAACGCATTCGATTCCCGTAACCCGGTCGATTGCCCGGAACACGGCGTCTACCGGACCGTCGCCGGTGGCGGCCTCTTCAGTTGTTTCGCCGGCTGTTTTTATCCGTACCGTTGCCGTGGGGACCGCCATGTTACCCGAAATGATATTGAAATATTCAAGGGTATACGCGGCGGAAGCTTCTTTTCCCAGTTCGTCGCTGACAATGGAATAGAGGTCTTCGTCGTACACTTCCTTCTTCCGGTCGGAGATTTCCAGAAAGCGCTGATACAGCGAGTCGCGTTCCGTGTTCGAGAGGGAAAAGCCGAGCTCTTCGAGTCGTTTCGTAAATCCGTGCTTTCCCGAGTGGCGGCCTAACACAATGCTGCTTTCATCTTTTCCCACCGATTCGGGGGTCATAATTTCGTAGGTGGATTTGTTTTTCAGTACGCCGTCCTGGTGAATCCCCGATTCGTGGGCGAAGGCGTTTTCCCCCACAATTGGCTTGTTCCGCGGTACGGGGGTGCCTAAAATATTCGCAATCAGCCTGGAGGAATTGTACAGCTGCTTTGTATTGATGCCGGTGCTGTAGGGCAGCCGGTCCTTCCGTACGTGAAGGGCCATTACAAACTCTTCCAACGCGGCATTTCCGGCCCGCTCGCCGATGCCGTTAATGGTAACTTCCACCTGCCGCGCGCCGCTCTGTACGGCGCTTAAGGTGTTGGCCACTGCCAGGCCGAGGTCGTTGTGACAGTGGACGGAAATAACCGCCTTGTCAATGTTCGGTACCCGGCCCATAATAGCGCTAATCATTGCCGCGAATTCATCGGGTGTTGTATAGCCCACCGTGTCGGGTATGTTGATGACCGAGGCGCCGGCCTTGATTACCTCTTCGGTAATTCTGCAGAGAAAATCAATTTCTGTTCTCGTTCCGTCCTCCGGGGAAAATTCCACCTCCGGAGCAAGGTCCCGCGCGTAGGCTACAGCCTTTTTTGCCATTTCAACAACTTCATCGGGGCTTTTGTTCAGCTTGTACCGCATGTGGATGGGAGATGTGGCGATAAAGGTATGAATGCGCGGCCGCTGTGCCTGCCGTATTGCCTCCCAGGCGGCATCAATATCTTTTTCAACCGTCCTCGCCAGCGCCGCCACCACCGGCTGTTTCAGGGTTTTCGAAATTGCCAGGCATGCCTCGTACTGATGAGGGGAAGACACGGGGAAGCCGGCTTCAATAACATCAACCCCCAAACGTTCCAGCTGCAGGGCAACTTCCTGTTTCTGTTCTATTGTCATCGCGGCGCCGGGGGACTGTTCGCCGTCCCGCAATGTTGTATCGAATATATATATCTGTTCCATGTTTTATCCTTTTTTCCCCTGTTCCATCGAAACGAGTCCGCTCCGGGCCAGTTCGAGAATTTCGTAATCCTTCAACAGCGCGAGAAGATCGTCTATCCGGGTCTGGGGGCCGGTGCTCTCGATAATCATTGAATCGAACCCGACGTCGGTTACCTTTGCCTGAAATACATCAACCACCTGGAATATTTCCCCCCGTTCGCCCGGCCGGGCGGCGATTTTTATCAGCGCGAGTTCACGGTCGATGGTTGGAAGCTCCGTCAGGTCCGCCACCTCGATAATGTCGATCAATTTGTCCAGCTGCTTTTTTATCTGGTCGATAATCTGCGCGTCACCGTTACAGACCAGGGTAATTCTGGTAATCGACGGATCGGTTGTGATTCCGGAGGTGAAACTTTCCAAATTATAGCCCCTGCCGGAAAAGAGGCCGGATATCCGTGATAATACCCCCTGATGGTTTTCTACTAAGAGTGAAATAGTGTAGCGCATCGCATTTATCCTCCTAATTCCATTTCGTTAATTCCGGCGCCCGGCGGCACCATGGGATAGACATTTGCTTCAGGTTCGATAATAAATTCGAGTATTATCGGCCTGTCGGTTATTGTTTTTGCCTTCTTCAGGGCGGGGAGCACCTCTTCCTGTTCGGTTATCCGGTATCCCGCGGCCCCGTAGGCGTGCGCGAGTTCCACGAAGTCGGGGGTGTAGGCGGCCGTTTTTCCATCGGATATGGGAATTTCAGGACATGCCCGGTCCCGGTTCAGACAGGTGGAGGAATACCGCTTGTTATAAAACATTTCCTGCCACTGCCGGACCATCCCGAGATAGCCGTTGTTGAGTATCGCGATAATAACCGGCAGCCCCTCGGTGACCGCGGTGGCAAGCTCCTGAATGTTCATCTGTATCGAGCCGTCTCCAGCGATATCGATGACCCGTTTGCCGGGATTTCCAATCTGCGCGCCGATGGCGGCGGGAAATCCGTAGCCCATGGTGCCGAGGCCTCCGGAGGTAAGCCAGGTGCGGGGGCCGCGAAACTGATAGAAGAGGGCGGTCCACATCTGGTTTTGTCCGACTTCGGTGGTAATAATGGCGTCGGGGAATTCTTCTCCTATTGTCTGAATAATAACACCCGGAGAGAGTTTTTTTCCCTTTATTTTGGGCCTCGGCGGATGCTCCTGCTTCCATGCCGCCGTTTTTTCCCGCCAGGGGGCAATATCGGGTCCGCTCAGCAGGGGATAAAGCGCTTCCAGGCACTCCGTTGCGTCGCCGATTACCGGAATGTCTACCCGCACGTTCCGCGCGATGGCGGTGGGATCGATATCGATATGGACTATTTCAGCCTTCGGGGCAAACTTGGACAGGTTTCCCGTCGCCCGGTCGTCGAAACGTACTCCGATACTGAAGAGGAGGTCACAGTCCGATACGGCCATATTCGCGGCATAGGTGCCGTGCATGCCGATCATGCCGAGGAGAAGGGGGTCATCGTACGGAACAATGCCGATCCCCATAAGGGAGGTAACGACGGGAATCCCGGTACGCCGCGTGATTTTTTGGAAAATATCCATGCTGTTAGAGATGTGCAGTCCCCCGCCGATAAAAAAGACCGGCCGCTTTGCACGTGTCAGTGCATCCGCGGCAAGGGCTATTTGTTTCGCGTCGGGTTCCGGAGCGGGGGTATAGCCGCGGATGTTCGGCGCGTCGGGATAGGAATCGTCCATCACTTCTTTGGAGATGTCCCCGGGAATGTCCACCACCACCGGCCCCGGGCGTCCGCTGCCGGCAATATGAAACGCGTTTTTCAGGATCATTCCGAGTTCGGAACGTTCCGTTACCAGATAGTTGTGTTTGGTTACAGGCCGGGTAATCCCGCAGGTGTCCGCCTCCTGAAAGGCGTCGTTTCCGATCATGTTCCGGGGTACCTGGCCGGAAAGGCAGACGATTGGAACGCTGTCAAAATTAGCGGTCCCTAAGCCGGTAACCGTATTTGTGGCGCCGGGTCCGCTGGTAACAATGCAGACGCCGGTTTTCCCCGTCGACCGGGCGTATCCGTCCGCCGCGTGGACCGCCGCCTGCTCATGCCGCGCTAGGACGATATGTATGGAGGGTTCCGAATATAATGCATCAAAAATCGGAATGACCTGTCCTCCCGGATAGGCGAATATCGTGTCCACCCCCTCCGCTAAAAACGCTTCTACAATTAACTCCGCGCCCCGTTTTTCCACTGTACTGCCTCCTCTTTCATAGTAAAATACTGCCTCCGGCACATGACAATAAAAAAAGCCGTCCCCCCCGGCAAGGAGAACGGCCGTTTTACGCAATAAGCAGTACACGCTTCCCCGCCGTCTCCTAAGAGTGGCCGATAATGAGAATAATACCTAGAACGACAATGTTACATATTCCGGTATTTTGGTGTACCATGGTCTAAATATATATGGTATTTCAATATATTTGTCAATAACTATTTCTTCATTTCTTGACCGACGCCGATGTATTAACTAGAATAGGATGTAATGAGTGATAATTCAGTATTCAGTCAATTGTCGTCCCGGCTTTCACCGAATGAACGGGAGGACCTTCTTCAAAAAATACGCCAAGCCGCCTCCTTTTCAACCGAACCGTTTCTTATTGAAACGGAAAATCGGGGCCCCGTTGACATCGAGTATGAGTACGAACAGCTCGGTCTCCTTACAAAAATTATCATTTTTTTTATCAGCCTTTTTTCATCCAGAGAGCGGAATAACGTTGCCGAAGAGTATTTTGTAAAACGGCTTATACGGGAAATCCAGCGGGAACACCCGAAGCTTATCGATGTTTCCGGCAATGCCGCGCTGTCAACGATGTACCGGGAAATCGAGTCACTCGAGAACGCCGCGGCGGTCTTTCGTACACCCCTGCAGACCGCCTTAGAGGGGGAAAAACAGGAGTTTACGGCCTTTTTAGCAAGCTTTGAAATGGAAGTCCTCCACGAGCAGCTGGAGGAGGCCGTGGACCCCTTTGCCAATCCGGATAAGCTCGAAGGCAAGGAGAATGAGGAGATAAAGAAGGAGCTCCGGCTCCGGTTGGAGGACTTGTTTCTGGACATTACGGAAGGCCAGCGGACGATTATCGGACAGCAGCTGTTTACCCTGGAAACCCTCCTGTGCTTCTGCAGGTTTCCCTTTACAAGAGTTTTGAACAAATTTTTACGGCGTGAGGACGACGGGGAAATGGTATGTACTTTGGACGCGTTGCAAGAGCAGCTGCTGAAGTTGGAACAAATTTTGTTTTCCCTCCGGGTCCCCCCCGAAAGGGTAACAATCGAGGCCCTCTTTTTGTTTTTGTACCGGAAAGAGGCGGCCGGCAGCGAAGAGAATGTCGAGGACAAAATAGCAAAACAGCTGAAGCGGACCGCTCTGGCCATGCAGCGGCTGCGTCAGTTTCATCGGAATGTACCGCTTAACGATATCTTGAAATTTATGCTGCGTGATCTCAACCATTTTCCGGAAACCGGCAGCGGAAAATCGGACTGGTTTGTTCAATACAAGGAATATTGGCATGAAATTCTTGAACGCCGCTGGAAGGCATTTATCGAAGACCGGAGAAAAAAGCAGATTATCAAAGGAGCGGCGGAATTTTTACAGGAACCCGTTTTTCCGCTGCTTCACCGGTACAGAGACGGAACGCATTCGCTGCTGTTTCACCCCCGATATCAGTACTCCCTTTCCTTTCTGTACCATTACGCGCGGAAGTTCCTCGGTCAGGTGTTCCGCCGTGAACTGCAGACAATTTTAATCGACGGAGAATTCTACAAAGGACAGAACAGACAGGACTTTACCGATTCCTACAATACGCTGTTTCAGCTTGAAGATCGGGTACGGTTTGTCGAGGATTCGCTATCGGAGGAAAACAGCCTTGGGAAACGTATTACCGCGGTGGACAGAGAATTTCTAACGAAGCCGTTGAAAAAGAAAAAAATTGAAAATGTGGTGGATGTGATGGAACGGGAAAACGATTATGTCATCCGTTCCTGTATAAGCAGTCTGACTGAACTGTATAATGTTGTAAACGGTATCCTCTACGGAGAGGTAGGCGGCAGATACGATACGCTTTCGAATTTGAGTTACTTAGGCGGCAGCGACAACAAAGGGTTTAAGAAAAAACTTGACGTCATCATTTCGAATTTGTCGGAAGCTAAGGAACATCTCAATAATGTAACAACCATCGAGAGGTGAGTGTGGATATCCGCCGGTTTACCTGCTTACCCGCCCCGGGAGGCCTCTACTTTTCCCTGCCGGTCCCGCCTAAGCATTGTGAAGCCCCGGCAATGTTCGTGTCCGCGAAGGCCGCGGGAGATATGGGGCCCTCATGGGACGGTACAAATCGGAACAGGAAGAAACTCTATCGTGAGGTAGGGATACGGCCGGAATCTGTCAGGTCCCTTCGGCAGGAACACACGAAACGGGTCTTCCCGGCAAAACGGTGCGGTCCGGACATACCGGCGGGAGACGGGCTTATTACCCGCGATCCCCGTTTGACCCTTGCGGTGACCGTTGCCGACTGTCTGCCGGTTTTTCTCTACCACAGCTCCGGTATTCCCTTCGGGATCGTCCATTCCGGCTGGAAAGGAACGGGGATTGCCGGTATTGCCGCGGAACTGATGGTGTCCGAGTACGGCGCGGAGCCTGAGGAGCTTCACGCGGTAATCGGGCCGGGCATCGGGAGCTGCTGTTACCGGGTGGATGCCGCGCGGGCCGATTACTTTACAAAAGAGTTCGGTGAAAATACCGTCACCGACGGAAACCGGAACGGGTACGGAAGCCGCCTCGATTTACGGCAGGCAAACATCAATGTCCTGAGGAGGGCCGGAATCGAAAACATCGCGGTATGTACGGACTGCACGTCCTGCACGGGAGAACTCGGCAGTTACCGCCGGGAAGGCCCTGAAAAGTTTACGCGGATGATTGCCCTTATCACCTTTTTATTGTAACCTTCCCGGACTGGAGAAACGGGTGAAACAGATAAAAGAGGACATCAAAGAGGTAATAAGCGGAATTTTGACCGGCGCCGCCTTGGAGCTTGCCGGCGGAAACAGAGAAACGACGCAAATTATCGGTCCGGAGCAGATTATTGTCGAGACCCCGCCGAAGCCCGAACTGGGGGATCTCGCGTTTCCCATGTTTCCTTTTGCAAAAATATTCAAAACATCGCCCCGTAAAATCGCGGAATTGGTGCAGGAAAAACTCGAAGCCCGGCAGGACCGGATATCGTTTCGGGGCAGCGCCGAAGGGCCGTATTTGAATGTCAGAATAGATACACGCGCCTATTCCCAACGGGTTATCGAAGAGGTCCTGGAGGCGGGAGAGGACTACGGCCGTTCCGAACTCCTCGCGGACACTAAGGTAATGATCGAATTTTCATGTCCAAACACCAACAAACCGCTCCACCTCGGACACACGCGGAATGACGCCATCGGAGAGAGTGTCGCGAGACTTTTTGAAGGCTGCGGCGCCGCCGTGCGGAAAGTCAATCTTATCAATGACCGGGGTATTCATATTTGCAAATCGATGCTCGCGTACAAGCGCTTCGGCGAGGGAAAAACTCCCGAATCGGAAGGAATAAAAAGCGACCGCTTTGTGGGCGATTACTACGTTGCCTACAACAAATGGCAGGAGCAGGACGGCAGTGCCGAAGAGCAGGCGAGGGAAATGCTTCTGAAATGGGAAAACGGAGACCCGGAAACGGTCGACCTTTGGAAACGGATGAACAGGTGGGCCATTGAAGGAATTGAAGAGACCTACAAGAAAACCGGGGTCTCGTTCCAGTGTGTGTATTACGAGAGTGAAACCTACAAACTGGGAAAGCAGGAGGTCCTGAAAGGGTACGAAAGCGGCGCTTTTTACAAAGACGAGTCGGGAGCTGTCTGGGTGGACTTAGGTGAAATCAATCTCGATAAGAAGGTCCTGCTCCGGGGAGACGGCACATCACTCTATATGACGCAGGACCTGGGCACGGCAATTCAGCGCCACCGGGACTGGCCTTTCGACCGGATGATTTATGTTGTGGGTTCGGAACAGCAGTACCATTTCCAGGTCCTCTTTTACATTCTGCGGAAACTCGGCTACGATTGGGCCCGCGACCTCCATCATCTCTCCTACGGAATGGTCAATTTGACAGAGGGAAAGATGAAATCCAGGGAGGGAACGGTTGTCGATGCCGACGATCTTCTTGCCGAACTGACGGATTTAGCGGCATCTGAAATCCGGGAAAAGGGAAGGGAAGAGGAGATGGAAAACCCTAAGGAAACGGCGGAAAAAATTGCCTTAGGCGCCCTGCATTTTTATCTGCTGCAAACGAGCCCGGGGAAGGACATGATATTTGAACCGGAAAAGTCGATTGCCTTTACCGGCAGCACCGGACCCTATCTGCAGTACACCTGCGCGCGCATATCGACAATGCTCGGCAAATACGAGGCGCGGAAAGAGACGATTGGAACGGGACAGTTTCACGCGGAACTGCTGACGGTGCCGGAGGAATGGGAGCTGATAAAAAACATCGGACGCTTTCAGGAAGTTTTGGAAAAGAGCTGTACCGAGATGAACCCGTCGTTGACTGCCGCTTTTCTGTACGAAACCGCGAAAACATTCAGTCAGTACTACCATGACAACCCGGTGCTGCATAACGAGGACCCGGACGTAGTGGCAACCCGGATTACGCTGGCACAAGCGGTCCTGCAGGTCCTGAAAAACGGGCTCTATTTCATCAATGTTCCATTCCTGAGCAGCATGTAACCTACAAAAATGTAGCTGCCGCACCCTGTTTCCTACAAAATAGTAAGAAACAGGGCAAAAATCGTCTTTCATTTGCGGCAGCATTTTTGTATGCGTGGGGTAAATGGTTGTGTTATAATGAAATAGTTTTTCCGCGGGAATTTGGAACATGTTTTGGCACGCATTCTGCAATTTTATACATTCACCATAAATTTTAGCAGTAAATGACGGAAAGGTAGGTAATATGGAAGGGCTCTACAATCCTCGGCAGGAGCACGATGCCTGCGGAGTAGGATTTATCGTACAAATCGACGGTACCCGGTCTCATGAAATTGTTGAAAAGGGTATTCAAATTCTCTGCAATCTCGAACACCGGGGAGCTGTCGGCGGGGACGGAAAAACCGGCGACGGCGCCGGGATGCTTGTGCAGATTCCCGACGGCTTCTTCCGGAAACAGGTCCCCTTTTCACTGCCGGAAGAGGGCGCCTACGGGGTCGGAATGCTTTTTCTGCCGGTTGACGAAGCTCGGCGGAAAAAGGCCTTCGGCCTGATCAATTCGGTAATTGAAACGGAAAACTGTACCTGTCTCGGGTGGCGGGAAGTTCCGGCAGACCCGGACTGTTTAGGAGATATGGCGAAGAGCATTATGCCCTCTATTTGGCAGGTATTTATCAGCGCAGGGGAGTTCCGGAATGAAACGCTGGAGCGGAAATGTTTCGTTCTGCGGAAGCAGATCGAGTTCCGTGCCCTGCGGGAGGGTTTTCCCTTAGAGGAATTGTATTGTCCCTCTCTCTCCCGCGCGACCGTCGTATACAAGGGGATGTTCGTTGCTCCCCAGTTCGCGAATTTTTATCCCGATCTGCAGGATGAGGATTTTACAAGCGCCCTGGCTTTAGTCCATCAGCGCTACAGCACGAACACCTTTCCGTCATGGCCCTTAGCGCAGCCCTTCCGCAGGATCGCCCACAACGGAGAAATTAATACAATCCGGCGGAACATCAATAATATGGCCGCCCGGGAATCGAACATTTCCTCCCCCTATTTCGGCGAGGAACTGGGGAAATGCGTTCCCGTTGTTAACCCGGACCTAAGCGATTCCGCGATTTTTGACAATGTTTTCGAATTGCTTTCCTTAGGAGGCCGGTCGATAGAGCATTCTGTCATGATGATGGTGCCGGAGGCCTTCGGCACGAAATTTCATATCAGCGAAGACAAACGGGCTTTTTTCGAATATCACGCCGCGATTATGGAGCCCTGGGACGGCCCCGCGGCGGTCAGCTATACCGACGGGCGGCGGATCGGCGCGATTATCGACAGGAACGGTCTCCGCCCCTGCCGCTATGTTATTTCGAAACGCGGATATATGGTCCTCGCTTCCGAGGCGGGAGTAGTCGAGGTTAAGCCGGAAGATGTGCGGGAAAAAGGACGCCTCGGACCGGGGAAAATGGTCCTTGTCGATACCGGGTTGGGAAGGGTCATCAAGGACAACGAAATTAAGTCCCGAATTTCCAGAAGAAAACCCTACCGGCGCTGGATAGAGCAGCAGGGAATCGAACTGCGGGGGCTTTTTCAGGTCCCCGGTCCCGTCGGGGTGGATGAGGAAACACTTCTCAGCCGGCAGCGGGCCTTCGGCTATACCCTGGAAGATTTGAAAATGATTATCGCCCCGATGGTGAACACTTCCCAGGAACCCCTCGGCTCCATGGGAAACGATGCCGCCCTCGCGGTCCTGTCGGAGCAGCCGGTCCTCCTGTACGATTACTTCAGGCAGCTTTTCGCGCAGGTTACCAATCCGCCTATCGACCCCTACCGGGAAAGCCTTGTAATGTCTCTCATGAGCTTTGTCGGCAGGGAACGGAACCTCTTAGACGAGACACCGGAACACTGCCGGCAGCTGAAATTGGCCCATCCCATCCTGACAAACGACGACATCAGCCGGCTGAAAAATTCCGAACTGGAGGATTTTACGGTTTGTACCGTTCCAATGCTGATGGATATCGAGGGGGGGCAGGACTTGAAGCAGGCTATGGAACAGCTCTGCGGTGACGTGGAGGCCGGGGTGGACGCGGGGTATTCTCTCGTCATCTTAAGCGACCGGGAGATGCGCGCGGAACGGGCGGCGATTCCGGCGCTGCTTGCCGCGGGGGGGGTGCATCATCACCTGGTACGGAAGGGGAAACGCCATTTGACCGGCCTCATTCTCGAAACCGGAGAAGTCCGGGAGGTGCACCATTTTGCCGCCCTGGTGGGATACGGGGCAAGCGGTATCAATCCGTATCTCGTTTTCGAGTCCATTGTCGACCTCCGGAAGCGGGGTTACTTAAGCGAGGACCTTCAGATACAGACAGCCATTGAGCATTACATTACGGCCGTAAAAAAAGGACTTTTAAAGGTAATGTCGAAAATGGGGGTTTCCACCCTGAGAAGTTACCGGGGTTCGCAAATTTACGAGGCCGTCGGTTTAAACGATTCGGTCATCGATACATACTTTACCGGGACTGCTTCTCTCATTCAAGGTGTGGGACTCGATACAATTCAGGAGGACGCCCTGAGGCGGCACCGGGACGGGTTTTTCCGGGAGACCGCCGGCGGGGATTTTTTCCCGTCGGGAGGCAGATATCAGTACAGGAGCAAAGCTGAAAAACATTTATTTACCCCCGCCGCGATTACGACCCTGCGGAAAGCGGTCCGCTCCGGGGATTACGGCTTGTATAAAAAATATTCCGCTGAAATACGCGACGTTACGTCCAACCTGTGTACACTCCGGGGGCTGTTCCGGTTCCATGAAGGCACCCCCGTCCCCTACGAGGAGGTGGAACCGGAAGGATCAATTGTAAAACGATTTGTTTCTTCGGCTATGTCATTCGGCTCCATCAGCAAAGAGGCCCACGAAACCATTGCCGTTGCCATGAACAGGATCGGCGGCATGAGTAATTCAGGGGAGGGGGGAGAGGATGAAGAACGCTTTACCCCCCGTGAAAACGGGGACAACGCCAACAGTATGATAAAGCAGATTGCTTCCGCCCGTTTCGGCGTTACCAGCGCCTATCTTGTCAGCGCGAAGGAGCTGCAGATAAAAATGGCCCAGGGCGCGAAGCCGGGCGAAGGAGGCCAGCTGCCCGGGCACAAGGTCAATGAGATAATTGCAAAAGTGCGGAATTCAACCCCCGGGGTCGGACTTATTTCACCGCCGCCCCATCATGACATCTATTCAATCGAGGACCTGTCCCAGCTCATTTTCGACTTAAAAAACGGCAGCCCGGGCGCGCGGGTATCGGTAAAACTGGTGTCGGAGTCCGGAGTCGGGACCATCGCGGCGGGTGTGGCGAAAGGAAAGGCCGACATGGTCCTTATCAGCGGTTCCGACGGAGGCACCGGTTCGTCGCCGATTTCATCCATAAAATACGCGGGGAGTTTCTGGGAAATCGGGCTTGCCGAGACCCAGCAGGTCCTAGTCCGGAATAACCTGCGGGACAAAATCAGGATACAGGTGGACGGCCAGATAAAAACCGGCAGGGACGTCGTTATCGGCGCCCTTCTCGGAGCGGAGGAGTTCGGCTTCGGCACAGCGACGCTGGTGTGTTTAGGCTGCGTGATGATGCGGAAGTGCCACCTCAACACCTGTCCGGTGGGAGTGGCCACCCAGGACCCGGAGCTGCGTTCCCGTTTTACAGGAAAGCCCGAGCATCTTATCAATTTTATGATGTTTGTGGCAAAGGAAGTGAGGGAGCTGATGGCCCGCCTCGGGTTTCGCGCCTTCGACGAGATGGTCGGACGGGTGGACGTACTCGATACCGATCCCGCGCTGCGGCATTATTTGTCACGGGGAATTGATTTTTCCCGGGTCCTCGCGAAACCGAAGGTCCCCGACGGAGGGTCTATCCGCTGTACGGGAAAACAGGAATTCGACCGTACCCGCCTTATCGATACGAAACTGATACGCGAGGCCGGCCCGGCGCTGGAACAGGGCCAAAAGGTCGAAATAGAGACTAACATCAGAAACAGCAACCGGACCGCCGGTGCCGCTTTAAGCGCCGAAGTATCGAAGCGGTACGGGTCGAAAGGAATGCCCGAGGATACGGTAACCGTCCGGTTTCACGGCAGCGCCGGACAGAGTTTCGGGGCATTTTTAGCTCCGGGAATTACCTTTTATCTCGAAGGTGATGCCAACGATTACTTCGGAAAAGGGCTGTCCGGGGGCAAGCTGATTGTCAGGCCTCCATCGGGGTCCACCTTTTCTCCCCACAGAAATATTATTACCGGGAACGTTAATTTGTTCGGCGCCACCGGCGGAGAAGCGTACATCAACGGCATGGCGGGGGAGCGTTTTTGCGTCCGCAACAGCGGGGCCGTCGCGGTAGTGGAAGGTGTCGGCGACCACGGCTGCGAGTATATGACAGGCGGCCGGGTCATCGTTTTAGGCGGGACCGGCGTTAATTTTGCCGCCGGTATGAGCGGCGGTATCGCCTATGTCCTCGATGAGAACCAGCTCTTTGACACCCGCTGCAACTTAGAGATGGTGGATGTCGAGCCGGTCGTGGAGGAGGAGGACAGGGATTTTCTCTACCGCCGGATCGAGGCGCATACCGCCTATACCGAAAGCCCGTTCGGCAGACATGTCCTTAGCAGGTGGGATGAATATCTGCCGAGCTTTGTAAAAGTAATGCCCCTGGACTACCGGCTGGCCTTAGAGAGGATACAAGAGCGGGAATGGCAGGAGTCCGAACTGGTTGAAGTAACCGAGGAGGTGTATTCGTAATGGGAAAACCTACCGGATTTTTAGAATATAAGCGTGTTACCCCGGCATGCAGGGCCGTGGATGAGCGGATACAAGACTACCGGGAAGTGTATGAAACCCTTCCTTTAGACGAACTGCAAAAGCAGGCGGCCCGGTGTATGGACTGCGGAATACCTTTCTGTCATTCCCTCGGCTGCCCGTTGGGAAACCTTATTCCCGAATGGAACGACGCCGTATATCACGGCCGTTTTGCCGAAGCGGCGGCCCGTTTAGAGGAGACCAACAATTTTCCGGAAATAACCGGACGGATATGCCCCGCCTTGTGTGAAGCCTCCTGCACCTTGTCCATTAATGACAGCCCCGTAACCATTAAACAGCTGGAATTGGCAATTATTGAAAAAGCCTTCGACGAAGGGGCCGTCCTGCCGCGTCCGCCGAAGAGCGAGACGGGGAAGCGGGCGGCAGTTATCGGTTCGGGACCTGCCGGTTTGGCCGCGGGGCAGAACCTCCGTCGAAAAGGACACCGGGTAACGATTTTTGAAAAGGCGGACCGCCCCGGCGGCATCCTCCGGTACGGAATACCCGATTTCAAGCTTGAAAAGCGGGTTGTCGATAGAAGGATTGAACAGCTCGTTCGGGAGGGAGTGGAATTCGAAAACGGGGTAAACGTTGGGGAGGACATTTCCTTAGGATATCTTATGAAAAAATTCGACGCGGTCCTGATTGCCGTGGGGTCGGGAACGCCGAGGGACCTCACGGTGCAGGGACGCGGCTTCGAGGGTATCCATTTCGCCATGGAATATCTTACACAGTCGAATAAATTTGTCGCCGGCGAAATCGGCGAAGATGCAATAATAACGGCCAAAAACAAGAATGTCCTGGTCATCGGCGGCGGCGACACCGGTTCAGACTGCGTCGGGACTGCCGTCCGGCAGGGGGCGAAAAACGTCTCCCAATTTGAAATTATGCCGAAACCGATGGAATGGGAAAGTCTTTCCAATCCATCGTGGCCGGACTGGCCGAACATTCTCCGGACGTCGACCTCGCACGAGGAGGGGGTTGATCGGAAATGGTCTCTGGAAACGACCCGGTTTTCCGGCCGGGGAATTAAAGTGGAGAAGGCCTATTTCCGGAGCGTTGAATGGAAAGACCGGGGCGCGGGGAAGCGCCCGCGGCTGCTGCCGGTCCCGGATTCCGAATTTTTTTTACCCGTCGACCTCGTTCTGCTGGCTATGGGCTTTATCCATCCGGAACACGGAAAACTGGTCCATGATCTGCATCTCGACCTGGACGCCCGGGGCAATATTGCCGCCGGTAAGGATTACATGACCTCGGAACCGGGAGTTTTTGTCGCGGGAGACGCATTTTCGGGGGCGTCTTTGGTGGTCAGGGCAATGACCCACGGCAGAAATGCCGCGGATTCAGTGGATACATACCTGTCTACTTGACCGATGCGGCAGGATTATGGTAAAAATGATACTCAAATTATTTGGAATGTAAAAAGGATGTAGAGATGTATGCATTGGTAGACATAAAAGGGAAACAGTACAAAGCGGAAAAGGGGATAACCCTGAAGGTCGATAAGCTTGATAACGAAACGGGGGATTCACTGGAGTTCGATTCGGTCCTTCTGGTAGGTGGTATTGACACCGTAAAGGTCGGGACCCCCTATGTAAAGGGCGTTACGGTGAAAGCAACCGTGGAAGAGCAGATCAAGGACCGAAAGGTCGTCGTTTACAAATACAAACGCCGGAAAGGGTATCATAAAAAACAGGGGCACCGTCAGCGGTATTCTGTTATTAAAGTCGAGGACATTGTAGGAGCGTAAGCGGATTGGTGCGGGTCCGGGTCGAAACAGACGGCGTCTGTTTACGGCGTTTGTCGGTACGCGGTCACGATACGTCACCGCGGGAGGGAGAAAGTCTTCCATGCGGCATTGTTTCCGCCCTCGCGAGGACCGCCGCGCGGCTGCTCGAGAAAGATGAAGATATCCAATGGTCGGGAGATGCTCCGGAACCCGGCGTGTTTTGGATTGATGTAGAGAATGTCCCGGAACATCGGAAAGAGCGGATGGCAGGCATTACCGGTTTTCTGCTGACCGCCTTCGGGGACGTTGAACACGATTTTCCGGAAATAGTACAACTTGAAGTAAAAAGAACATAGGAGTTTGTCATGGCACATAAAAAAGGCGGCGGAAGTTCTAAAAACGGCAGAGACTCGAATTCTCAACGCTTAGGAATTAAGCGTTTCGGCGGGCAAATTGTCAATGCCGGTGAAATTATTGTACGCCAGCGGGGAACTCGATTTCATCCCGGCACGAATGTCGGAATGGGAAAAGACAATACATTGTTTGCGAAAACAGCCGGGACCGTTCAGTTTGTTACGAAAAGGAACAGAAAATATATCAGTATCGCCTAATCAGAATAACCGCCGCGTATGCAAAGCTTCGTAGATGAGGCCGTAATTGAGGTTGCTTCCGGAGACGGAGGCGCCGGGTCGGTCCATTTCCGCCGGGAAAAGTATGTCCCGAAAGGCGGCCCCGACGGCGGTGACGGCGGCAAGGGCGGCGATGTTGTATTCATTGTAAAGGAAAATGTAAAAACCCTTTCCCATATCCGGTTTAAAAAGTTCTTCCACGCGAAAAACGGTGAACCCGGCAGGGGACAGCGGAAGCACGGCCGGGACGGTGAAAATATCGAAATAGAAGTCCCTCCGGGGACAATCATCAGGGACTCGGACAGCGGGGAATGTATAAAAGACCTCAATGTCGGGGGGGAACGGTGGACATACCTTTCCGGCGGGAAGGGAGGGAAAGGGAACTGCCATTTTTCAACTTCCACCAACCAGGCCCCGCGGTACGCGCAGCCCGGGCTTCCCGGCTCTTCCGCTGCCGTCCGGCTGGAACTGCGGATTATCGCGGATGTCGGTCTGGTGGGGTTCCCGAACGCCGGAAAATCGACCCTGCTGAAATGCCTGTCAAACGCGGACCCGAAAATCGGTGCCTATCCCTTTACGACGATTATTCCCAATTTAGGCGTCCTGCACGGCGGATACCGGGACGTTGTTATCGCCGACATTCCGGGTATTCTGGAAGGGGCCTCGAAGGGCACCGGCCTGGGACTGCGGTTCCTCAAACATGTTGCCAGAACGGCGGTGCTCGCGTATGTTATCGATTGCTCCGATGATAGTTTTTTAAAGCAGCTGCCGGTACTGCGGCGGGAATGCAAAGAGTTCGACCCGGAACTTCCGCGGAAACGGTACATGATAATAGGAACGAAACTCGATCTCGACGGAGCGGAGGACCGTTTTCAAATTCTTGCGAAGGAATACAGTGAAAGCGCGGTTATCGGGGTTTCGGCGTACGCCTGCCGTGGTATACGGGAGCTGAAGGAAGAACTGCTTCGCCTCGCGGGAGATGAATTATCATGAAATTAGTAATTTTCGGCGGGACCTTTGACCCTCCCCATATCGGTCATTTATTCTTAGCCGATGTATGCGTAGAAGAATTGAAGTATTCCAGGGTACTCTTTATACCGGCCAACATCCCCGCCCACAAACCGATGGAATCCGGGACCGGCCCCGGGGACCGTCTGTCAATGCTCGAAAGAGAAACAGCGTCTCTGCCGTTTGCCGATGTTGACGACACGGAAATCCGCCGCGGCGGTGTTTCATACAGTATCGATACCGTTCGGGAGCTGAAACAGCGTTGTCCCGATATGGAAGGAAAGCCCGGTCTCCTTATCGGCGACGATTTACTTTCCGGCTTCCTTGAATGGAAAGAGTCGGACGCTGTAACGGCGGAAGCGGATATTATTATTGCCCGGAGACTTCCGGAAAAAATCGAAAATGTTCCGTTTCCGCATACGTATCTGGACAATCCCGTGCTGCCGGTCGCCTCTCGGGAAATCCGGGAGCGGATTATCGAAAAAAAAGCCTACAGGTACCTTGTAACGGAAAAAATATACGCGTATATTAGGGAAAAGCATTTGTATGGCGCTTGAAATCGATCCACAACTTGAACAATTTGTGCGTTCCTATGAATCGCCGAAGCGGTATCAGCATTCGGCGCGGGTAGCGGAATTTGCCCTCAAACTGGCGGAGAAGCATAGAGTCGATCCCGGCAAAACAGTTCTCGCGGCGCTCCTGCACGATATCGGACGGGAACTGCGGAAGAAGGATTTAAGGCGGTGGGCTTCAAAATATTACAAAATTGACCTGATAGAGCGGAGACAGGCCGTGCTGCTGCACGGAAAGGCGGGGGCGGCAATTGCCCGGGAACAGTTCGGTGTTGATGATGAAGATGTTCTGGAAGCAATTACCTACCACACTACCGGAAAACCGGGAATGTCGGACCTTGCAAAGATTATCTTTATTGCCGACAACGCCGAGCCGGAGCGGAAACAAAGTACGCTCGAATACCGGGAGCGGGTCCTCAGTCTGCCTTTAGATGATGTAATGAGAGAGATGGTGGAAGAACACGTCGATTATCTGCAGGAGAAGGGGAAATCACTCGCGGACGTTACCGCCGCGCTGTATGTTGAATTAACGAGAGGAGTTGATATCCTTGAAACGTAAAAAAGGTTTCGATAAAAGCATTATACTTCTTATCTTCATTTTTCTCATAGTTGCCGGTGCCGCGGTCTTCTTCGTTTTCAGGTTCCGGACCGACAGGATAACCGATGCCGTACAGGGGGAGGAACCCTTTTCCGTTGCCTTTCTGGTAACCGACAACGGGGAACTGCTTTTTACCGAAGTGTTCATGTATCACCCCGCGACAGAGCGGGGGGCAATCCTCGATGTTCCCGGCAATACGGGGATCATAATCGATACTCTGAAGAAAATTGACCGCGTAGATGTTTTGTTTGGGGAGGAACGAACGGAATCGTATATAAGCCGGATCGAAACACTTATCGACCAGTCGATTCCGTATTACATACAGATAGATATTGACGATGTAACGGCGTTTATCGATCTTATCGAGGGGCTCGATATGTTTATCGCTAACCCCGTCGAAGAAGTTTCCGATGAGAAAATAGTGCTGCTTCCTTCCGGCAGCATCAGGCTCGACGGCGCGAAGATGAAAACCTTCCTTACCTTTCAGCAGGAAAACGCGGAAGGGGAATTTGAACAGACAAACCGGCAGCTGAAGTTTATGCAGGCCTTCCTGAAGCAGCTCAGCAAAAAGTCGGAGGAACTGCAGGAGGACGGCGTATTCGACCTTGTCAGGGCTTTTATACAGACAAACCTGGATAATAACGCCTTGAAGGCATTTTTCAGGGAAATGAAAAATCTCGAAGTCGAGCTGCTCGTTTTTCAACGGGTACTGGGTATCGACCGGAAGGTTGATCAGAAAGTGCTTCTCTTTCCCCACTACGACGGGAAATTGTTAAAAGAGACAATTAAACAGACGCTGGAGAGTCTTGCCGTTTTAAAGGTGACGGAAGCCCCCGGCAAGGCGGTGCGGATAGAGATTTTAAACGGAACTAAACGAAACGGACTTGCCTCCCGCACCGCGGAATTATTTAAAAGTTTCGGTTTTGAGGTTATTACCGTTGGAAACGCGGATTCCTTCGACTATGAAAAAACGGTTGTTATCGGAAGAAGCGATGATGTAAATCGCGCCCAGGAAGTAGCGGGATTTATCGACTGTAAAACAATTCGAACGGAGCGGAAACCTGTTCTAGAAACCGACGCGGAATACGGTTCCGATTTCGTGGATGTAACACTAATTTTAGGGAATGATTTTGATGGAAGATACTGTAAAGAGTGACGTCTTAGTAGGAGAAATAGCGGAATTTATCGACGCCCATAAAGGTGTGGACACAATCGCGCTGGATATCAGCAGCCAGAGCAGTTTTACCGATTTTTTTATTATAACTACCGTTACAAGCTGGGCCCATTTAAAGGGTCTGTTCCGGGAATTGAAAATATATCTGAAGGAACGCGAAGTTTTTCCCCTCAGTCAGCAGAAGGTCCTTCGGGACGAAACGTGGGTTTTTATTGACTGTGGAAGCATCGTTATACATCTTATGAACAGGGAAACGCGGGAATTTTACGAACTGGAAAAACTTTGGTTTTCAGGCAGGATTGTGTATCAGTCGTCAAAATCGTCGAAATCCAGTCCGTCATCATAGTCGAGGTCCTCGTCCTCTTCTTCCTCTTCTATTAAATCATCGTCAAGTTCGTCTTCATCGATATCATCAAATTCTTCCTCTTCAAAATCGTCGTCCTCGAATTCTTCTTCAAAATCTTCTTCAAAATCATCTTCATAATCGTCAAAGTCGTCTTCGTAGAGATTGTCATCATTTTCGGATTCTTCGTCCATGCTAAATATCGATATCGGCGTTTTTGTATAATCAATAAACTCCATACGGCAGTTACCTCCAAAAATAGCACTTTTTTATAGTGACAATCTAATTTGAAGATTTCCCCATGTCAACTGCTTTTAAAGAAATAATCGGCACTTTACAGAGGCGGTAAAATAACATATACATTTTTTATGGACATTGATGTTCTTATTTCGGCGGCGCTGCAAGAAGACTTGGAATCGGCCGGAGATATAACCAGCAAAGCGCTGTTTAAAGGCGAAGACTGCCGGGCGGTGCTTTTCAGCAAAGATTCGGGGGTTGTAGCAGGTTCCGAAGTATTTTCAAAGGTTTTTACCAGGGTTGATACGGACTCGTCGGTTGATTTTACAGCGCGCGACGGGGACTTTATCGGTCCGGGAGACCGGGTGGCGGAGGTGGAAGGGAAAACGGCATCGGTCCTGACGGCGGAACGGACTGCAATCAATTTTTTATCCTATTTGTCGGGGATTGCCAGTGAAACACGCCGTTTTGTAGAGGCCGTCGCGTCGGCGCCGGGAAATACCGGGATGACCGCGGTGTTAGACACCAGGAAAACCCTTCCGGGATACCGGAAATTGGCAAAGTATGCCGTCAGCGTCGGCGGGGGGCAAAATCACCGGATGGGTCTCTACGACATGGTCATGATAAAAGACAACCACATCGATGCCGCGGGGTCCATCTCCGAAGCTGTTTCCCGCGTACGGGGCGCCTACGGAAACCGGTATAAAATCGAAGTAGAATGCAGGTCCGTCGAGGATGTGCGGGAAGCCGTTGCCGCGAAGGCGGATATTGTAATGCTCGACAATATGGACTTGGAAACATCCGAGGCGGCCCTCGAACTGCGGAAGGGAGATGTGCTGTTCGAGGTTTCCGGTAATATGAATGTGGAAAAGGCCGCGGCCTACAGCAGGACCGGGGTCGATTTTATCTCCGTCGGCGCGTTGACCCATTCGGTGCGGGCCTTTGATTTTTCTCTGAAAATAAATTGATCCGGGGGCGAAAGTATGGATATTTTTGACGCGGTAATTGTCGGAAGCGGTGTCGCGGGCTTAAGTACCGCGATAGCGGCGGCGGAAGAGGGCCTTCGGGTTTGTGTCCTGACGAAAGAGGAAGACGCGTCTGAGTGCAACACCCTGTATGCCCAGGGAGGAATTGTCGGCGAAGGAATTGACGACAGCCCGGAACTTCTCGCGAAAGACATTATGACCGCCGGGGATTTTTTTAACTTCACCGAAGCGGTAGACCTTGTAGCCGCCCGGGGGCCGCAATGTGTTACCGAGTACCTCACAACGAAGGCAAAAGTCCCTTTTTACCGGAACGAAACGGGAGAGCTCGACAGGACCCGGGAAGCAGCGCATTCTACCAGACGTATTCTCCATGTGCGGGACGAATCGGGAAAAGCAATTGAAACGGGGCTGCTCCGCTATGCCGGGACCTTTCCGAACATCGTTTTCTTTAAACGGCACACGGCGGTAGACCTTATTACCAACAGCCACCACGCCCGGCATACCGAAGAGCGGTACAGACGGGCGAGGATTATCGGCGTGTACGCCTTACAAGAGGCAACAGGCGAAGTGGTTTCCATATTCGCCTCCGCCGTAGTCCTTGCCACCGGCGGGCTTGGGAATCTCTTCCTCCACACTTCCAATCCGAAGGGCGCCGTGGGAGACGGTGTCGCCATGGCATACCGCGCGGGGGCGACTATCCTGAATGCCGAATTTGTCCAGTTTCATCCTACAAAACTCTTTCATCGTGACGTAAAACGGTTTTTAATTACCGAATCTCTTCGGGGGGAAGGCGCGCGGCTTATGAACCGGCAGGGGGAGTATTTTATGGAGCGTTATGAGCCGGAATTGAAAGATTTGGCACCGAGGGACGAAGTTTCCCGGGCAATCTACCGGGAAATCGAGGTGGAAGAGGATTCATTCGTGCTGCTGGACACCACCTGTATAAAGGATATTTCACTGAAAGACCGGTTTCCGAATATTTATTCGACCTGCCGTGAAATCGGGATCGATATTGAAAAGGAACCTATCCCCGTTGTTCCCGCCGCCCACTATTCCTGCGGCGGTATAAAGGTAAGTTTAAACGGAAAAACCTGCGTGAAAGGCCTGTACGCGGCGGGAGAAACGGCGTGTACCGGTGTGCACGGGGCAAACCGCCTTGCCAGCGTGTCACTTCTCGAAGGTCTCTATTTCGGTGTCAGGACCGGAAAGGCCCTCGCGGCGAGGAGGTATGAACTGTCAAAGGAGCTGGCGGGCGAAATACCCGGATGGATTTATCCGGAGCACGAGATAGAATTCGACCCCGTACTCATCAGCAACGATTTGATGAATATCAGGTCCGCGATGTGGAATTACGCGGGAATTATCCGGACAAAACGGAGGCTGCATCGGGTCTTGAGCGATTTAAATTATTTAAGCCACAGGATCGAAAAATTCTATCAGGAGGCGCGTATGTCCCGGAGCATTATCGAACTTAGGAACGCGGTCCTTACGGCAACTCTTATTGCAAAGGCGGCCTCGAACAATCCCGAGTCGCTGGGCTGCCATTTCGTACGGTCCTAGCCTCTATCGCCCTTTATTGACAATTTCAATGGAATATATATAATACCCTCATTATGCAGGGGACAGTTACAGCCCGTTCCCCGGCAAAGTTGAACCTTCATCTTGAAGTTCAATCGAAGCGGGATGATGGCTACCATTCCATCATATCGATTTTTCAGATGATTGGACTGTATGATGAATTGTTTTGCCGTTCTTTGAAAGAAACTCAAACCTGCCGAATAAGCGGAATGCCGGATGTACCGCTTCAGGAAAATAGTATTTACCGTGCGTTTACGGTATTTCGGCGAAAAACGGGAATTAGAGCAGGAGTATCCTTTGAGGTAAAAAAAAATATTCCGAAGCAGGCGGGCCTCGGCGGCGGTTCGAGTAACGGGGCGTACGCGCTGCGGATGCTCGACCATTTGTTTGAAACCGGTCTGCTGCCGGAGGAACTGCGGAATTTGGCGGCGGAGCTGGGAAGCGATGCGCCGTTTTTTTGCGGCGGTCCATGCGCGCTGGTAACCGGAAGGGGGGAGTACATTCAGCCGGTCCGGGCGCGGTCCGATTTATACGGTGTTGTGGTGCTTCCCGGGTTTTCCGTCAGCACCCGTTTTGCCTACGGGGAGTTTGAAAAATGCGGACCGGTGTATCCGTCACTGGCTCCGGAAGAGGCGGTACGGCGGTATCGGGAGGAGGGGCCTGAGAGGTGGGGCTTTTATAATGCCTTTAGACCTGTTATCGAAGATAGATTTCCGGCTATCGAGAAGATTATTGATAGTTTACGGGACTTCGGGGCAGAGTATGCCGCGATGTCGGGGAGCGGAAGCGCGTGTTACGGTATTTTTCGAAAGAAAGAGAATGCGGAACATGCACTTCATGCATGTACGGGAAGGTTGGGGAATTGTTGGTTAGTTTATTTACTTGATAAAAGTCCGGACACTGTACTACAATAGTAGTTGCATGTACTAAAGGAGGACTCCATGGAGATTACTGACATTCGAGTCAGGCGCGTTGAAGCGGACGGCAAACTCCGGGCGTATGTAACCGTTACTTTTGATGACTGCTTTGTCGTTCATAACGTTAAAGTAATCGAAGGGAAAAGCGGTACATTTATCGCGATGCCGAGCAGGAAGACAAAAACCGGAGAATATAAGGATGTTGCCCATCCGATTAATTCCGATTTCCGAAGGAAATTACAGGATGTTATTCTCGAGGCGTACTCGAAATACGATGGGGACACGGGGGGGAGCTCAGAGGAACTGTCGGGCGATTAAGTAATAAAACTATTTAAAAAATATACATTTTGGGACGTCGGCAAGCGGTAAGCCACATGGTTTTGGTCCATGCATGCGCAGGTTCGAATCCTGCCGTCCCAGGTAACGGGAATTAGTAAAATAAGGAGATATCCAAATGTTGCGAAAAAATCTAACCGTTGAAGAACGGACAAATTTCCGGAAGAGTGCCGCAAAGCGCCTTCGGAAAAACGGTAAAATACCGGCAATAATATACGGAAGCAAGCATCCCGCTGCAATTTTTCTCGATGCAAAGGAATTTCATCGGGAATTCCATACAATTTCAGAAAACACGATTATCAATTTACAGGGAGGCAATCAGTCCTGGGAAGTTCTGGTAAAAGATTTCCAGGAAGACCTGCTGAAAGGAGAAATCCTTCATATCGATTTTTATGAAATTGAGGAAGGGAAGGTACTGAAAACACACGCTCCCGTCCATGTGGAAGGGACCCCTCCGGGCATAAAAGAAGGCGGAATTCTGCAGCAGCGGCTGTATGAACTCGAAATCGAATGTCTGCCGAAAGACCTGCCGGAAGCGATTACCGTTGATGTTTCCCGCCTCGAAGTGGGTGATTCAATTCATGTCAATGAAGTTGAAATCCCGGAAGGTGTCAAGGTCCTCAACATTCTGGAACAGGTTGTCGTTAACATAACCCTGCCGAAAGCGGAAATTGAGGAACCGGAGGAAGAGGAAGAACTTCTCGGTGAAGAAGGCGAGGAAGCTGCTGAAGGTGAAGAAGGAGCTGAAGCGGAAGGTGCCGAGGAAGAGGATTCGGAAGGGTCCGCTGAATAATACTCCCCGTCTTCTCGTCATCGGTCTCGGCAACCCGGGCCCGGAATATGAAAACACCCGGCACAATGCCGGGTTTCTAGTGGCGGACGAGCTGGTCAAGCGTCTGCGGATCGATATGAAGGAACCCCGCTTTTTCCCCTTTGCCTGGGGAAGAGTAAAAACTGCCGGGACCGAGCTTTACTGTGTAAAACCATATACCTACATGAACCGTTCCGGTTCCGCGCTGGGGCAAATTTTCAGGAAAACCGGCTGCGCTATCGGCGACTCCCTGGTTGTGTGCGATTCTCTGGACTTGGACCCGGGGGTCATCCGGATTAAACGGAGAGGCGGCAGTGCCGGGCAGAAAGGGCTCCAGTCGATTATTACAGCCGCCGGGACGGATAATTTTTCCCGTATTTTTATCGGTATCGGCCGTCCTTCATATAAGGGCGAAGTGCCGGCCTACGTTTTGCGGGAGCCCCGCGGCGCCGAGGCCGAGCTGTTTCGGGAAAGTATCGCGACAGCCGCCGACGCGGTGGAAAAATGCATTTCAGCGGGACTCGATCGGGTAATGAATGAATACAATAGAAGCTCATAACCTGTGGAAACAGACTCTGTCGTTCTTTGAAGATCGGCACATAACCGCTAACGACAGCATTCTCGCGGCCCTTTCCGGCGGCCCCGACTCAACGGCCCTGGTGACGGTACTGCACGAATTACGCCGGAGAATCCCCTTTCGCCTCGCCTGTGCCTATGTAGACCACGGCCTGAGAGAGGAGCGGGAGCTTCAGGCGGAACGGGAACATACACGCGCGACAGCGAGCGGGATCGATTGCGCCTTGTACGTGAAATCCGTCCCCCCCGGGCTGCTGCGGAAGTATGCCTCCGCCCACGGCTGCGGTATCGAAGCCGCGGCGAGGAGGTTCCGGTACGGGTTTCTGCGCCGTGTCGCGGACAAACATTCTTTTCATTACATTGCCTTCGGCCATACTTTCGATGATCAGATCGAAACGGTCATGACGCGGTTTTTTCAGGGCAGCGGCGCCGAAGGGCTTTCGGGAATATCAGGATGGGGAACGGGGCTGCTCCGGCCGTTTCTTACCATCCGGAAAGAGGAAATACTCGATTTTTGCCGTCAAAACGGTATTTCCTATATAACGGATTCGACAAATTCCAGTATCGATTATCAGCGGAATGCTCTCCGGAATATTATTGCCCCCGCTGTCGAGCAGGTATTTCCCAACTACCGGAAGGGAATAGCCTCCTTTCGGGAAAAGATGGAGGAAACAGCCGAATTTATCCGGATAGAAACGGAGAAAAAGATAACGTGGACCCCCATTCCCGCGGGGCAGGGCGGCGGCGCGCGGACGGATTACCTCAAATTTACGAATACCCACCGCCTTGTAAGAAAACAGGCCCTGTATCTCTGTATCAACAAGCTGAGCGGGGGGAAGGACCGGCGGGTCCCCGGACGGTTTGTTGACGACCTCGACGGCAGGATATGTAAAAAGATGAATAACGGACCTGTCGCGGAGGGGTACGGGTGCCGCTTTTCCAGGTACGGGAACACCCTTTTCGCGGAACCTGATATTGTCTTTCCCAAAAAAAAAGGGTATCTTGTAGTGGTGAGGGCGGAGGAAACCGATTTAATCTATCAATCTGGTTTTCAAATACAGAAAACTTTGTTATCTTCTACTATGGGTAAAGACGTATGGCTTTACGATTATAAGGAGATGTATCCCCTGCTCATCCGTTCGTGGAGAAGCGGAGATTGCATAGCCGGCAAAAACGGAAGAAAAGAGGTACGGAAACTTTTTCAGGAATGGAATGTGCCGGACCGTCTCAAGTGGGAGGTCCCGATTATCGAGGACAGTGCGGGGATACGTGCCGTATTCGGTTCATTTCTAGGATTTCAGGACAGATACAGGACCTCTTTACGGGACAATACAAAAACTGATACTAATAAAGTCTTGGTTTTTTCATATAATGTAAGGATGGTAAGAACTTGTGAATATACAGAACAATAACGATCAGAATAATAATAACCAGAAAGATCCGAACAACAAGTTTAATTTCGGCAACAACAGATTTGCTCTGTTTTTTTTAATAACCCTCGTACTGCTCTTTATTCTTCTCTTTGTGTTCAATGATACAAGCACGTCGACGGAGATACCCTATTCAACGTTTTTGAGTTATCTCGAAGGAGGGGAAGTCGAGTCGGTAAAGATTATCGGGAACAACGAAATCCACGGAACGTTCCGTGGGCGGGGTGGGGAATATACCGCGTTCCGTACAAATATACCCTATTTTGACGACAATTTGATGCCGAAACTCCTGGAGAATGGAGTGAAAGTTACCGGAGCGGAGGAAAATGTAAGCCCCTTTCGGGTAATTCTGGAGTTTCTCCCCTGGATTATCGGTTTTCTTTTTATCTTTTTCATGTTCAGGCAGATACAGGGGGGCGGGAACAAGGCCTTCAGTTTCGGCAAGAGCAAGGCAAAAAAATATCTCGAAACCGGAAAGCGGGTCACCTTTTCCGATGTGGCGGGGCAGAAAGAAGCGAAGTACGAAGTGGAGGAAGTTGTTGATTTTCTTAAAGACCCGTCGAAATTCACCAAAATAGGAGCGAAGATCCCGAAGGGGGTCCTCCTTGTGGGAATGCCGGGAACAGGGAAAACGCTCCTCGCGAAGGCAATTGCCGGAGAAGCGGGCGTCGCGTTTTTTCATATGTCCGGATCCGATTTCGTTGAAATGTTTGTCGGCGTTGGCGCGAGCAGAGTGCGGGACTTATTTGAGCAGGGGCGAAAAAATGCCCCGTGTATTATGTTTATCGATGAGTTGGATGCCGTCGGGCGGACCCGGGGCGCGGGGTACGGCGGAGGCCACGATGAGCGGGAGCAGACGTTAAACCAGATTCTCGTTGAAATGGACGGATTTGAAACGAAAGACGGGGTAATTATTTTAGCCGCGACAAACCGGCCCGATGTTTTAGACCCGGCGCTGCTGCGTCCGGGACGTTTCGACCGGCAGGTAGTGGTGGATATGCCCGATGTAACTGAACGCGAAGATATCCTGAAAATCCACGCGAAGAAAGTTTCCTTGGACAAGAGTGTGGATTTTAACCGTCTTGCCCGATCAACACCGGGAACGTCCGGGGCCGATCTGGCCAATCTTGTCAACGAAGCCGCCCTCTACGCGGCCCGCCGGGAAAGCAGTACCGTTACCTATCTCGATTTTGAAGAGGCCCGGGACAAAATTCTCTTAGGAATAGCCCGACGGTCTAAGGTAATAACACCAAAGGACAAGAAAATGACCGCTTTTCACGAAGCGGGACACGCGCTGATGCACTATTACTGCAAAAACGCGGACCCCCTCCACAAGGTGACAATTATTCCCCACGGCCGGGCCTTAGGGCTTGCCCTCTCCCTGCCGGAACACGACTCCTATTCGAAGAGCAGGGGGTGGCTTTTAGATAGAATTAAAATTGCCATGGGAGGTTTCGTCGCGGAAGACCTTATTTACCGGGAAACCTCCACGGGAACAAAAAATGATATCGAACAGGCAACGGAAATTGCCCGGAAAATGGTAACAGAATGGGGAATGAGCGATCAGTTGGGATTTGTTTCCTTCGGCCAGGAGGATGAACCGATTTTCATTGGAAAAGAAATTGCCCAGCACAAGGATTATTCGGAGGCAACGGCTGAAAAGATCGATACGGAAATCGAAAATATCCTCGGGAAATGTATGGAGGAAACACAAAAAATTATTTCCGAACACCGCGATCAGCTGCAGCTTATAGCGGACGCGCTGGTTGAAAAAGAGACCTTGGACGACATGGAAATCCGCGAGTTGATAGGAATTCCGCCGAAACAAGCTGATGACGCGTAAATTGACATTCGGGTAGGGATATGATGCGATGGGTGTACGGGATTGTTCTGGTACTGCTCTTGTCCGGCTGCGCTACACAGAAGGAAGCGGCGTACGGGAAAATTAGTTTCAGTGAGTCTACCGCCGAGGAAATACGGGATTTCCTGGACAAAGAGAAACCGGAAAAGGCCCTGCAGCATTTGCAGGCGGTAAAAAATGAAGATATCGGTATTCCCGACAATATCTACAATGATCTTTATACCACCGCGGTGGAGCTTCTAACCGAACAGTACACCTCCGCGTATCTTGAAAATCAATATATAACCGCGTTATCGAAATACCGCTCCCTTCGGAGTATCGGTGTCGACCCGGGTATGCCGGAAAATCCGGAACAGGAGCTTCCCCTCGCGGCCGCGCGGAAATATATTGCCGAAGACAATCCGATATCGGGCCTCACGCTGTTTCAGAGGATTTTATATCAATTCGATGTACCCGTAGATCAAATGCTCCTTTTTACGGAAACCGCGCTGCGGGAAAACAACAGCGCGGTCCTGCGGCAGGTCCGGGAGGAGCTGCTGCAGCGGGGGGAGGATGTTCCGGAAGCCGTATCGGCATTTCTTGCCGAGAAACGGGGTTTCGAGGAAATGGTCCAGGGGACCGTAACCATTTGGGTCAACCGGGGAATAAAAATGGAAAGCGGCGTGGGATATCCCGACAGGGCAATCGGCAGCGGATTTTTTATCGACAAACGGGGGTATCTCCTTACGAATTATCATGTTATTTCCAGCGAAGTTGACCCGGAATACGAGGGGTTCTCCAGACTGTATATAAAAACGAGCGACGATCCGGAAATGAAAATTCCCGCCTCCGTTGTGGGGTATGACAGAATATTCGATATTGCCCTGCTGAAAGTGGAAATCGAGCCGGAGTATGTGTATTCCCTTTCGGACGAGCGGGATTTTTTTTCCGGAGAACAGCTGTTTGCAATAGGTTCTCCCGTCGGGCTTGAAAATACCGTGACTTCCGGTATCGTTTCGGCAAAGGGGCGGAGGTTCCTTCAGTTAGGCGATGCAATACAGGTCGATGTCCCGGTCAACAGCGGAAACAGCGGGGGGCCGCTCATCGATACGGAAGGCCGCCTGGTTGGTGTTATCTTCGCCGGTATCGAACAATTTGAAGGGATTAATTTTGCCATTCCGGCATACTGGATCCATTTAATTCTGCCTAGTTTGTATACTATTGGAGAGGTTGTACATCCCTGGCTCGGAACGGCCGTTAAAGAGACGAAAGAAGGTTTGGAAGTCGTGTATGTCCTTCCGGGAGAGACGGCGGACCTTGGCGGGCTGCGCCGGGGCGACATCCTCCGGAGGATCGGCGGCAAAAAATTGTCCGGCCTAAAAGAGGTCCAGCATGAAATTCTTACCTACACTCCCGAAACCTTAATTACCGTTACCTGGGAACGGGACGGGAACGTCATGGAAGGATACTGTGTTTTAGGTGAGCGCCCCTACCGGCCGATGGACCTCGCGATTAAACGGGACACACGGGAGAACCTTGTGGTGCCGCTGTTCGGGATGATTTTAGAAGAAACGGACAGTGTTTTCTGGCGGCCGAATTACACCGTCAGAAAGGTGTACCGGGGAAGTATCGCGGATGAAACGGGACTTTCCCGTGACGATCCCGTATCAATTCAGCGCTGGCAGATTAACGAGGAATTCCGGGTCGCGCTCCTGCAGCTGTTTGTCATGAAAAGAACGGCAGGTTTTCTTGAAAAGGCGGTCCAGCTCGCGGCATACCTGGAAATAGATACATTTATATAGCAAATACAATGGAAAACTTACAAATACTGATAGTTGAAGATGAAAGTATCGTCGCAATGGACCTTCGGCACCGGCTGGAGAACTACGGATACACCGTTGTCGGACATGCTGTTTCAGGAAATGCCGCCATTAAACTGGCGGGGGACAAGAAGCCCGATGTTATTCTCATGGACATTCAGCTGAAAGGCGATTTGGACGGAATCCAGTCCGCGGAAATTATCAAAGAGGAGTTTGATATTCCCATTCTCTTTCTTACCGCTTTTGCCGACAGGCCGACGCTGGAACGGGCAAAGCTGACCGAGGCTTTCGGATATATCCTGAAACCCTACCACGAGCGGGAACTGTACACAAACATCGAGATGGCAATGTACAGGCATAAGATGGAAAAAGCACTCCGTGAAAAGGAACGGTGGCTGCACACAACGATAAACAGTATTTCCGACGGTGTAATTGCCGCGGACAACGAGGGCAATATCCATCTTCTGAATACTTCACTGAAAGAAATTACCGGACTGGGTGAACGGGAGTTACTGGGAAGAAACATCAATGTCCTTTTTGATAAAATTGCTCTGTACGGCGATAAAAGCACGGGCGCGTCAAAGGATTACTACATTGAACGGGAGGGTAAAAAATTTCCCTTAGAGGTTTTTGTAACTGAACTGCGGGGAGACAAGGAGGAACATCTTGGGAAGGTAGTGGTCCTTCACGATATTTCAGAAAGATATAAATTCGAACAGGTGCTTCGTCAGGCAAAAGAAAACGCCGAACGGGCAAGTTCGGCGAAAAGCGAGTTCCTTGCAACCATTTCCCATGAACTCAGGACCCCGCTTAACCATATTCTGGGGATGACCGAAATTTCCGGTGAATTGGCCGGAACGAACAGCGAGCTTCGGGAGAACTTGGCAATAATCGAAAACGCGGGGAAATCACTGTTAACACTCATTAACTCGATGCTGCGTTTCGCTCGACTCGACGGCGGAGGCAGCGGTCCCGGTCTCCGGGAAGAATTTTCATTGGAACAATTCGCGCGTACACTGTTCCAAGCCTATTCCGCCGAGGCGGCCCGAAAGGGCCTGCTGTACCGATGGCTGATACGAGAGGGGAGCCCGAAACAGGCGGCAGCCGCGAAAACAGTTATTTCGGAAATACTCAGCCATCTCATCGACAATGCTTTTAAATTTACGGAGCAGGGAGAAATAACCGTAACATGCCGCGTATGGGACGGGGCCCCGGACGACGGCAGGATTTGGCTGCACACCCTCGTTTCAGACACGGGGAAGGGGCTTCCGGGAAAGGCGCGGGAAACAATTTTCGAACCGTTCACCCAGGGGGACGATATTTACACACGCAGCTATGGAGGGGCCGGATTAGGCCTTGCTATTGCCAAACAGAAAGCCGAAATTTTAGAAGGTGAAATATGGGCGGAAACCGGAGACGGTCCGGGAAGTACGTTTCACCTTGTTTTGCCCTGCGGACTTCCGGAAACCGGCTTTTATGAAACGCCGTATGTAATTGACAATAGCGAACAGATGGAACAGAATTCCAAAAAGTGCGGAGAGCGCGCTACAATCGGATGTATAGAAGACTACATTCGGACCGCCCGGGACCGGCTCCGGGAGGACAATCTGTATGGCCTCGAAAAGGACACGGTGATGATCCGAGACCTTCTCGAAAAACGCGGAGAAACACGGAATTGGAAGGAAGTGTATAAAATACTTTTTGCCTGCCGGAGAAAAGACAGAAATGCCGTGGAGGAGGGGATTAGTCGTCTCTTATCGGAGCGTAATGGATAAAGTAAAAATTTTAATTGTAGAAGATGAAAAAATCGTCGCCTTAGACATGCGGAAACAGCTCGAAAAAAGCGGTTACGAAGTATGCGGTATCTACAGTTCCGGTGAAGAGACGCTGTCGCGGTTCGAAAGCATCAGCCCGGACCTTGTGCTTATGGACATTCAGCTGCAGGGAAAAATGGACGGTGTCGACACGGCGGGAAAAATAAAAAAGCGTTTCAACACACCTGTCATTTTTTTAACGGCATATGCTGATGAAAAAACGGTGGAAAGGGCGAAAATTATGGAGCCCTTCGGGTACATAACCAAGCCCTTTGAGGAACGTGCACTCCGTACCACCATAGAAATGGCTTTGTACAAATCCTCGATCGATAAAAAGCTTGTGGAGAGCGAAGAAAAATATCGAAGTTTTTTTGAAGAAGACCTGTCCGGCGATTGTATCTTTACAGCCGACGGCATGCTGGAAGACTGCAACAACGCTTTTATAAAACTGCTGCAGTATCCGGACAGAAAAACTGCTTTGGCGGCAAATGTAAACAATTTTTTCCCCGATAAGGAGACAAAAAAGGAGTTTTGGAATTCTTTAAAGGAGCACCAGACAGTCAGACTTCAAGAATACCGCCTGCGGACATTCAGCGGCGGTATTATTACGGTTTTAGCCAACGTTATCGGAAGCTTTCGCGATGGACGCCTCGAAGAGGGAAAGGGATATTTAATTGATATAACGAAGCGGAAGGAACTTGAAGAACAGCTGCGTCATGCCCAGAAGATGGAAGCAGTCGGCCGGCTCGCCGGAGGGGTCGCCCACGATTTTAACAACATTTTGACTGTTCTTTTAGGCTATTCCGCGGTGCTCCAGGAGAAACGGGGGACCGGCGAGGACATTCAAGCGGATATCGATAATATTAAGAGTTCCATTCAGCGTGCCGTAAAACTGACGAAGCAGCTGCTCTTGTTCAGCCGGAAAGATGTCCTGCATCCGCGGATTATCGACGCGAATGTCCTTATACACGACCTTACAAAAATGCTGCATCGGCTGATTCCCGAAAACATCAGACTGCAGTTTTTTCTCGATGCCGATAACCCTTCCGTATTTATCGATCCGGGACAGCTCGAACAGGTACTTATCAATCTTGTCGTAAACGCGAAGGACGCGATTGAAGGAGGCGGCCGGATTACCATCAACACGGAGAATGTCGATATTGAGCAGGAAAGGAGCGCGGCCAACGGGATTATTCCTCCGGGGAATTACGCCGCGGTTTCCGTAAGCGACACAGGAAGCGGTATAAAGTCCGAACATTTTGAAAAAATTTTTGAACCCTTTTTTACAACGAAGCCGAAAGGGGAGGGAACAGGCCTCGGCCTTTCCACGGTATACGGTATTATCAATCAAAATAAGGGGTATCTCGATGTACAGAGCAGGATCGGGAAAGGGACGGAATTTAGTCTGTATTTCAGGGAGATGGGAAGTACGGAAATCGAGCGGAAAGAAACGGAACAGACGGACGAAATATTCGCCGACGGAGAGACGATATTGATTGTGGAAGATGATGAGAATGTGCGCGGAATAACTTCCAGCATGCTCCGGAGGAAAGGATACAACGTGCTGGAAGCGAAAAACGGCGGAGAGGCCATTCTCCTTTGTGAAATACATAAAAACAATATCGACCTTCTTCTTACGGACTACGTCCTGCCCATTGTGAAGGGTGATGAAATAGCCCGACGCTTGTCGAAAATGATACCGAATTTGCCGGTTGTATTTATGACAGCCGATCCCGAGTTCGAAGCCGCCGGTTTTGGAAACAGCGGGAGCAAGGCTGCCGTAGTTAAAAAGCCCTTCGAAATTCAGGAACTGAGTACCGCTATTCAGAAGACCTTGCATAATGAAGAGAGTGTAGTATAGTACAGCAATGAAAAAAAACAGACCCCGCATCCGCAATTTCTGCATTATCGCGCATATCGACCACGGGAAATCGACCCTTTCCGACAGGCTGATAGAACGTTCCCTTCTTCTTGCCGATAGAGACAAGCGGGAACAAATTTTAGACGACATGGACATCGAACGGGAACGGGGAATTACCATCAAATCACATGCCATTACGATCCCCTATGAATCGGCTGCCGGCGGGACCTATTTTTTAAATTTTGTCGATACTCCCGGTCATGTCGACTTTTCCTATGAAGTGTCCAGGGCAATTTCGTCATGTGAGGGGGCGCTGCTGCTTATCGATGCCACCCAGGGCCCCCAGGCACAGACCGTTTCCAATATGTATATGGCCCTCGAGCATGATCTGGAAATTATTCCGGTTATCAATAAAATCGACCTTCCCAGCGCCCGTGTGGAGGAGGTAAAACATGAAATCGAGCACGACTTAGGGCTCTTAGGGGACGACGCGGTCCTGGTTTCGGCGAAAACGGGGGAGGGGATCGATGCCCTTCTCGAAAAAATAATTGAACTGGTGCCTCCGCCGCGGGGAGAGCCGGACAAACCGCTGCAGGCCCTGATATTCGACAGCCACTACGATACCTACCGGGGCGTTATTATTCATATCCGGATAT
>CAYTSI010000018.1:0-35518 GCA_964440465.1 uncultured Spirochaetales bacterium
AAGAGGCAGATCACCCTTCGGGCAACCTGCCTCTTTTTGCGGCGGAAAGGACTTGGTCTTTGGTCATCGGCATCGTGCCGATTCCCGTCGACCCGCCTCGTTCACTAAAACCGCATCCATGCGGTTTTGCCCTGCGATTCTCGGGCCGTTCACTCATTTCAAGTCCTTCCTTTCTCAGACAAAAAAAAATGGAGAACCACTCTTTCGAGCAATTCTCCGTTTTTTTGCGGCGGAAAGGACTTGAACCTTCACGATCTTGCGACCACTAGCCCCTCAAGCTAGCGTGTCTACCAATTCCACCACCGCCGCAGATATAATAGCAGGGAGAATGTAGAATATTTTGCCGAGTTAGTCAAGCGAAATGAATAAGTCTCAGCAATTCGAAATATGGAGCATGGTAATCGAAATATTATAGCGAAAAATACCATACCTCGTTTTAGCGCTAGCGCGATGTCACTCGGCATGGTGTTTTTCGCTCCTTTATCTCCAATTGCTCCATATTTCGAATTGCCGTTCTATGTAAACATTTCCCGGTGGCCGCAAGACGATGCTCGTCTTGCTCAAATTTATAATTGCTGAATAAGTCTATTCTGCCAGCTTCAGTCCTGCCCGCAGGGCCAGTTCTATTGCCTTGAGGACCGATTTATTGCGGCCCCCGGGGGAGGATATTGTCGGGACGCGGGTAGAGTTGTTTTTCAGTACCGCCGCTGCCTGCTCCCGGGCCCATGGTTCATCGAGGGGGCTGCCGTTGTATGTTAAGCGGATTTCCGAAATCTCCCCAGCCTCTATTTCGAGGACCGCCGTATATTTTTCACTGTTTCTAATGTAGTTTCCCGCGTATGAGCCCGTGGGAATTGTGCCCACTTCATGTTCATGTATCCCGCCGCCCCAAGCCGCCGCCGGGAATACCGCGAACAGCAGAAGTATCAACGGCAGGGAATGGAAGCTATCGGCTGTACAGAATCGTTTCATAGATATTCCTTAAAATCGGTATTCTTATTATAACAGTAGCACACCGGAGGAGAAAAAACCGAATGGAACGTGTGCGGAAAATACTCCCCCTTCTCGAGGCCCGCTACCCGGAAATTCAGCCGCTGTTGGAATATACCGGCTGTTTTCAGCTGCTGACAGCGGTTATTTTGTCGGCCCAGTGTACCGACGCAAGGGTAAACATGGTTACGCCGGTCCTTTTTGAAAAATATGCCGGCCCCCGGGAGCTGGCGGAGGCCCCCGTGTCGGAGATTGAATCCATCATCTATTCTACCGGATTCTATAAAAACAAGGCCCGGCATCTGCGGGGCGCTGCCCGGGCAGTATGGGAGAAGTTCGGGGGCAGCGTGCCGGAACCAATGGACGAGCTCCTCGGCATTCCCGGGATCGGACGAAAATCAGCTAACGTTATCCGGGCACATTGTTTCGGGCTTCCGGCTGTAATTGTGGACACCCATTTCAGCAGAGTGGTCCGCCGCTTAGGATTGACATCAGCGGAAGGGCCGGCGCGGATCGAACGAGAAATTGCTCTTCTTGTTCCCGAAGAACGGCAGACGGAATTTTCTATGAGGATAAATCTGCACGGCCGGTATGTCTGTACGGCCCGAAAACCCGATTGCGGCGTCTGTATTTTGTATGCTGTATGCGAATTCAGGGTAAATTCGAAGAAATAATCGATTCCCAGTCGGAGCTGTTCACGGGAGGGCCGTTTTCGTAGTGGTCCGTTAAATATCTGGTGCAGTTTTTCAGCCGCTGCGCGGTTTCCGTGGTAATAACATGTTCGATTTTACAGGCCTGGTCGGCGGCCGCTTCGGGGGGAAGAAGCAGAACTTTCTCTAAAAATGTCAGAATAATGTCATGCCGGTTTTCAATAGCGGATGCCACGGAAAGCCCCTTCTCGGTAAGGCTGATGTATGAATTTTTTTCGTAGTTGATCAGCTCCTTGTTTCGAAGAGTTTTTAACGCACCCGTAACGGAAGGCATCTGCACCTGCAGGTGTGCCGCGATTTCTTTTACCCGCGCCACCCTGTTTTTCCGCTCTAAGAGAAGAATGGTTTCCAGATAATCCTCAAGGCTTGGTGTTAATGTTACTTTTTTAACCACACATAGAGTATACCCGAAAGAATAGCAGGGATCAATAAAAAAAGGCAGTATTGCCTTTTCTAATCATTTCCGATTATATATACTATGAGTGTGGCGAATTTACCGGAAAGTATACAACGAAAACTGGCAAAATTAACTGCCGATTTTACCTCAAGTCTCGACGAGCGGTTTGAACAGATTGACGCGGGGATGAAGGCCCTTATGAACGGAGAGGCGGACCCGGAGCAGCTGAAAGACCTGCATCTTCACACCCATAAATTAAACGGTTCGGGTTCCACATTCGGATATGCTGCCCTCTCCGCGGCCGCGTCTAAAATGGAAAAGCTGCTTGTTTCCGTTATCAGGGCCGGAACCCCGCCTTCCGCGTCGGAAAAGAAGGAATTATCTGAATTGTTTCTTGCCCTCCATGAGGAATGGGACCGGATAGGACCCGAGGAGCCGGAAATGCTGGAACCGGAGCCGGACATCGGCGATGATGAGACGAAAGAGCAAGAAATCGATATGAGTTCGATAAAAAACCTCATCTACCTGTGCGGCGAGGGTCTTGAGCTTCCAGGGGAGCTGCTGCAGCAGCTGGGTTTTTTCGGGTTAACCATTGAAAATATCTGCTCCACCGATGAATTGGATTCACTTCTTCGGGAGAAACCAAGAAGGCTGGTGCTTATCGATACCGAGTATCTGAACGCGCGCGAATCGGCGGAAACAACCCTCGCGGAGATTAAATCGAAATATCACCCCTGCTGCAGTTATTTTTTTCTTTCAAATCAGAACGATTTTGATACCCGGCTCCGCGCGGTGCGGGCCGGGGGAGATGCCTTTTTTCTGCATCCCGTGGACGTCGGCCGGCTGATTGATAAAATCGACTCTATAACGTCGAAAAACAGCAACGATCCCTATCATATACTCATTGTAGATGACGACCCGGAGCAGGTGTCGGTACACGCGCTGATGCTGCAGAAGGCGGGGATGATTACCTCCGTGGCCCTCGACCCGAGGCAGGTAATTAAAGTCCTCGTGGAAGCGAAACCGGAAATAATTTTGATGGATATGTATATGCCCGGGTGCAGCGGTATGGAACTTGCCGCGGTAATACGGCAGCAGGAAGCTTTTGTGAGTATTCCCATTGTTTTTCTTTCCGTTGAAAAGGACCTTGATAAGCGCCTTGCCGCTATCCGCTTAGGGGGCGACGATTTTCTCACAAAACCGATTTCGGAGGAACACCTCATCGCTTCCATTACCAACCGGGTGGAGCGCACCCGGGGCATGCGGTATTTAATGGAACGGGATTCCCTAACGGGACTGTTAAATCATTCGAACTTAAAAGAAAACCTGAACCGGGAGCTGAAGCGGTCGGAACGGACGGAAAGCGAAATCTGTTTTGCCATGATCGATATCGACCATTTTAAAGCGGTAAACGACACGTACGGACACCTTACCGGCGACCGGGTCCTGCAGGGGCTTGCCCGCCTTTTGCAGGAGCGGCTGCGGGGCACGGATATCATCGGCCGCTACGGCGGAGAGGAGTTCGGGATAATTCTTTTAAATATTTCACTCATAAACGCAAAAAAAATTATGGACGAAATACGGGAAAATTTTTCTCACATCAAGCAGCAGTCGGATTCGGAGGAATTTTGTGTTACCTTCAGCTGCGGAATAGCCTGCTTCCCCGATTTTACCGATGCTGTTGCCGTAAACGATGCCGCCGACAAAGCCCTGTACGAGGCAAAGGAAGGCGGACGCAACCGGACCATCCTCGGCACTTAGGAATTAACGTAAAAGCGTTAAGTATTTTGTATATTCCCAATAAACTTCCCGCCACCATGGGGGGTCTTCTCTGAAGCGTATCCGTATTTCAGCAACATACATTGTTTTCCACTTCAGTTGATGTCCCCGCGGAAGTTGTCCCGGTTCTCCGCCCCCGGGCGCGAGAACAATCGCCGGCATATGGTGTGAAAAAAGGGAAAAAACACCGCCGGTCTGTCCCGAAAAATTTTCCGCGGGCCGGGGAGGGATGATCTCGAGGGGAGAGAAATAGATCTCTCCATTGTGCAGTACGGTTGTTTCCGCTGTAAAGGCTTCCGTCCGTTCAAACCGTTTCTGCAGCTCTTCCGCGGCTGCCGGCGAGAGTTTCCCCGGGAAGAGGGGAACGATCGGGGGAAGCAGCCGCGCCGCGGGAATTTTGTACCGGTACAGCAAGTCCGATTGGAGATCGTAAAACGGTTTCTGTATGTTCCCGGGCATTTCCAGGGCGGTTATGGTAATCTCTTTCATGTGCCGTGTATTTATGCTACTATACCAGATAATCAGGTACAAGAGGAAAGGAAAAATGGAACGTATTGACCGGATAATACAGTCAGTGACAGACACCGTTACCGCGTGGGACGGTGTCGATGCCGTAACGTCGATGGAGTTCCTCGCGGACGAGACCTTCGATTCATATTTTTTTATCAGTTTGGACATTTATTATTCACAAGAACTTCCGGTTTTTGAACAGCGCCGTCAATTTTTTCCGGAAGCAATTGCTTTTGAATCTTCCAGAGCTCACTTCAAAGACAGATTTCTTTTAAACGATATTCCCGTTCGTCTCGAATATAAAAAGATGGACAACTACCGAAGTATGATCGAGAACTTCGAGCAGCATGAGCGGCAGTATCGGAGTTCGGGGACCTACGGTCTCTACCGGATTGAACACGCCCGGATTCATTTTGACCCCGAAAAGCGGTTCGAGGCGCTTAGGAACTTGATTCAAACCCCCGACAATGACTATTGGCGTTTCCTTTACAGAATTTTTCGCGGTACCAGTGTTCATTTTTTAGGCGATTTGAGCGCCGCCGCTTTGAAGGACGACCACTATTTTTTCCTTTTTTCCTCTTCCGGGTTTCTGCATAATTTTATCCGGCTTCTCTTTACGGTAAACAAGCGCTATGAGTGTTCGGGCCGGCAGGTGTATAAGGATGTTTTTACGTTACAAATTCTTCCCGAAAATTTTGTCGGCCGGTTTGAAACCTTTCTCAGGACCGACGGAGGAATATCTTTAGAAAAGAAAGCGGAGGTTGCGGAATTACTGACGACAAGCGTAATCGGTATGGAATATACCCTCGACTGATTGTAGCGCCTGCTTTTCTTGTTTTCTTTCTCTTCACGCTTGGCTCCTGCGGGGACGCCGAAGCGGAAATTGCCCTTCTCCGCGGGGACGGGGAAAGGGTCCCCCTCTACAGCAGGGAGGTGAAAAAGCGGGAAGGGGCCCCGGAATTTTTGTATTCTCCTTATTATTACCTCAAAGAACCCCTGCGGACGGCTGCCGGTGAGCCGGCATTGACAATAACCTACCGGCCGTCTTCCGAAAGTACCCGGCTGGAAATTTTCGGCAGCGGGGGCAAGAGCGCCGAATTTCCGCTTCCCGATGTACACGGCGGTGTTGAAACCGCGGGCTATACCGTTCCGCTGCTGGGGACCGGGGAAATCGAGGGGTTCAGGCTCGCCGCGGGCGGCGGCGGACCGGGGAAACTTCTTTCGGTCAGTTTAGGCGTGGACCCGGAAGAGGCAGTTCTAACGGCGGCCCGTCTCTCTTCAACGGTTTCCTGGGGGATAACGGAGAGGGTCGGCAGCGTTGAGGTTTCCGGGGCGGCAGCGCCGGAAATACTCGGAATTGAATATGTGTACGAGCCCGAATCGACGGAAGAGATAGAACAGGGCATACAAATCGATTTCGGTCCGGAATCGGGCCCGATGGAAAGTATTACCGCGTATTTAAAGCGGGGGGAGCACCGTATCTATCTCTTCCCCTGGCTGTGGGAACAGGCCCGGGAGAAAACTCCGGAAAAAGCCGGCATAAACTCTATCACTGCCGGGCCGGTGCGGTACAGGATAGAAAAACCGCCCTCGGGGTTTGTGTCCGTCAAGGTACGGCCGGAGACCGTGCCGGGGAATTTTTCCGTTCCCATACCGGCGGACATGACGGCAATACTGCACTACCCCCGGCAGGCATGGAGGGACAGCACCTACGAACTCTTTTCTTGGAACCTGTTTCCTAAGATCCTCATTTTCGACACCGCCGATTACGGTGTGCAGGCTTCATTTTTCAAGCGCCTCGCGTTTTACGTTGAGAAGAAGGGATACACCGGACAACTGCTTTCGGACGGCGACTTGGAAGGAAAGCACGGCTGGAACGCCCATGACTACCGGAGCATCGATCTGGCCTCCTTTTTTCAGGCCGCGGAAGACAGACGGTTCGAACTTCGAGACAGCGAAAAACTGCTGCGGGAAATTCTGCTGCATAACGGCATTATCTCGTATGACAAAGAAAACAGCGTCTATCTGCCGGTACAAGGCGGATTGATTTCCATTTCCCGTAGTTCAAGTGAGTATTTGCGGGAACTGTTTCTTGTTCATGAAGGGATGCACGGGATCTTTTTTTCCAGCCCCGCTTACCGCGACGGATGTTTTCAGGTATGGGAGGCATTATCTGCCGAAATGAAAGAGTATTGGGACCGGTTTTTCCGGTGGATGAGCTACGATGCCGACAATGTATACCTTGTTGTCAATGAACTGCAGGCCTATCTGCTGCAGCAGCGGACGGGGGAAGCGGAGTACTATTTTCGAAATCACCGTGCCCTCTCCGGACTGCGTTCCGATACGGAGGCGGGGGCATCGATTCAGGGCCTGCTGGAAGGAGGGGGGACGCCCTTTCGGGACGCCGCGGAACAGGTCCGCCGCCGGCTTTACGAAAGCACCGGAGTGTGGCAGGACCGCTTCTTCTGTCTAGAGCTTTTCGGAAAATAAATAATCGGTTACTATAATAGTAAAGGGGGTACAAGATGAACGGCAATTCCCGGGCAGCCGGCAGAAAAGTGTTGTTTGTCGATCCGCCGAGTGTTATCGAGGACCAAATGATCCAGTTCCTTATTACCGCGCAGTATGAAGCCGCGGTCGTGAAGGACATCGCGCGTTTGCAGCCCCTGCTGAAAAAGGACCCCGATGCCGTTATCTATTTTAACCTCGACTCCAGGACCGGCAGAGAAGAACAGGAACGGATCATGACGGAGATCCTTACATCGAAGGAACAAAACAACTACGTGGTGGGGATCCTCTCCTACGATAAAAATGAGGAAATAGCCCAAAAGTACCTCATGGAGTTAGGCGCCTCGGGAGGGTACATAACGCTTGACCTGGGCTTTAAAAAGAGCGCGCAAATCCTTATGCGGGCCCTCGACGCCGCGGAAGCAAAGGGCAGCCGGCAGTTTGTACGCGTAAAGGTCCCGAAAGGAAAGGGTGTACTCAATATCGAAACGGGTCCGGAGAAATACGAAGGGGACATTATCGATATCAGCATCGCCGGGATGGCCTGTACGATAACGGGATCTTTTCCGACGGGCACCTTCCTGCAAAGTATACAGCTTAGGCTGTGGGGGCAGCTGATTAGAATTTCCGGGACCGTAGCCGGCAGCCGCGGTTCCGCAGGCGGTGCTGTCTGGGTCGTCATGTTCGATGCCGATTTGGACCCCGAAACGAGAAGTAAAATCAATCTGTTTCTAAAACGGGTCATGCAGTTTGAGGTGGAATCAGCAGCCTAACAATGTCTTTTACAACGGAGGCTTTCGGATGGGGAAATTATGGGAGAAGGGATATGAACTCAACGCGCTTGTCGAGCTTTTTACCGTAGGTGAGGACTATATTCTCGACAGGGACCTCGTAAGCGCCGACTGTATTGCCGGCATTGCCCACGCGAAGATGCTGTCGGCAATCGGTATTATAACGGAACGGGAATTTACGGACCTGCACAGGGAGCTGACCGCCGTTATCCGGGAAAGCAGCAGCGGTTCTTTCGTCATTACCCGGGATGATGAGGATTGCCACACGGCCATCGAAAACAGGCTGACATTATCCTTAGGCGATTCGGGGAAAAAGGTGCACACCGGACGCTCCCGGAACGATCAGGTTTTGGCCGCGACCAGACTCTATACGAAGTCGTACCTGTTTGACTGCATGGAGGCCGTCCTCTCGCTGGCGGAACAATTTTTCACCTTCGCGGAGCTTTATAAAGAGGTGCCCATGCCGGGAAGGACCCATCTCCACGCGGGGATGCCTTCGAGTGTCGGTTTGTGGGCCGCCGCTTTCGGAGAAGACCTTCTCGACGCGTATTCGCTGCTGGAATCGGCTTTCCGCCTTAACGACCAGTCTCCCCTCGGCTCCGCCGCGAGTTACGGCGTTCCCCTGCCGCTGGACAGGGAAATGACCGCGAAGCTGCTCGGGTTCAGCCGGGTCCAGAACAATGTGCTCTACGTTCAAAATTCCCGGGGGAAAATAGAGTCAGCGGTGTTATACGCCTTAGATTACGTTATGTCGGGCTTAAGCAAGGCCGCCTGGGACATTATTATTTTCAGCCTTCCCGAGTTTGGTTATTTTTCCCTTCCCGAGGAGATCTGTTCCGGTTCGAGCATTATGCCGCAGAAAAAAAACCCCGATGTGCTGGAGCTGATACGGTCTAAAGCAGCGGTGCTCGCGGGATACCTCGACCAGGTGCGGAACATTATCCGGCCTCTCTATTCGGGTTACAACCGGGATTTTCAGGACACGAAGGGGCCGCTGCTGAAAGGGTTGGAAATCGGTTTTCTGTCCGTTTCGGCCATGGAATTGACAATGAAAAAATTAAAGGTCAACCCGGACCGGCTCCGCGGAGGGTTTTCTCCGGAAATTTTCGCGACGGACTACACGTTGGAACTCGTCCTTCAGGGGAAAAGCTTCCGGGACGCCTACAAGGAGGTTGCCGCGAATATTTCATCCCTTCGGCAGCGTGACCCCGATAGGGCCGTCGGCAGCAGAACTTCATCGGGGACCTCCGGAAACCTGCGGATCGGGCCGAAGGGCCGGGAGCTCCTCCATATCCGCGGCGGCCTCCGGGATCGTCGGCGGGAATTCCAGGAAACACTGAAACAGCTGACGGGTTTCGACGCGGCGGTACACACGCTGCCCCGGGGCGCGGGCGCGAAGATTGACCCCCCCTCCGGCTTGTGATACGTTACGGATTATGAGTCTATCAAAACCAACAAGCCTCGGCATTATTGCCTGCCCCGGAACTGAATTCTTCGCTGCTGATATTGTTGCAAATATTAAACAGTTGTTTATTAAAAAGACGAAACGAAAATCGGCGGTAATAGCTAAGAAATATAAACTCGACACGAAGGAAATTATCAGGCAGCTTAATTTCACCATCGACATGCACAGCCCTCTTGTCGACGGAGAAGGACCGATCGACACCATCGCGGTGCCGCCGTTTACCATCGATACACGGTTTACCCGCTTTGCAAACGGCGAGTTCAAAGCGGAAATTCTCAGCAGTGTCCGCGGTGTTGATGTGTATATTCTGCAGGATGTCGAGAACCACGATCCGCTGACATTTTACAACGATGAATGTTCCTATTCCCTTTCGGTCAACGATCATGTAATGCTTCTGTTCGCGACCATCGACGCCGCGCTGCAGGCAAGCGCCCGGAGTGTTACCGTTGTCGTGCCCGCGTATCCCTTCGCGCGGCAGCATCAGAAAAAGGGGCGGGAGGCCCTGACGGCCAGCTGGTTCGGAAGGACCCTGGAGTTTATGGGGGTCCTGCGGATTATTACCCTCGACATTCATTCGAAGGAAATTGAAAATAGTTTCAACCGCCTGCGGCTGGAAAACCTGCACGCGTCATATCAGACGGTCAAAAAACTTGCCGAGCTGGTAGACCTGAAAAGCACCGACCTGGTAGTCGTTTCGCCGGATACCGGCGCGGTCGACAGGAACAAATACTACGCCGGCAATTTAAAACGCCCCTTGGCCTTGCTGTATAAGGAGCGGGATTATTCGAAATTGACACGGAACGCCGACGAGAACAACATTACGAAAATGCGGCTCCTCGGTTCGGTACGGGGAAAAACGGTCTTCATGGCGGACGATATTCTCGGAAGCGGCGGGACCTTGATTAAGGCGATGAAATATCTGAAAGAGCAGGGCGCCGAGTCCGTTATCGCCGCGGTCAGTCTGCCCCTGTTTACCGGCGAAGCCGTCCGCTTTTTCGACGACGCTTATGAAAAAGGTTACTTTTACCGGATTATCGGCACAAACGCGGTGCATCACGACGGGAAACTGCTGGACAAGGAATGGTACGTAAGTGCCAACATTTCCAATTTATTCGGCAGAGTTATTTACCGGAACCATCACGAACGGTCGCTGAGCTCTCTCCTCGATGACAGTGAAATGATTCAGCTTTTGCTGCGGGATTAGACGGGCGGCTCAGTCCCGAAGGATCGACATAATCATGGAATGCTGTTTCAGCCACCTGTCGCACTCCTTCGCCCCGGGGAAAATCCGTTCCAGCTCCTTCCAGTAGGAGGATGAATGATTGCGCAGCCGCTGATGAAGAATTTCATGCACAACTAAGTAGTCCTGCACCTTCCGGGGTGTACAGATGATCCTCCAGTTAATGGAAATATGTCCCTGCCCCGAAGAGCTTCCCCAGCGTGTTTTCTGGTTCCGGATGGAAACGGAGGAGTAGGGAATGCCCAGTTTTCGGGACCAAGTTTCCACCAGCGGCGGAACTGTTTTTTTTGCCTCCCCCCGAAGCCTCCGGTGCAGGACCTGCCGTAAATGACTTAGGTCCGGCGATTCCGATTCGAGAAAGAGTACGCGGCTGCTTTCATCAATCCGGACGGTCCCTTTCCGCTTCGCCGGCCGGTATTCAACGGTGTACCATTCGCCGAAATAGGGTATTTGCCGCAGGGGATCATACATACGCGATACGTGAAGATAGCTGTCCAGATGTTTCTGTATCCACTCCTTTTTCTCTTCGATCATTCTGTCGATCCTGCTCATGAGGGCGGTATGGGGGGCCGAAACCGTTATCCTGCCGTCTGTCCCTACTTTCAGCCTGATATGTTTTTGTCCCTTCCGTTTAAGCAGTACGTAGCTGTACCTGGTTCCATTTAACTGGAAGCCGCGGATTACGCGTTCAGTTTTCATGGGCCGCCGCGGCCTCCGTCATTCCCAAAAGATAGGTTTCATACGCTTTGTGTACCCGCCGCAGGGTCAAATCGAGACAGGAATAGAACTCGTCGTGTTTCATTCCCCTTCGGGACATCCGCTTTGCCAGCAGGTCCCGTTCCCGTTCGGTCTTCGGCAGTGTATGGGTCTGCCGGTCTTCGAGGATTTGGAGAAAGTGTTCGGTCCGGCGGAGGAAGGTGTAGTCTTCCGCAAGCGTATCGGCGGCGCTTACCGGCAGGAGCCCCTGTTCTCCCAAGCGGCGGACCCCTTCGAGGGTGTTTCCCGTCAGCACTTCCGGGAATCGTTTACAGAAAACAAGCTGAAACCCCTGGAGCAGGAATTCAATGTCCCGGATCCCCCCCTCGCCCGATTTGATGTCTTTTCCGTTCAAGACGGACCCGGTACTCTTTTTTACCGCTTCCGCGCGGAGTGTTGTTATTGTTTCAATAACTTCCTGTTTTATGTAATCCTTAACTAACACCGGGCGGACTGCCGAAAGGAATTCCTCTCCCAGTGTCGTGTCGCCGGCAACGGGGCGGAGCTTCAGCAGTGCCTGCACCTCCCACAGTGAAGCCGTGTGATGGTAATAGGCCAGAAGCGCCTCCCGGGAGTAGACGATATTTCCCGATCTGCCGTAGGGACGGAGGCGGAGGTCGATCCGGTACACGTATCCTTCATCGGTATGGTCGGAGAGGAGTGCCCGGAGTTTTTCCATCCATCTCCCGCAGGTCCGCTCCGTTTCCTCTTTTCCGCGGCCCTCCGGCACGGCATAGATCCCGATTAAATCGAGGTCCGAGCTGTAGTTGAGCTCCCCGCCGCCGAGTTTTCCGAAGGCGCAGATACAGAAGGGGAGATTGCTTTCATCTTTCCGGATGTAGGCGAGGGTGTTTTCAATAATCGCGTCGGCAAGATTGGAAAGCTCCGCTGTAATTTCTTCAATAGACACAAACAGGCAGATGTCCCGGGTAGCAATCCGAAGTATTTCCCGTTTCCGGAACTTCCGGACCATCCGTTCCCACTCTTCTCCGCTCTCGGCGGATGCAGTTTCCCGCCGCAGGTCCGCTGCAATGTTTTCCCGCAGCCGCCGCGAGCGGATCCGCACCGGGTCGGTAACCCAGTTGTAAAATTCGGGGTACTTGATAAGGATGTCTGCCAGAAACTGGCTGCTTGCGAATACCTGCAGCAACAGTTCAAGCCGCTTCGGCTGCCGCAGGAGCTCGCTGTAATGGTTTTCGATGTCCGCGATCGAGTGTTCGAAGCGTTCCCAGTTGTTCAGCGCCATATCCGGGGCCGGCGATTGGGCAAGGACGTCCCATGCAAGTACGGAAAGCCTGGCAAAGAGTCCGCGCCGCCGCCCCTCCCCCGCCAGGGCCTTCAGGTTGACGTAGGCCCGCCGTGTCTCGAAAAACCCCGCGGCAGCCAGTATTTTGTTCCGCGGTTCCATGGCAAGCGAGTCGGAGAGGACCAGATCGGCGGCGTTTCCCGCGCTTTCTTCGGGGATCCAGTCCCGGCCGAGGTAGTGTTCTACAAAGCGGCGGATGGTGGCGGTTGTTGTCTGGAAGTCGAGGGAGAGCTGTTGTGCCGGGGTAAAGCCTTCTCCCGGCTCGTATCCAACGCGCCGTGCGAGGTGGAGGTATTCGTCGGAATCGACGTCCGGCAGGAAGAGGTCTTCCGCGGAACCCCGGAGCATCCGCAGGCCGTTGATCAGCTTCCTGAAAAAGTGATAGGCGGCAATAATTTCCCTAAGCTCCCGGTCCGACATGATCCCTCCCTGCGCCAGTTCCTCCAGGGCCGCGTGGATCCGCGGGGTTTTTAGTGCCGGATTGTCCCGCGCGTACAGATACTGCAGGATCTGTACCGTATATTCCAGATCGACCAGCGCGCCGGGGCTGAATTTAGCGTTCTGCCGCCGGGGTTCAGTTTTTTCCTGCAGCTGTTTTTCCCGTAATGTTCTTAGTTCCTGCAGGTCGATCCTGTTTGTAGCGAAAACGTACTCGTCCCGCAGCCGCTCTATTCTGCTCCCTACGTCCGTGTCGCCCCCGAAAGGCCTCATCCGGATAAGGGCAAGCAGCTCAAAGGCGTGGGCCTGACCATCGGCGCCGTAATACCGGCAGAACTCTTCAAGGCTGCAGGCGATGGGGCCGCTCTTGCCGTGGGGGCGGAGGCGGAGGTCGACCCGGAAAATACCTTCCCGTTTCGCATCGATGAGCAGGACCGCCTGTTTAAACAGTTCCTCGAAAAAAACGGCATTCGCAATGCGTTCTTTACCGTCGGTTTCACCCTGGTCACTATAAACAAAGAGCAGCTCGATGTCGGAAGCGTAGCCGAGGGCGGCGCCGCCGAGTTTCCCCAGCCCTAAAATCGCGTAGGTAGTTTGGATACCCGCGACGGTGCGGGGTGTTCCGTGGACCTCGGTCATGGTGTCCCATATAATGGAAACCGCGGTGGAAACGACCAGTTCCGCTAAAGCGGTCAATTTTCTGCTTAAAAAGAGAAAATCCGCCTCCTCCTGTAAAATGTGGTCTAAGTCAATTAAATATGTTTCCCTGTCCTTGAAGCTGTTTACGGCCTTTTTCTTCTCTTCGAGGGTGCGGCGGCTTTCGAGTTTTTCGCGGAGGGCGCTTTTCATTTCCTCCGGGGTGTGACTAAAATACCGTTTTTTAATCCGCGGGGAAAGGAGCGGAATAATTGTTTCATACTGGGTCCGGATAAAATCTTCCCAGAGAAAATCGCTGGCTCCGAGGAGCCGGGCCAGTTCCTTGAGAATTGTCGGGTCGGAAAAATATTTCCCCTGTCCCATGTCTTCGGTATGCTCCGCCATGTCCTGCAAAATGTTTTCAAAACGCAGGAGCGCCCGGAAGGGATCGGGAGATTTCCAGAGAAAGTAGGTGAATTGTTTTGTAAAGAGAATTGAAAATTTGATCTGGTTGAGCAGCCGCCGGGAGGTGACCGGATTTCCCTTCAAATCGGTAATTTCGAATTCGTCCACCGCCTTTTTCCCGATGGTCTGAATGTGAACGGATTCGATGGACACCCGGTGCAGGCCGAGGGCCGTACTTACAGCATAGAGAAAAAAGGGTGTGTCCACCGATGTAATAGACAGTTTTGTCCGTTCCGTTGTTTCGCCGATGGAAATATCAACGGGAAACAGTATTGCCTGGTCGCTGAGGGTGCGCCCCGGGAGGGCCTCGGCTACGTACTCATGTACCTTCTGTTTCGCGGCATCGATACCCTTCTCCCCCTCGGTCTCTAAGAGGCGGAAAACTTTCCCTAACAGCGTTTCGAATTCGGCCTGCCATACACGGACAGACCCCGGGTCGGCTATTCGTCCCGTGAAGAAGTCGATAATTTTCCGTTTTTTTTCCAGCGGGACTTTCACCGATGCCGTCCGCCCTTTGTAACGGGAATAGCGGGCCGGTGGTTCCCGCCGTACTTGCCGGTAGGTGAAACTGCTTCCGGAGGTTATGTTGAAATTTTTCACGCCTAAAAGGCCGGTAATGAGAGAGAAAACGGAAGGGTAATCGGCGGCAAGAATGGTGCATTCAAATTCCCCGTTGTTTCGGGCACGGACAATTGTTTGTACCGGTCGGTCCGCTGAGAGAGAATGAAGTTTCACGATATGTTCCGCGACGGTGTTTGCGTCAAAATAATGGAAATATTCATCATGCAGGCTTTCGAAATGCCGTTTTACCGTTTCTTCGGGGATGCCGGGGCATTTTGCGGCTGCAACGCTGTAATCCGGTTTCTGTTCCATATATCAGATAATATAGTCGGGAAAATATGGAGTTCTGTCCAGCCCCGGAAACTTGACTTTTATCGCCATTTGGGAAAATGTGGTAGGTATGCATCACCTTGGCATCGCGGTAACGACATTCTTCATCGTTTTACTGGCCGAACTCGGGGACAAGACGCAGCTGGTCGCCTTTTCCCTTACCACGACAACCCGGCGCCCGGTTATTGTATTTATTGCGACTTCCGCGGCCCTTGTCCTCTCATCTGTTCTCGCGGTGCTGATCGGGAAAGCGGCAGCCGCGGTTATTCCCGGATATACGGCCTATATATCGGCAGGGCTTTTCATAATATTTGGTGTCTATATTATCGTGTCGAAGGAGCCGAACAGCGTACAGGAGGCTTTTCTTAACAGCATTACCGTTGAAAAATCCTGTATTAAGCTGATGGAAAAATCCGGAGGGACTCCGGAGGCGGTAAAGCGGAAGTTTTCCGAAATTTGCGGAGAAGAGTACTCCCATTATCAGACCTTCAGGCTTCTGCTTAAAGAAAAACATCTGTTTCACCATTATATCGATACATCGGGGGAACTTAAGAAAGTGACGGAGCGGCTGAAGCCCTGCACCTACCAACCGGGACAGACCTTCGATGAGGGCCTTGCCCAGCTTATCGACCGGGAACAGGCGATTATCGATTTCTTTCAGATTTTGTTAAACCACCTCGATGAGAGTCACGAAAAAAGTGATGAAGCCGGCCATACCATCAGACGCATGATGGTGGAGGAGCGGGGCCATAAAGATATGTTTCTGCGTATGAGAGAGAGGTATTGTGAGAACAGCTAAGGGTCTGTTTATTTCGACCTTTTTCCTTGTATTTATAGCCGAACTCGGGGACAAGACGCAGATAGCCGCGTTTTCCCTGGCCGCGAAGCACGGAAGTATGCTGCCGGTACTGATGGGCGCCGCCCTCGCGCTTATAACCTCGACTCTGCTGGCAGTCAGCGCGGGCCATTTTCTTGCCTCGAAACTGCCGAAGAATTTACTGAAAACGATATCCGGTCTCCTCTTTCTGCTTACCGGAATTTTCCTTCTCCTTCGCGCCTTCGAGGTTTTGTAAGTTGAATATTGCGGAATTCCCGTCCTTTTAGTAGAGTACGCCTATGGAATTGGCCGTTTTCATTATCTTTGTCAGCTTAGGTGTTGTGGTACTTGTCCTCGGTTTCATCGGCTGTTTTGTTCCGGTGCTGCCGGGACCGATTGTCAGTTACCTTGCCCTGATATTTCTCTCTATTCCAAAAAAATGGGAGGTTTTTACTCCCGCCTTTCTCGTTATCATGGGTTGTGTTACCGTCGGGGCAACGGTCATCGATTATATTCTGCCTATTGTAACTTCAAAAAAAAAGGGGGCTACAAAAGCCGGCATCTGGGGTTCCGTCCTTGGGATGGTCGCGGGGATCTTTTTTTTTCCTCCCTTCGGCATGCTTATCGGCGCCTTCGCGGGAGCGGTAATCGGGGAGCTGATTTTTAACAAGGACAGGAGAAACGCCCTGAGAGCGGGGTGGGGGATATTTGTCGGCACTATTTTAAGTATTTTTATAAAACTCGGGGTAAGCGGAGTTATCGCTCTTTACTTTTTTCGGGGAATTTTTCGTTAATTTCGCACCGGCGGTGTTGCATTTAGCCCTCTGTTGTATTAAATTTCGGGGGAGGTGGTAAGTGGAGCAAATACAGCAGCAAAGCGAAACGGAACGTTTTTCTCTATCCCTGGCGCAGCTGCTGCAGCACGCAAGGTATGTCAGGGAAAAGTATGCTTCCGTTCCGGCCTTCGGCGCGAAGTACCTGGAGGAACTGGTAGAGAATGCTTCCGCCGATGATAAGGACAAAGAAACTGCCGTATCGATACAGGAGATTATCCGGGAGCTCCATGCCGAGGCGGAGAAGAAGAACCCCCTGCTGACGGACCTGTCGGGAAATGTCCTTAAGTCCCACGACGAAGGGGCCCTCGAAAGAATATCCCGGGAAATTGTATTCCGAAAACAAATTGAGGAATATTACCTGCCGAAACAGCTGATCGACGCGATAATGGAAATCGGGGAGATACCGAAAAATTCCATTGAAACCATGATCGGCATCGGTTTTATCGATATTGCCGATTACACCTTTTTGTCGAAATTTTTAAGCCCGAAAGAAAACCAGGTCGTGCTGAACGGCTTGTACACCGCCTTTAACTGGGTCCTGTACCGTCACGGGGGCTATCTGAACAAAATTGAAGGGGACAGCCTGATGTTCCATTTCGGGGGCATTATCGACCCGAATGTGAAGGGCCTCGAAGAGCTAAAAGCGTTAAAGTATATCGCGAAAGAACTATTCCATACCTGTGTGGAGATGCAGCGGGTCTGTATCCTCTTCAATCAGGCCAATGACAGGTTTATCGAGCAGAACGCGGACGCGAAAACGAAGGAAACGCTGGAGCAGGCGTTTAACATTATCAGCACACTCCGGAACAGCCTCGAACTCTCTTCATCTATTAACGCGCTGTTTCAAATCCGGATCCGGGTTGGTGCGAACATCGGGGAGGTAACTATCGGCAATTTCGGACCCGACGGCGCGAAACAGTGGGATGTCGTCGGGCTGCCGGTAATCGTCGCGAAACGGATGGAATCAACGGCGCCGGTGGGCGGGCTCCGCATATCTGAAAATTTTTACAATATTTTAGAAAAGCACGGCGTTGTGGAGGCCTATTACCAGCGGTTCCGGCGGGAGGCCCTTGCCTTAGGGGGGACCTTCAAGAACATATCCAGAGAGGATCTTTTTAAATACAGTACGGTGGTCCTGGAAGATAAACGGGACGCCGTTTTTCAGACCTACAGTGTCCAAGTCAACCCGGGACTGCCCGAATCTATATCGGAACAGGTGCATCTGCTTTTAGATAAGGGGACTGACGGGGCCGATAAAATTTTGGAACTTTTTCAGTATTACCGGGGAAACAAGTATGTTGTAGATGCTATCGAAAAAAACCTTGCCGAGGCAGGCGTGAATATTCGGAAAGGCCACATTCTCGAATTGATGTTTCCCAAAAAGCATGAGGCCTACATGCTGAAAATGGGGGGCGACCGGAACAAGGTGGAAGAGTTTATTAGAAAAGAATACTCTCTGTTCACCCTCTTTGAAAAATTCGGGACCTACCAGGACAAGGTAAAATTAGACCGTCCCTTCCCCGGCTTTCATAATAATTTTAACGATTTCTTGACATGGTTCGATGAGGAACGGAATATTATCGAGGCAAGGTTTCGGGTAAAGAAGCAGTACGCGCTGCACGGGGTCTACTTCTACGAAATTGTATATCCTTTAGTGTTTACCTCTATCCGGGCCAGCCTCTTGGAATTTCAAAATAGCCACGGCGAGGTAATTGAAGAATTATAGCAGTAAATATGCTTGACAAAATATAGTAAAATATATATATTGATAATCGATGAAAGAAAATACGGTACAAGCGGCAATTAATGTACGCTACAGCGATCTCGCGGAAAGCAGCTGTTGTCTTTCCTGCGGAGGCGCCCTTGCATACGCGGCCCCGCGGCCGGGAGAGATCTGCGCGGACTTAGGAAGCGGACGCGGCCAGGACGTGTTACGGATGGCTGAATCCGCGGGGCCGGCCGGTTTTGCCTACGGAATTGATATTTCCGACGGAATGCTGAAAAAAGCACGCAGGAACGCGGAAAAACTGGACGTAAAAAACGCGAAATTCATGCAGTCGGAACTCGAAACAATTCCGCTGCAGGATGAAAGTATCGATGTGCTTATTTCAAACTGTACGTTGAACCATGCCGAGGACAAGCAGGCGGTGTGGAATGAAATTTACCGGGTCCTGAAACCGGGAGGACGGTTTGTCGTAAGCGATATATACTCCTTAGATACGGTGCCGGAGAAATACGCGAAAGACCCGGCGGCGGTGGCGGAATGCTGGGCCGGTTCGGTCACGAAGGACAAGTACATGAAAACTCTCGAAAATGCGGGTTTTCGGGAAATAACCATCCTCGAGGAAAGTGACCCGTATAAAAAAGGGGAGATCGAAGTATCGAGTTTTACGATTACTTCGATAAAATAATATTATCTTCATAAACGGAGTACTCTATGAAATCTCTCATTAAAAAAAAGGCGGCGGGAAAAAAAACGACGGCCCAGTGCTGCGCGAAAATTTCAATTATTGTTGCCGGCTGTCACGACTAGAACAGCCGCCGCCGGGACGACGGCCGGAACTTCTGTTCCGGCTCGTCTTTGTATCGGTATGTTCCGTCATTGAGTTTACAGCAGCTAAAGGTTGAAGGACATGTACTCGGAACACAATATTGTTTCACAAATTCGGGACTCTAAAAACTATTTCATTGTCAACCTGCTTTCGAGGAACGCGGACATTCTCGAACCGGAACTCGGCAGGCGTTATCTTTCCGGCAGTCTGTTTCCGGAGGAGGCGAGTGCGTTCGAAGAGAAGGGCTACATAACCGGCGAAAAGGCTGAAGCGGCTCTGTACAGGCGCCGGTATCTCGATTTTATTGAAGCCAGGGACAACGGGGAAGTGCAGCTTTTTTTTGTTCCCACCTACGCCTGTAATTTCGCCTGCGCCTACTGCTACCAGAATGCATACAACCCGGAACAGCAGCCCTGGAACAGGGAGGTGACCGACGCGTTTTTTGCATACATCGACGGTGAGTTATCCGGCCGGCGGAAATATGTTACCATCTTCGGCGGGGAGCCGCTGCTGCCGTCTCCGAAGGTCCGGGAAGGGCTTGAGTATTTTATCCGCCGTGCCGGGGAAAGGAGTTTGGGCCTTGCCGTCGTAACGAACGGATATCATCTTCGGGAGTATCTCGACCTTCTCGGAACGGGAGATATACGGGAAATTCAGGTGACCCTCGACGGCCCGCGGGACGTGCATAACCGGCGGCGGCCGCTTCAGAACGGACAGGGCAGTTTTGATGCTGTTGTGGAAGGGGTCGACGAAGCCTTGAGCAGGGGCCTGCCGGTGAATCTCCGGGTGGTGCTGGACAGGGAAAATACGGACGCCCTTCCGGAACTTGCACGTTTCGCCCGGCGCCGCGGCTGGACGGAAAGGGACAATTTTACAACGCAATTTGGAAGAAATTATGAACTCCACGTGTGCCAGAAAGAACGGGAAAAAATTTTTAGCAGGATCGGACTGTACGAGAAAATATACGCTCTCCTGCGGAACTATCCCGAAGTCGGAGAGTTCCACCGTCCCGCCTATTCGATAAGCCGGTTCCTCTTCGACAACGGCGAACTGCCGGAGCCGCTGTTTGACAGCTGTCCTGGGTGTACCACCGAATGGGCCTTCGATTATACCGGGAAAATATATTCCTGCACCGCGACGGTGGGAAAAGAGGGGGAGGAACTCGGGACCTTCTATCCGGAAATGGTACGTGCAGCGGACAGGATAGAAGAATGGGAAGACCGGGATGTACTGTCGATTCCCGAGTGCGGGAGCTGCTCCGTTCGGCTGGCCTGCGGCGGCGGCTGTGCTTCGGCAGCGAAAAACAGCACCGGAAAACTGCATGCCCCCGACTGCAGACCCGTCAGGGAGCTGCTGGAGCTGGGGATGGCACTCTATTTTGAAAAGGAAAGTATTCCGGCCCTGTAACGGGGCGGCTTAAAAAATATACAAAAGGATGAAACCATGGCGGGAAAAATACGGGAAATAAGCCAGAAAGAGTATCAACAAACGGTCTTACAGGATGATAGGGCCGTACTCGATTTTTATTCCACCGAGTGCCCTCCCTGCGAGGCTTTGGCGGCAAAGTATGGACCGTTAAGCGAACTGTACGGCGACGATATACAATTTTATAAAATTTTCCGGCAGGAAAACAGGGAGCTTGCCGAAAAATTAGGGGTAACCGGGTCTCCTACGGTGCTTTTTTATGAAAACGGAAACGTTACCGGGGACAAACTGACCGGTGCTGTCCGCAGGTCCGAACTGATGAACAACCTCGACGCGCTGCTGACGGAGGAGCGCGCGGCGGCCGTCCGTGACAGTATTCAGCCGGTTACGATGAAAACGGATGTTATTATTTTAGGCGGCGGCCCCGCCGGGCTTACTGCCGGACTCTATTTAGGCCAGGCCCACATCCCGACGGTTATTGTCGATACGGCCCTGCCCGGCGGCTACGTTTCGACAACTCATCAGGTTTCAAATTATCCGGGGTTTATCGACCCGCAGCAGGGTTTTATGCTCTCCCATTTCATGAGTGAGCAGACGAAAGGCGCCGGAGTCGATTTCAGGGCCGCGGTTGAGGTTACGGAAATCGACTTGAAGAACAAGACGGTCCTTGTCGACGGTTACGAGAGAATTGAAGGAAAGAAAATTATCATCGCCACCGGCTCTTCCCCCCGTCCCTTAGGGCTCCCGGGAGAGAAAGAGTACCGGGGCAGCGGGATTTCCTACTGCGCTACCTGCGACGCGAAGTATTACGACGGAAAGGATGTAATTGTTATCGGCGGCGGCAATTCCGCCATCGAAGAGGCGCTGTTTATTGCAAAATTCGCGCGGACAATAACGGTGGTCCATCAGTTCGACAACCTGCAGGCGAACAAACTGGCCCAAAACAAGGCCTTTGAAGAGGAAAAAATCAATTTCCTGTTCAGCCATGAACCCCGGGAGTTTATCAAACACGGTAATATGGACATGGAAGTGAAGGTGGAAAATTTAAAATCGGGCAGCATAAGCGGTGTCCGGGCAAACGGTATCTTTATTTTTGTCGGATTTATTGCTAACCTGGACGGGTTCCCGGGGGACTTACAGCGGGACGAGTGGGGGTACGCCGCGGCGGATGAACACATGCGGACCAACTTCCCGGATGTCTATGTAACGGGGGACGTCCGGAGTAAACAATACCGGCAGATTACCACCGCCGTGTCGGACGGTACGATTGCGGCAATGGCGATATCGAAGGAACTGGAGTGAATTGTACCCGATGTACAACACGCGGCTGCAGGGACGCCGTTCCCTGCGGTGCTGAAGAAGACATTCACCATTACGTGCTGGACCGCTACCGGGAGCCGGAGGAGCAGAACATCGTCCGGGCAGCGGCGGAGCTGGTGGACAACGGCAGAGCGGGAATGCTGAACCGCCTCGAAGAGATCGGGGAATTCGCGGCGGCCGTGGGATACAAGTCGGTAGGAGTTGCCTACTGTTTTGCCATGGAAGAAGAGGCGGGACTCGTAGCAAGCTATCTAAAGAAACGGGGATTTTCCGTTTCTTCCGTCAGCTGTACGGTAGGCGGGATGGAACAGAGCAGCATTAACACCGCGAGCAGCATCGAAGCGGTTTCCTGTAATCCTATTTTTCAGGCGGAACAGCTGAACCGGGAAGGCGCGGACCTCGTTATTACCATGGGCCTGTGTCTCGGGCATGATATTCTTTTTAACAAATATATAAAGGCCGACCAAACCAATTTGGTCGTGAAGGACAGAACGACGGGGCACAACCCCCTTGCCGCGGTACGCGCTCTTCGGGAATGAATGCGGTAAAAAAGGACCTTGCCAGGGAACAGATGAACCGCCTCGGGAAAGCAGGGTCGGCGTTCCTGTTTATCATCGATTTTCTGATGGAGGAACCGGTGGTAATCGAGGCGGAAGCAATTGACCCGGAGGAAATTTTGTTCGAGCTTCCCGGCGGCGGGAACGCGGGGAAAGCGCCGGTACAAAACGGCGGTGTACGTTTCTCGAAACACCCCGTTTCCTACAGGGAATATGCCGAGGCCTTTTCCATTGTCCGGCGCCATTTTCTCTTAGGGAATACTTTTTTAACAAACCTTACCTTCCCCACTCCTGTCGATATTAATTTGTCTTTGAAAGAAATCTTTCAGTTCAGCCGGGCGAAATACAAATTGTTGTACCGCGACAAGTTCGTTGTTTTTTCACCGGAAATTTTCGTCCGTGTCAATAACGGTACGATCTCATCTTATCCAATGAAGGGCACCATCGATGCTTCGGTCCCCCACGCGGAAAAGGTCATCTTAGCGGATGAAAAAGAAATGGCGGAGCATATTACCATTGTCGATCTTATCCGAAACGATATCGGAATCATTGCCGAGCAGGTACGGGTTGCCAAATTCCGCTACATCGACCGGCTTACGACGAACCAGAAAGACTTGCTGCAGGTAAGTTCGGAGATACGCGGCAGACTGCCCCACGATTACCGGAACTACATTGGTGATATCCTCTTTGCCATGCTGCCCGCGGGGTCCATTACCGGCGCGCCGAAAAAGAAGACGGTAGAAATTATTCTAGAAGCGGAGACGTACCGCCGCGGCTATTATACCGGGGTGTTCGGTTATTTCGACGGACATAATCTCGACAGCGCGGTGATGATCCGCTTTATTGAAAAACAGCCGGAAGGCTTTGTCTTTAAAAGCGGCGGCGGACTGACGGTGTACAGTAATTGTAAATCGGAATATCAGGAATATGTGGATAAAGTGTATGTGCCGATTTACTGAAGTTATTTGTATTACAGAGGGTAAACCTAATCGGATTGAATATCACAACCGCCGCTGCAACGCCACCCGCCGCCGCTTTTTCCCCGGGCGCGGCGAAATGGACCTTCGGCAGGTACTGCGGGAAGCCGGGTATACGGCCGGCGGCGCGCTCCCTTCGGCGGCGCTTAACGGTACTGTGGGAAAACAGAAATGCAGGGTGGAATATGATGAAGAAATTCGCGGAATCACCGTTATCCCCTACACGCCTCGGGTCATTAAACGACTGCGCCTTGTCTACGACGATACCGTCGATTACGGGTATAAATACGCCGACCGGGAACAGCTGCAGCGGCTTGCCAGGCGGGGCGGGGACGCCGACGCGGTTATTATTGTAAAAAACGGTCATCTAACGGATACGACCTTCTCGAACATCGCGCTTTTCGACGGAGAATCATGGATCGTACCGGACACCTGCCTCCTGCCGGGAACAATGCGGCAGTATCTGCTGGATTCGGAAAGGGTCCGGAAAGCCGCGGTTACCCCGGCGGACCTGGACCGATACGAAACAATTTCATTAATCAACGCCATGCTCGATCTCGGCGAGACGGTGCTCCCTGTTTCTTCCGTTCTACGATAAGAAAGCCCTATCTTCTTACTTGAAGCCGCGGGGATATTTGGGTACTATTACACCATGAAGCACGAATACAAGAACATTATTTCCTTTGTCTGGTCGACAAACATTGAGCGGTCCCTCCGCTTTTACACCGAAATTCTCGGTTTTAACAAGGGATTTGCCTCGGACGACTGGATTGAACTGGCCATACCGGGGCTGCGTACCGGATACCTTGCGTTGAACCGGTGGACCCTGGACAAGCCGATCGCGAAAAATGATTTCGTTACCCTCGGCGTGGAGGACCTCGATGCGTTTAAAAAACATTTGACCGCGAGCAACGTGCAGATGAAGGGGGACACCACCGAGTTTTACGAAGAAGGGATTAAAATGCTCAAGTTTTACGACCCCGACGGCAATACGCTTACCGCCGCCGAGGTGGAGCCGATGTAAGGAGGGGAGCAAGAACAATGGATGTATATGATGCAATTCGCAAACGAAAAAGCGTACGTTCCTTCCTCGAACGGCCGGTGGAGAAAGAGAAACTGGACCGGGTCCTCGAAGCGGCACGGCTGGCTCCTTCCGCGCGGAACGTTCAGGAGTGGCGTTTTATCGTGGTTACCGATCCGGGGCTCAGACGCCGGCTTATCCCTGCCGCCGCCGGACAGAGTTTTGTAGGCGAAGCGCCGGTTGTCATTGTCGGCTGTGCCGAGACCGACGAGCACGTTATGCGCTGCGGGGAAAAGTGTTATCCCATCGATGTCGCCATCGCCATGGAGCATATAGCCCTTGCCGCCGCCGCCGAAGGCCTCGGTACCTGCTGGATCGGCGCGTTTTATCAAGACCAGGTGAAGATGGTCCTCAATATTCCCGATGATGTGAAGGTGGTGGAACTGATGCCCTTAGGCTATCCCTCCGACATGTCGGAAACAGAAAAGAAGCGGAAACCGGCGGATGAAATTATTCACCGCGACCAGTGGTAATTTCATAGTTGACTTGAATTTCCCGGCGGTGAGGGCTACAATGCTTACTATGAAGAAACTCATTTTTCTGTCCCTCGGGGCGGTAATTGTTTTTATTTCATGCGCGTCGCTGCAGTATGTTCAGAAGGAAGGGGATGTGCTGAAGCTTGCGGACCTTGTCAACGCGGGAGACTCCGAGACACTCGCGGAAATATCGGCTTCCCCCTTTCTTTTCGACGGTGAAATAATTATGCTTCCCGGGGACCTGGAGAGGCTGTGGAAGAACATGGCCGGCGCGGGCCTGGTAATGGAAAACCCGGTTGTTACAGAGATTGTAGAGGTCCGCGCGGACACGCCCCTTTTGTTTGGAGAAGCGATGGAAATAAAGGCGTTTTTTCAAAAATACCTGCCGGAAACAGCGAGGACGGCGCGGGTTGCCGCGGATTCGGGAAATTTTATCTTTCTGCTCAACGGGAAGGAACAGGGTTATCCGAAAATACACGGGGTAAAGGTGTATTGATGATGAAAAAAAGTATCCTGCTTGCTTCCGCGATGCTGCTGGTCACCGCGTATTTCCTGCGCGCGGGGGATGCCGTTGTCATGTATGTCGACGGCTGGGTGGACATTAAAGATACATCGGGAAGTCTCGTGGAGGCGTGGGAAGGGGACCCCCTGTATATGGGTGAGTCGATTATTACCGACAGCGGCAGCTTCGCGGAGCTCGAAAAGGAAGACAATGCGGCGGTAATCAAAATCGCGCCGGACACCGTTTTTACGTTAGGCGAAATTGACGAAGGCGGAGAGAAGCGCACCGTTTTATCCACGGCGATAGGTTCGGTAAGCTATAAATTTAACAAGACCTTTGGACGGGAGCCCTACATTGCAACTCCGAGCATCGTCGCGGGGGTCAGGGGGACGGAATTTACCGTATTTGCCGGCGCGGACGGGTCGACACTTGTTGCCGTGGAAAGCGGGCAGGTCGACGTAAGCGCCGGAGGAGAAACGGTGGAACTGTATCCGGAAGAGGGTGTCGAAGTACGTCCCGGCGAGGCGCCCGGCGAAAAGTTTGAAGTGCTCCGGGGGAAAATTGATTATTCCGACTGGAACTCGGAAAAGTTTGAGTCCTTCTTGTCCGATCCCGCGGAAGGAGCGCGGAGGGTAAAGGCCCGCCTCGAAACGTTTATCGAGGAAATAGAACAACTGCAGCCCGAATACGAACAACTTCAAAACGAACTAGAACAAAATAAAAAAGTATATGAAAAAAAGCGTGAAGAGATGGGGAAGGATGGCGCAAAACCGTATTATAAGGAATCTGTAGAACCTCTTATGCTTCAGGCAACTTCCCTGTTCATCAACTTGCGTTATTATGCGCTGTCTTCCCTCTCCCTCAGACGTTTTGTATTGGGGCGGTTGGCCCTCGAAATGAAGAGCAGATACATAGTTGATAGAAATAATTCTCAGTTCATATCGTTTCAAAATGTCTATGCGGGTATTTTAGAAGTCTTTGAAAAAAAGATTGTTCCGTGGTTAGTAGAAGCGGACATTTGATATATGTTTATAAATTTTTTATAGGAGGAGGAGTAGTAGAAAAATGTCGAAAAATAAGATTCTGCCTGTTATATTAATTGGGGTCTTGATTGCAGGGGTGTTTGGAATATTAGGATCCTGTGATCTTTTTAACAATGTTTTAAATGAGGGCGTCTCCGCGAAAGACCGGGTTGATCTGTTTATTGCGGATGTAAAGGCGGAAAAATATTCCAGCTTATATACGCACTTCTATGAAGGCAAAACCCAATCATATGACAATATCAAGAGTGCAAGTTATTGGGAAACGACTCCGTTTCACAGTAATTTATATTTTGAAAACATAACAGACGTCAGTGATGCTTCTGTTTCTGGTGATACTGCTACGATTACCGCTACACTAGTTGCTGCTGACAACTATAGCATAACATTTTCACTGCAAAAAAACGGAAGTGATTATTATATTACAGTAATAGATTTTGCTTCTAGTTATGACAATTTTGACGTCCGGCTGATCGGGCTGTAGAAAAGGAAGCTGATAAATATGGGACTACTTCGAAGGGACGAGCCGGACCAGACGCCGGATGAATTCTGGGCGGAAATTGAGGAAAAACGGGGCGGGAAAGTAACATTTTTCACATTCAGTAAATTTATCGGCAGGTCCAGGTCGGATGTCATGAATCTGCCGGGGCTGCTGTATGTGATTAACGGTATAGCGCATTTTGAAGATTTTGAAAAAGATAATATGCTGTCGAAGCTGATGGGGCGGAAGAAAAAATACGAAAAAACTGAATTCAGCTTTCAGATTGTGAATGTCGAGAAGGTGCAGTATGTGAATCAGGGGAATGCGCTGAAATGTATTTCAGGGCTGATCGGAGACCGGGACGTGAAGGCCGTATCGAAAGCGGCGAGAATTTTTACAAATCCGGTGTACCAGCTGGTCCTCAACACCGGTGAATCGCTGTTTTTTGAACAGGTAATGGATGACAAGGCGTTTGTAAAAGTTTTCTCCGGCTAATCTGGAGTAGAAATGGGGAAGAAACGTGCCGTCATTGTGGAAGGTGAGGCACTTACTGCCGGCAGGAGTGAACACAAACTCGGCGGGTATGACAATATTTTCGAAAACACACCGGTCGGGCTGATCGAGGCGGACCTCGGAGAAGTTGAAAGGCTGCTTGCGGAAAAGGCGGCCCGGGTAAAGGACATGCGGAATTATCTGCGGCGGTATCCAACGTTCGTGGAGAAGCTTGTTTCGTCGGTCCACTGTAAAAATGTAAACAGGGCCGCTTTAGAGCTGCTAAAAGTAGATACTATTTTGGGATATGACGGCCGGCCTCTTGATTTTATGCATCCGGAGACAATTGCGTTTTTTCGGGACGTGCTGATAGAACTGCTGCTTGGAAAGCGGCAGATGAAGCGGGAGGTGCCGATGTACGCTGCCGACGGCAGCCTCCTGTACATTCTGGCTGTTCTTTCCCTGCCTCAGAACGAAGACGGGATAAAAAGCGCCGTTTTTTCCTTCATTGACGTTACCGATCAGCACCTGAAGCGGGAACGGGAGGAGTACTTCGAGCGGAAATTTCACGCGTTATTCGAGCAGGTCCCCTTTGGAATCGCCCTTTTCGACACGAGCGGCGGCATCCGCGGCATGAACGCCGTTTTTCGGAAGACCTGGGGCATCGGAAAGAAAAAAGAAAAAACACTCTATGGGGAATATTCTCTTTTTTCCGATCCGCAGCCGTTTCTGCGGAAAAACATGAAGCTGGTCAAAAAAGCTTTCGAGGGTGAGGTTGTACAGCTCCCTCCTCTTGAATATATACCGAAACGGGCGGGAAAAAACAGCTTCGGCGGTCCCGAACGGTTTTGGTTTCAGGGATATTTCTTTCCTATCGACAGCGGTGATGCCGGCGCCGGGGAAATCGGTTTTATTGTGGAAGATATTACCGAGATGAAACAGGCGGAGGAGGAAATCAGGGCGCATGAGAGGATGTACAAACTTATCGTGGATTTTTCTCCCGAGGCGATAACCGTCAGCGACGAGAACCGGAATATACTTTATGTTTCACAAAAGGCCCTTGAGGTTTTTCGGCATTTTTCGAAGGAGGAAGTTATTGGAAAGTCCATCCTTTCCTGGATTTCCGGAAAAGATCAGCAGAAAGCAATAGAAAATATTAAAGCGGTGTATGGTGGAATTTCCAAGGTAAACACCTATACGCTGACGAGGGCCGACAACAGCAGTTTCAGCGCCGAAATTTCGTCGGCCGCTATCAGCGACGCGGCGGGAAAATGCAGAAACATGATTTCAATTATCCGGGAAAAAGCCGGGCCGTTATGACATCACTTCTGGTCAGTGCCGCCGCGTTTCTTTTACTGTTAGCGTCATCGGTTCCCGGATACTACAGCTACAGAAAAAAGAGTAGTACCTGGAAAAAATACTTTTTTTTCTGTACCCTGGGGATGGCCTTTTTTCAGGCCGTGCTTTTTCTTGGTTTCTTTTTCGATTCCTACGTACACGGCTTCAGCGAACTGCCGCGGCTGACGGCGGAAATGTTGAAATTCGTCTTTGCTGGAGTGGTCCTCTACGCCTTTCCTATTTGTATTATCAATGCCTTCGGCCGCGTTCCTTCCTGGAAAATGAAACTTCTACTGTTCACTTTTTCCGGGAGTGTTCTGCTTTTCGGCACAATCGCGCTTATCTGGAACAAAGAACGGCTTTCCCGCGCGGTGGAGCTTTTTTTTTATCTGTATTTGCTGGTCTTTTCTTGCGCGGGAATTTTCCGGCAGCGTGTACTGTACCGGGACAGGAGAAAGCGGCCGCTTGTAGTACTGTTGTATTTTTCAATACTCTATTTTCTCTGGGCAATACTTGCCGGGTACGTGCCTCAGACGGAGTTCCCCTACGGGCACGCCGCTTACACTGCCCTCTGGGGGGGGATTTTCCTTGTTTCAGACTGCCTGTTTTTAAACCGGAGGAAGGGCAACGGGAAGTCGCGAAGGGCGGAAATCTTCGAAGAAGCAGGCATTTCTTCCGAGGAGGCGGACATTGTCGAAATGATGGAACGGGGGATGTCGAATACGGAAATCGGGTCCTATTTGTCTATTGACGATAAATCTCTGGATACCTATATTTATTCCATATATAAAAAACTGAAGGTAAATAACCGTATAGAATTATTTAAAAAATTGGACAGGAGCTGAAATTTAGCATGTATGCCATCGAAACAAATTCGTTGTCGAAGCTGGGACTTGCTGTAACGCTTCTCGTTTCGCTGAAGGCAAAATCTTTTATGGAGGCCCAGCAAACCTCCGCCGTTATCGTGGTCCCCTTTTTGGCCCTCCTTTTTGTACAAATTACCGGAGTTGTAACGTTTAAACCGCTCTACCTGCTTATGTTCAGCGCTGTTCTTTTAGCTGCCGCCTATGTAATTATTGCGAAAATCGGCCCCCGTTTCGACCGGGAAAGGATTATTACCACGATATGAGTCCGGAAGCCGGCGGAATACTTGTTCAGGATGTCTCGAAGTCCTTCAAGCAAAAAGGGGTGCTGAACAATATCAGCTTTTCCGTCGCGAAAGGGGACCTGTTCGGCTTCCTCGGCCCGAACGGCGCGGGAAAAACAACCACTATGAGGATTATCCTCGCCTTAATGGATGCCGACACCGGCTCGGTCCGTATAGACGGAACTTCATTTCACCAAGACCCGTCAATACGGCGGCGCACGGGTGTTCTTTTAGAGGGCCACGGACTGTATGAGGAAATGACGCTTCGCGATAACATCGGGTATTACGCCTCATTATACGGGGTAGGAGAAAAAGAAGCCGCGCGGACGATACAGCGCGTCGGACTGGCCGGCAGCGCCGATGAAAAGGTGGGGAATTTTTCCAGCGGTATGAAAAAAAAGGCGGCCCTCGCCCGTGCCCTGGTGCACGAGCCGGAATATTTGTTCTTAGATGAGCCGACAAACGGTCTTGATCCGGAGGCACAGATTGATTTCCGGGAGCTTATCGGAGCTTTGTCCCGGGAGCGTGGTATTACCCTGTTCCTCAACTCCCACAATTTAGATGAAGTGCAGAAAATTTGTACAAAAGTAGCCATAATAAGCGGCGGATCAATTCTCGTTTCAGAATTTCTGTCCAAGCTGCAGCACCGGTCCAGCGAACCGGCGGTATATATTACCATGTATTCCGAGGAAGACGCCCGGCGGCTGGACGCGCTGCTTGAAAATAACAATGCGGTTGTCCGGACGAAAGTAAGGGGACGGCAAATTGAAGCGGTGCTGTATGAAGACAATTTTACGCTGCAGGATGTCCTCGCCTACGGCATACATGTTAAGGAATTTACCTGCAGGGTAAAATCGCTGGAAGAAGTGTATATGGATATTGTATGAGAGAAATCTGGTGAGAGAAATCTGGATCGTGGCAAAACGGGAAATGAAGGCCCTCCTTACAAGCAGGCGGACCCTGTTTTCGGTGCTTATTTTTATCATAGCCTGGGGGTTTATCAGTGTCCCGCGGCTGATAGGCCGTTTAGGCGGGGACGGAGGTTTCGAAAACACTATTTTCTACCTCAGCACCCTCTTATGCGTATACGCGGGGTTTGTTTTCTCTTCCCAGGCGTTTTTGGGAGAAAAAAGAGACAGCAGAATCGGGACACTTCTTTGTTCCCCCCTTACGGTGAAAAAATTCTGGGCCGGAAAGGTCATCGGCGTTGTTGTCCCGAGTTTTATTATCGGAATCGTCGTCGCGGCGGCGGCCGGGCTTGTTTTCAGTTTTCGGGCAGGGACAATTTCAGCTCCCTTCGCCCCTCTGGCCGCGTATATTTTCATTGTCCTGCCCCTTTTCGTGGCCCTATTTACCGGTTTTCTCGGCTTTCTGCAGCTCGTTTTGGGGATGCGGGAAATCAGAATTGTCAATATTGTGGTAATGATCATTCTTTTTGGAGGACTCGGCTTGGCAAATACCCTTGCCGGAACAAAAGGATTTGCGCGCTGGCCGGTAATCGGGGCGCTTTTCGGGGTCGTCCTGCTGCTTTTAGCGCTTCTTTCGTATATTACGAAGTTTATTAAGGTTGAACGTATAATTACTTCACTGGAATAATCCGATCTATAAAAAGAAACCGCGGATAGAAACTCTATCCGCGGCCCTTTATTGTTTAAAGGAGGTGTTATGAAAAAGATGTATGTGTGTTATCCTGACGATGAGAATATAGTAAATTTTGAAAAAAAGATCAAGTAATATTACTAAAAAAAATGGTATAATTTTTTATAGGATGAAAAACATGAAAACAATTGTAGGTGTTGCAGGCTGCCTGCTGTTCCTTGCTCTTTTTGGAAGCTGCGGGCAGGAACAAATGTTTACGGAAAAAAGGACCCTCGAAATGTCCGCTGAGGGGCTGCGGGTCCTGGAAATCAACGGCGGGAACGGGGATATCGGAATTACGGGGACCGCGGCGGCGGAGACAATTACCGTCAAAGGCGGCATCAGCGTATCCGGGGAGGACACGGAGAAAATTCGGGAGATGATCGGTAATCAGCTTATGTTTACTCTGGAAAAGCGGGGGAACCGCGCCGTGCTGAATGCCCGGTTTGCGAAATCCTTCTTTCTTGTCTCCATGTTTCTCGACCGCGGGCGGAAAATCGACATCGATATCGAGGTCCCGGCTTCCTTCGAACTGGCTGTAACCGACAATGGAGGCAATCTGTACATCGCGGAGATGAAAAACGACATTGTTATAAACGATGAAGACGGGTCCTGCGTATTGGAAAATATTACGGCAAAATCGGTAAAAATTATTGATAATGCCGGTCCGGTTATCGTTACAAACGTCGCGGCAGACATCGATATTATCGATAAGAGCGGTGACATCGAACTTTCCCGATGCGGCGGAGAAATAAGGATAACCGATACCACCGGCGACCTGCTGCTTGAAATGTGCAAGGGGGCCCTGTATATCGATGATTCCACCGGTAAAATTTCGGTGGAAGACCATACCGGAGACATAACAATTACAGCACGGGGCAGGGGAGATGTTACACTGCGGAACGTAAACGGGCAGATTATTCAAAATTACTGAGGGACAACATGAAACGGGTATATTTATCAGAAACTGATAAAAAAATTGCCGGGGTCTGTGGCGGTATAGGCGAGTATTTTGATATCGATCCCACAATAATACGGGTTGGTTGGATTATCTTTGCCCTGATGGGGGGAGCGGGGCTTATCGGTTATTTCATTGCCTGGGCAATTATTCCGCGGAAAAATGGGGCAGGTACGGCTGTATAGATACGGACTGAAAAATCTATAATCAGTGTCGAGGGAAATACCGTTAGAAAAGAGGCAGCAGCTTATCCGCAGTCAGCGCCCCCGCTGTTCCGATAACTATCAGAATAAACAGCACAACATCAGCCGATGTGACGGTAAATGCGGGTTTTGTCCGGGGGCCGCCGTACGCCCTTGACTCCATCGCGGCGCTTAAATCGTCGGTATATTGGAGAATTGCGGCTAAAACGTGGGAGGTAAAGAGAAATGTTCCGCGAAAAGGCTGTTTTTTCATGCTTATTCCTCTCGAACGGTGAACATCTGAAACTTCCCGTGCAATGGTAAAAATTACGGGGACGAAGGTGATGGTGAGACCTACCATAACGGAAATTTTCTGTTCCGGAACATAGGGCAGGGGCTTGAAGATCGATGCGATACCGTCCTGTATCCCGGTTGTCGATGTCGTTACGGTAAAGATGAGTCCGGCCGCTGCAAAGAGCAGCAGCCGCCAGGCCCCTCCAATGCCTTCGAGCAGCCCTTCGCGGCTTACCACGGCTTCACCGCTGCCGGCAGCCTCCGAAAAAAGGGCCCGCCCGGCAAAAACCAGCAGGGCCAAAATAATAATCCCCCGCAGCTGCCGGAGGTTCTGCCGTTTCAGCAGCGGGTAGCCGGATAAGAAGAGCAGGGCCGTCATGAGAATGGTAAGAAGGACAAGGCCGGTGCTTTCGGAAAGAAATACGGTAACACTCAACGCTATTACGGCGGCCATTTTCAACCGTGGATCGAAACGGTGAAGAATTGATGTCCCCGGGAAATAGCTGAAAAGGCTTATTCCATCCATGTCATGTCCCCGAGGGCCCTGTACGCCTGCAGTGGATTTTTTAGCCCGTATTGTGCCGCACTATGAATCAGCTCCTCCGGGCTGCCGTCTTCGGCGATTGTCCCCCGGTCCATAATAATGAAGCGGTTTGCATGGGCTAAGACCTTCTCAATTTCGTGGGTGATAACGACAACGGTACATCCCCGCCGGTGGATGGTTGCAAGCAGCCGGAGGACTTCCCGGATCCCCGGGAAATCGAGGCCGGTAAATGGTTCGTCCAAGATGAGCACTTCCGGTTCCATGGTAATAGTCCCGGCTATGGTAATTTTCCGCTTTTCCCCGCCGGAGAGGGCCGACGTCCGTTTCGGCAGGAGGTCTTCCAGTTCCAGGATCTTCGACGTCTCGCTGATGCGTTTTTCAATAACTTTTCGGGGCAGCCCGAGGTTTTCGGGACCGAAGGCAAGTTCCTCCCGCACGGTTGGGCAGACAATTTGCGTATCCGGGTTCTGAAAGATAAGGCCGACATGCTTCTTAACATCGGCATCATCTTTTCGTAAGGGTCTTCCTTGAAAGAAAACCGTTCCCCCGGTGGGCCGCAAAAGACCGTTTGCGTGTTTCATCAGGACGGTCTTGCCGGCGCCGTTCGGCCCGGCGACGACGGCGAAATCCCCCTTGTAAAGGATAAAATCGACGTCCCGTATCCCGTAATCGCCTGTTACAAAGCGATGGCTGACGCCGTCGAAGCGGAGCAGTTCCGTGTCGTCCATATCAGCTGCTTCTCTTTGGAACAAGGTCGGGCAGCTTTTTCAGCAGCGCGGCATGCAGGGCGATGATAACGGCCGCTTTTACCGCGTCGCCGGGGAGGAAGGGCAGCAGCCCCGCGGCGGCGGCCCGGGGCCAGGAGAGGTGTAATACAAATTTCAGCCGGGGAACTCCCGCGGCGTAGATAACGGCGAAACCGGCTATCGTCCCGGCAGCCGCCCATAGAATACGCCGTTTTCCGATGCCGCTTATAAGACCCGCTGCCGCGGTACCGAGGAGATAGCCTGCCAGGTACCCCCCGGTTGGCCCCGCAAAATACCCGGGACCGCCGCCGCCTGAGAAAACGGGAAGTCCGATCAGCCCTAAAAAAAGATAGAGCCCTACGCTTGCCATGCCCCGGAGCGGGCCGAGAAAGACCCCTGCAAAAATAACGAATAGATTTGTCAGTACGACAGGGACCGGCCCGAGGGGGATTTTTATATAGGCGCCTACGATCATGAGCGCGGCGAAGAGGGCGGATAGTACCGTCATTTTCAGCTTATTTTCTGCTGCCATCACAGGAAATTATCATATCCGCACCGGGCAGGGCAAGTTCGAATTTTCGCAAAATTTTCTTGACGGGAAATAACAAGTGATATATAATGCAATAAGTTATAATAAACAATAGTTATAAATAACATGCTCTGATTGGGAGCACAATAGAAACAGGAATAGAAAGGACGCTTATGCAGACGAGCAATCTACAATTCGACAGATTATTTTCTGAGTTTTCCATTAAAAACCTGCGCTTGAAAAACAGGATTGTGTTTCTTCCCCATTACACCGCGTACGCGGAAGTTACAAGTCTTCCCAGCGAGGTGGAGACATACTACTATACCGAACGGGCGAAAGGCGGCGCGGGGTTAATCGTAACCGGTAATTACGCGGTTTCCCCGCTGGGGCAGATGCACAGGACATTTATCAACGCGTCGGACAAGCGGTGTATTCCGAATTTTTCCAAGACCGTAAAAAACTGCCACAAATACGGTACAAAAATTATCGGCCAGCTCTCCCACGCCGGAGCAACGAAGGTTGAGCAGCCCCGGGGGGACTGTTACGCTCCTTCCCAGGTTATCGAGCAGAGTACGAAGAGCTATACCACGGCCATTGCCAAGGATGAAATCAGGCAGGCGGTGCGTGAGTTTGAGACCGCGTCGTCGACGCTGATGGAGAGCGGCTTCGACGGAGTCGAGGTGAAAGTCGCCCACGACGGTCTT
>CAYTSI010000018.1:35618-41382 GCA_964440465.1 uncultured Spirochaetales bacterium
GCTGATGGAGAGCGGCTTCGACGGAGTCGAGGTGAAAGTCGCCCACGACGGTCTTTTGCGGATATTTGCCTCCCCCTATTACAACCATCGGACGGATGAGTACGGCGGCAGCTTCGAAAACAAGATGCGGATTATCCACGAAGTATTTTCCGCTATCCGGGAAACCATCGATAACGATATGGTTTTAGGAGTCCGCCTTTCCGTCGATGAGTTCGAAGACGTCGGCTTCAATCTGGACACGGGCGTACAGATTGCGAAATACATGTCGGACCATAAGCTGGTGGATTACATCAGTATCGACGCCGGAACGTGGAATACATTTATTATGCAAATTCCGCCGATGACCATCCCCCTAGGGTTCGGCGAGTATCTTTCGGCGGCGGTTAAAAAGGAAGTAGACGTTCCGGTTATCGCTTTCGGGAGGATTAACGACCCGGTACAGGCGGAGCAGATCCTTGAAAACGGAACAGCCGACCTTATCGGAATGGCCCGCCAGCTGTTGTGCGATCCCGAGACACCGAATAAATCGAAGAAAGGAGAGATCGACGACATACGGAAGTGCATCGGCTGTGAAGAGGGGTGTATCGGGCAGGTGTTTCTTATGCAGCCGATACGGTGCATTCAGAACCCGGCGGCGGGGAAGGAAAAGGCCTTAGGTATCGGCACGCTGAAAAAAGCGGACAAACCGAAAAAAGTGGTTGTTGTCGGCGGCGGCGTTTCGGGGCAGAAGTTCGCGGAAATCGCGGCCCTCCGGGGACACAATGTCGTGCTGTTCGAAAAAGAAGATATTTTAGGCGGACAGATTAACGTTTTAAAAAATATACCATTTCGAAACGAGTTTACCGAAGTAACGCGGTATCTCGAATTCCGTCTGAAGCAGTTCGATAACATTACCATCAAGTTGTCGACGGAAGCCGACATCAAAGGTATTAAAAAGGAGAAGCCGGATGCCGTTATTGTGGCAACCGGCGCGGAACCGCTGCTTCCCGAAAATATCAAAAACAACAAGGCCGTCACTACCTGGGACGTTCTGGAAAATAAGGTCGATATCGGAAAAAAAATTTTAGTGTACGATCCAATGTCGAACAATGAGGGCGTGGGGATTGTCGAATACCTTTTCGAGACGTATGAAAATATCAAAGTCCACTATATAACGCCGGAAAGCGATATGGCAATGAATGTAAAGAATGAAAACAAGGACATCCTTTTGCGGAGACTCCTGCGGCAGGACTTGGAGATAACACCGTATATGGCGCTGGTGGAGAACGACAATGAAAAATTGACGTTTCAGAAGGCCTATACGGATAAAAAATATGTCGTAAAAGACAAAGATTTTGACAATTTTATCTATTCCGGACTGATGAGGTCGGTGGACGACCTGTTCTGGAAATTGAAAGAGGACGGAATACAAGAAGTATACAGGCTGGGCGACGCGAAGGCGCCGAGCTGCGTTGAAATAGCAATACACTCTGCCGAAGCGTTGGCAAGGACCGTATAACTAACAACTGAGAAAAAGAGAGAGCTATGGAAAAAATATTAGTTTGTTTAAAACAGGTGCCGAATACACGGGAAGTGCAGATTGACCCGGAAACCCATACCCTGGTGCGGGAGGGGGTGGACAGCATTATCAATCCCTTTGACGATTACGCGTTAGAAGAAGCCCTGCAGCTGAAAAAGAAACACGGAATACGGGTGGGGACCATGACCATGGGTCCGCCGCAGGCGGAGGAGATGCTTAAGTACAGTTTGAAACGGGGGGCCGACGAAGCGTTTCTCTTTTCGGACAAGCGCCTCGCGGGGTCCGATACCTGGGCGACGGCCATTGCAATTGTTCAGTTAATTAGGAAGGCAGGGTATAAAAACGTATTCTGCGGCCAGGAATCCATCGACAGCGGTACGGGGCACATCGGGGCCGGCATCGCGGAGCTGCTGAATATTCCGCAGGTCAATTACGCGAAGAAAATTGTGGGCCTGAAGAAAAATAAGCTGCAGGTCTTGGCGAAGTTCGATAAAACCGATGCCGTGCTGGAAGTTGTTACTCCGGCTGTTGTCTCCTTCCTGAAAAAAGAGGCGGATGTAAAACTGAAGGCCGACAAGAAGGCGGACCGGAAAAAAATACATCTTGTGAATATGGACGATTTAAAACTCGATCCGAACTATGTGGGCTTGGACGGGTCTTTTACCCAGGTGGTGAACATCGACATCGATGAGCGCTTTGTCGGGTATGTAACGGTAGACAGCGGCCTTCGTGCCGACGACCGGATCCTCTACATCTCCGACGGCGGAATAGAGGAAAACCCGGACAGGAAAATTATCCGGGATTTACGGAAAGAAGCGGTAGAAGAAATAGCTAGTTTAATAAAATAGGGCGGAGAACGGGAATAGAACATGAGTTATATTGAAGTAAATAAAGGTAAATGCGACGGCTGTGGAAAATGCGTCGAGGTCTGTAATTACGATGCCATTACAGTAGTAAACGGAAAAGCGGTAATTGATCAGAATTTGTGTGTGCTCTGCAGGGCCTGCGTGAAAGGCTGCGAACTGGGGGCCATTACCGTTACGAAGCTGGATAAAAAAGTCGATCTTTCCGGATATAAGGGCATTTGGGTCATTGTCGAATACTTTGACGGTGAATTAAAGAACACCGGATTCCAGCTTATCAGCAAAGCAAATGAGCTGGCGAAAGCCGGGAAGGAAAAAGTTACCGCCGTCCTCATCGGTAATACAAAAACCGGCAGTGCGAAAATTCAGAAAATTTTTGCCGAATACGGGGTGAAAAAAGTTAAACACATTACACATCCGGATTATACCAGGTTCATTACCGAGGATGCATCCGAAGCAATATCGGAGGAGATACTCAAGGATAAACCGAAAATCGTTCTTTTTCTAGGAACGATATTCGGCAGAAGTATCGCGCCTCAGGTTGCCACGCGTGTAAAAACGGGCCTGACGGCGGACTGTACCGAACTCGAAATAAACGAGGACAACAACCTTCTGCAGATCCGGCCCACCTACGGCGGAAAGGTCCTTGCTGCCATCGAAACGCCCTACAACTGTCCGCAGATGGCATCGGTGCGGCCGAACGTTTTCATCGAAGAAAAGAAACCGATAAAACCGGAGAGCGTGAAGGTAGAAGTAATTGAGGTGAAAAATCGATCGAGCATTGCCGTTAATGAACTGAAGAAAATTGTAAAACTCGAACAGGGGGACGGGGCCCTGGAAACACACCTAGACGAGGCAAAGGTCGTGTTTTGCGCCGGCTTCGGTGTCGGTTCGAAGGAAGGTTTTAAAATAATCGAAGACTTCGCCCGGGAAAACGGCGCGACTGTTGCCGCGACCAGGGCCGTGGTCGATGAGGGCTGGGCCGATTTTTCCAAACAGGTCGGTCAAACCGGTGTTTCCATCCGGCCCGAACTGTACGTGGCCTTCGGGGTTTCCGGCGCCATCCACCATCTGCAGGGGATGAAAAATTCCCGGAAGATCATTGCTATCAATAACGATCCCCGCGCCCCCATTTTCAAGATAGCCGATTACTGTGTTATCGCGGACCTGTTTGAAGTTTTGGAGAAGATGAAAAAACAGAAGGCGCGGTAGCCGGTGTTATTGTACAGTGGTTTACCTCAGCATCGCAATACAACAAAATAAAATGAGTGGATATTTAGCCGCGGACTTGGAAGCGGTATTGGATGAGATTAAGAGCATTATCGATGATTTGGGGGGGCTGACAGTGACATGTTAGAAAAAAAGATTCGGGCAATATTAGCGGAAGGAGAGGGGCTCCGCATAGAGTTTAAGATTTGCAGGACCGCGACTTTGTAGAGACAAACTTGATAGACAGTTACGAAAGGATCATCGCCTTCGGGCAAAAGCACCTGCCCGATCCATTTTATCTTGAGGAAACACAGCGGAATGTTTCGGGGCAGCTTGTGGAGGGAATCTAAGCTTACGGAGCACTACAAACTGTCGGAGTTGTAGTCTTTGGTAACTGTCGCTATTAATTTTTTCGTTGAAATCTGCTATACTTAAGGAAGGTATACAATTAGTGTAGAGAAATTTATTCCAATAAAATGCAAATAAAAGAAGAAATACGAAGAGAAATTCTGGCACGGCTTAAGCGGATAGAAAGAGATGAGAATGTTCATATTTTCTATGCCTGCGAATCGGGAAGCAGAGCGTGGGGGTTCCCCTCGGTCGACAGCGATTATGATGTCCGGTTTATCTATTCGAGACCGATGGACTGGTATCTATCGATAGACGAAAAGCGTGACGATATTGATCTAAGCGGATGGGACGTAAAGAAAGCGCTGAATTTGCTCCGGAAGTCAAACCCGCCGCTGTTAGAATGGCTGCAATCACCGATTGTCTATAAAAATAAACCTGTAAAAACGGATTTACTAAAAAGTGTAATTGAAGATTTTTATTCTCCGAAGGCTTCGATGTATCATTACCTCAATATGGCGAAAAACAATTTCAGAGAGTATCTGCATGGAGAGACGGTCTGAGCCCTGCGCTGCAAAAGACGATACAAGAACTGGTCGAAAGGAAAAAGCAGGGGGATGAATTGAAACGAGAACCCCGTATACCCGAGCTGAGCGATTTTCTGGAAACGGAAATTGAAACATTAAGCGGAAGCGTTGATGGTTCGGATAGCAGAAAAGGGAAAACAGAAAAACTCGACCGGATTTTCAGAGAAATTATTACGAATAACGACCTCCGCGGACATCGCATACATACCAGAACCTCCCTTCAGTAGTCGGGAGAACGCGTACCTTCGGAAAAACCCGGCGCATTTCCTCGAGCCCCCGTGTTACAAAGGAGAAATAGCCCCATCCCTCGAAAAATTCGACAAGGGCCTCCGGGAAGCCGAGGTGCTGGGGATAATCGTAGAAGATGACCTTTCTCCGTGCGAGGCGCATGGCTTCTCGGTAAAACTGGTGACGAAGCTCGGGGTCGAGGCCGTGGGCCGCATAGGCGGCGGTGACAATATCAAAGCTGCCGGTGGAATAATGCAGACCGGCGGTAACATCACCGAGAAGGCAGTCGAGATCGCGGGAACGCCCGGCCTCCACCATCTTCGGTGCCAAATCGACGCCGGTAACATCGAAACCCGTGTTTTCCAAAGCCCTGGCAAACGCGCCGGTCCCGCAGCCGAGATCGAGCACCTTCTCTCCGGCGTCTGGACCGCTGTCATCTTCGAAAAGATAGAGGTGCTCCCGGATAATCCGGGAGTAGTGTTGTACCTGCCGCTTGAAAAACCAACGGTAAAAGAAGGCAATGGAATTGAACAAAAAGCGATGTCTGCGGATACCCATAGATCATAGTATACTGCCGGGACGGCGGCCGGGTAAACATCGCATACGCAATCTTTAAAAAAGCGGTGTTCCGGAGACTTTTAACCATTCGAACACGACCATTGTCTATAGACGTTTCAATTTTGCTTCAAAATCGCTTAGAATCCTGACACTAATCTGTCTTGGATTTGATTTCTGTATATCCCCGGCTATTCTGGAGGCTTCCTTCTTGAGTATTCCTCCAGCTTTCGTGAGATCCAGAATCAGCTCTAAGCCCCAGAGAATAGGAACGCTCGAATCCGTACATTGCCGTCTCAGGTTTGTATCATTTGAAACACATGTGAAGCTCTGCCGTTTAGCCGTGAGGAAGCATATATTGTCCTGGAAGGATGTTTGACCATCCATCTCATTCGCTGTGAACACGTCTCCAATCTCAGGTTCAATAGGGATGAGACCCAGGTCTTCCAGTTCTT
>CAYTSI010000018.1:41482-45020 GCA_964440465.1 uncultured Spirochaetales bacterium
TTCTTCCAGGATTGGGGTAGCAACGTAGATCGGACCGATGTGGGAAGAGATTAACTTGAATAAGTCCGGCTCTCCGTTCATGTAGTCAATCAGGACACAGGCGTCCATTATCATGAATTGGATCGGATTAGCTTTACTCAAGCAAAATCCTCCCACTCGGCTATGCGCTCCATCATCTGCTCGGATGATAAGTTGAGGATCTCAGCCGCCCGGGAGATGGAAATCTGCTCTTCCTCAACGGCTCGCCGGACCAGGCGGCTCAGTCGATCAGCATAGAAATCGAAGGGCTTTAGCCCGAAGGGTTCCGATCCTTCCGGAAAGGGTTCTTCCTTTAAAGATAGCTTCTTGTTGTACTTGGCTTCATAGAGTTGTTGGAAACGAAACCATATCCGATCATCAACGATGCCCTTCTGATTCAGGCGGTAGAGGACGGTCTTATAACTCACTTTGAAGATACTTTTGATCTTCATCACCCGTTCGACGAAGGGCATTCCGGCAGTTTCTACCCACTCGGAGTTAAATCCCTGCTCAGGCATGAGGAAGTAACCGGCGAACAGATCCGCTTCCTTCTCCTGGGCTTTGTCTTCAGAGCGTGCTTTTCCATCGTAATCCGACAGGTGCATCAGGAGATGCCCGAGCTCATGGGCAGTACTGAATATCTGGCGCTCGATGCTGATCCGTTCCCAAGTGTTGATGATTATGGCCGGTCCCTTAACGTCTTCGCCAACGGATAATCCATTGAAGGCGTCCGAGGAGTAGGGAAGGGCTAGGATCTTGATTCCACAGCTTTCCAGCAAGCCGCAGATATCATGAATGGGCTCATCGACTTTCAGTCCGATAATCCTTCTCGCTTCTTCTGCGTACTGGATTGAAGAAAGTTTCCCAGAGGTCCCTGCAAGTTTGTGGAGTTTATATTCTTCTCTATCCGACAGCAGCGCTTCAAGGAAGGCGAAGTCATTCAGCCATTTGGAAACCTGGGCCAGGATCTGCTCTCGCCTGTTCATCTTGCTTCTTGCCCGGAAACGTACGGCGGAGAGTTCTCCAATGGCCTTAACAAGATCCTGGAGCCGACAATCCAGGGCCTTACTTATAGCCAAAAGAGTGTTAGTCCTCGGCAGTCCCTTCTTCCTTTCAATATTTTTGATAGCGGGAAGAGAGACTCCTGACAGCTCTGAGAGATCCTGCTGGGTAAGCTTCTTCTTGCTTCTGTAGCGCTTAATGTTTGATGAGAGGATATCAGTATTCATATCATCACCTCGTGATTAAAGTATACCTTTAATCAATAAATAAGGCAATAGTATATATTAAATAGCATGCGTTAGTATCCCCCTCTGTCAGGATAGATGTCGCGGAAAGAAATACTTGTACATTTTTCGGCCGCTATTTTCCGCGGACCTCTTTTTCTATGCGGCTGCCGATGGTTTCGTCGATGCTGCGCCAGTATTCAAAAGCGCGCCCGAGTACCGGTTCGGAAACACCGTCTTTCAGAAGCCCCGCTACGTTGGATACCAGCCTGTTACGCTCTCCCTCGTCCATAACCTTGTTAATCAGCGTATTCGCCTGACTGAAGTCGTCATCATCCTTTCGCAACGTGTACGCGGCCCGCATGAACTCGCCGTCGGCGCTCCAAACGGCCTGTTCGGGATAACGTTCGGGGTCGGCCTTCGGGCCGCCCTTTGAGTTGGGCGCGTAGACCGGATCGGAGACTTTTTCGATCCGCATCGCGCCGCCCTTGCTGTAGCTGTGTACCGGAACTTTCGGGCGGTTGACCGGGATATGCTTGTAGTTGACTCCCAGCCTCGCCCGGTGGGCATCGGAGTAAGATACCAGGCGGGCGAGCAGCATCTTGTCCGGACTAGGACCGATTCCGGGAATGAAGCTGTTCGGTTCGAACGCGGCCTGCTCAATTTCAGAATAAAAGTCGCCGGGGTTTTTGTTCAGGACCAGCTTCCCCACTTCCGTCAGGGGATAATCACCGTGGGGCCATACCTTCGTCAGGTCGAATGGGTTAATTCTGTAGGTTTCGGCCTCCTTAAAAGGCATAATTTGGACTTTCAATGTCCAGCTGGGGAACTCCCCCGTTTTGATCGCATTAAAAAGATCACGGCGGTGGTAGTCGGCATCTTCGCCGGCGATCCGGTCCGCCTCCTCCTGCATGAGATTTTCAATGCCCTGGTCGGTTTTGAAGTGGTACTTCACCCAAAAGCGTTCGCCCTTGGCATTGATCCACATGTAGGTATGGCTGGTATAGCCGTTCATATGACGGTAACTTTTCGGGACCCCGCGGTCGCTCATCAGGATAGTCACCTGATGGGCCGTTTCGGGAGACAAGGTCCAGAAGTCCCACTGCATATCATTGTCCCGCAGGCCGCTGTCCGCGCGGCGCTTCTGCGAATGGATAAAGTGCTGGAACTTCATCGGATCTCGAATAAAAAATACCGGCGTATTGTTCCCTACCATGTCGTAGTTGCCCTCGGAGGTGTAGAACTTTATCGCGAACCCGCGCACGTCCCGCCAGGTGTCGGGACTGCCGGACTCTCCCGCAACGGTAGAGAACCGGGCCAGCACATCGGTTTCCGTCCCCGGCTGAAACAGTGCCGCCTTGGTGTAGGCGCTGACATCTTTCGTTACTTCGAAAGACCCGAACGCTCCCGATCCTTTGGCATGGGGCTGACGGTCCGGAATCATCTCCCGGTTAAAGTTGGCCATTTGCTCCATGAGATAATGGTCTTGAAGCAGAATAGGTCCGTCGGGCCCTACGGTAAGCGAAAACTCATCGCTTGCGACAGGCACACCGGCATCATTCGTTGTTGGTTGTGTTGTTTTATCTTTCATAAAAATTCCCCCTCTCCTTAGACATTATTTTATTATAGTATGAAGTGAGAATTCCCGCAACTGTTATCTTTGCAGCAGGGGCGGGACTTGGGCTGCTTTTTCTCATTGGTGAAATCTATATTTTTAGCCCGTTATACCAGGCGGACTTCAATATTTTCGTTTAGATAGTCTCTCCACTTTTTCCAGTCGGGATAAACAGCAGAGAGCAGGTCGAAGAAACGTGAACTGTGATTATGTTCCTTTAAGTGGCACAGTTCATGAAAGATAACATAGTCAATACAGGGTTTCGGGGCCGCTACCAATTCGGGGTTTAGATAGACCTTCCCGTCTTTCGTACAGCTTCCCCACCGTTTCGGCATCACCTTGATTTGCCAGGGAGGAAGGTCCTTTATCCCGATACGGGCGGTTATCTTGATATTCTCTTGAAACCGCTTCTCGAAGATTCCCCTGCCTTTGGCCCTGTACCAGTCAAGAAGTAATTGTTCCCGTTTTTCAGCAGAATAGGCCGTAGGTGCCGTGAGAATGAATCTTCCATTCAGCAATTTTACCTGTGAGTTCCCATCCGATACTTTGAGCCGATACTGTTTCCCGAGATACCGAAAGGTTTCCCCCGTCTGATATTTGGGCTTGGGCTGGGCCGGCTGCATCCGAGAGAACTCCAATCGCTTTTTTGTTATCCAGGGTGCCCGTTTCCGGACCTTCT
>CAYTSI010000019.1:0-43078 GCA_964440465.1 uncultured Spirochaetales bacterium
TTATGACCACGGCACAGCGCTTAAGAAAAGAGGGATTGGAACGGGGATTAGAACAGGGACTGGTAAAAGGATTAGAACAAGGATTAGAACAAGGGTGGGAGAAAGGTGCTTTCGAAAAAGCCCGTGAAACAGCCAAGCGGATGCTGGAAAAAGGTTACCCGATTGAAGATATTTGCGACATCACCGGCCTAACACGGGAAGAGGTAGAGGGGCTGCGAAAGGGGTGAGGCCCCGCGGCGGTGTCAGCGTTCAGGATGCAGGGCCGAGCAGCCGACGGAGTCTGTGACCAGGCTGGTATAAATCGGGCGATCGCTTCCTCAAGAACGTTAACTTTCTTTCTATGCTGACGAAGACGCTTTCTAACCCCGGAAACAGACATCCCTGTCTGCTCCGCCGTTTCACATGATCATCGTATCCGGCAATTCCGTTTAGGATTACATCATCCAATATCTCTGCTCTCCGTTTTTCTTTCCTATTATAATTAAGGCTGGTATTAGTCGCAATTGTATACAGGAGACTTGACGGTACCAGAAAGTCAAGAACCTCCCGTCTCCGCAGCACTTGAATAAATACATCATTACTAATGTTTTTTTTTTGACCGGCTTAAGAAAACTGCCGAAATAAGACAGAGGAGGGAAACAAAAATGCAGCACAGAAAATTAGGGAAAAACGGACCGGAGGTACCCGTTGTCGGATTCGGCGGATGGCCGATCGGTGAAGGGATGGGGCACGTCGATGAAGCGACGGCCTTGGAAGCCGTTCAGAAAGCTTTAGACCGTGGATTGACGCTGATTGACACAGCACAGTACTACAAATCGAGCGAAGAGCGGATCGGAAAAATCCTGCAGCAGGGCGGCTACCGGGAAAAGTCTTTCTTAGCCACCAAGGTAAGCTTCGATTACACCCGAAACGGCGTGATGAAGGCATTTGAAAACAGCCTGCGGGAGCTGAAAACCGATTATATAGACCTCTATCAGATCCATATGTGGGACGAAACAGTACCGGTTGAAGAAACCCTCGAAACCATGATGGAACTGCGGGAACAGGGAAAAATTAACTATATCGGCGTGTCCAATTTCCGGGTCGAGCATCTGCGGCGCGCGCTGAAAACCGCCCCCGTCGTCTCAAATCAGATAAACTACAACATGTTCCTCCGGACCCCGGAACAGGAACTGTTTCCGTTCTGTAAAGAAAACGGCATCGGTATTATGGTGCACAGCACCCTGGCAAAGGGGTATCTCTCCGGTAAATACGACCGGAATTACCGGTTTCCGGCGGATGATGAGCGCTCGACGTTCAGGCAGTACCAGGGAAAAGATTTTGACCGTTACCTTGACGCTATAAAAGATTTGCAGGACATCGCGCGGGAAAAAGACTGGACGCTTATCGAACTCGCCGTTGCATGGTCGCTCAGGAAACCGGAGGTGAGCACGGCCCTCGTGGGCATTAAAAAACCTTCCCACATTGATGCCCCCCTGGCCGCCGGCGACCGGACCCTTGCCCTCGAGGATATTGCGAAAATTGATGCTGTTTTAGAAAAACACGGCCTGGAAAACCTGGCGCCTTTTGAATCGCAGATTGTGTAGATACAAAACACAGTACCGGAGTAGCCCGCACATGGCTGAAAAATATTATATTACCTACAACCAGATCCATAAAACGATCAAGTCTTTAGCGGAGAAAGTACTGGCATCCGGATATCAGGCAGACGTTATCGTCGCCATCGGGTCCGGGGGCTTTATTCCTGCCAGGATTTTCCGGACCTTTATCGACCTTCCCATACTGACAGTGGGCCTCTCCTACTACGACAAGGACAACCGCCCTCAGGATTATCCACGGAAAATCCAGTGGATCGATGAAGTTGAAAGTAAATTACCGGGAAAAAAGGTCCTCCTTATCGACGAGGTTGATGATTCGAGGGTAACCCTTGAATACTGCCTGCGGGAGCTGCTGCGTCACCATCCCGCGGAAATCGCGGTCGCTGTTCTTCACAACAAACGGAAAGAAAAGCGGGGCTCCTTCCCGGACGAGATCGAACACTATTTTTACGGCCTCGAACTGGATGATAAGTGGATCTGCTACCCCTGGGACGCCGTCGACATCGACAAGCAGGAAAAGCTGTCAGAACAGTAAAACCACCCGGGAAACGATAAACGCACCGGCGAGGACAAAGAGGCAGGGGCCCCACAAGCCCTTCAGACTTTTCAAAAGTGATGTTTCAAAATATTCATTCGTTACAATCAGACACACATGGACGGGGGAGACAAGCTGTCCGATATGACCGGCGGCAAAACCGAGGACTGCCGTTGACAGCAGCATCGCCGTTGAAGGGTCGGTCCCCGCCAGCCGCATGACAATGGGAAAACTCGCTCCCACCATACCGATGGCAATACCCGTGGTAAAGCCGGCAATAAACGGAATAATAATAATCAGGGGAAGGACGGGAACACCGATCTGTTCGAGTTCCATCCGCATCAATTCGACGATAAAATTCCCGTTCGGCAGCGGCGCCTCCATGAAAGCGCCGTAGACCCGGATTACCGCCACAAGAACGGCAAGGCTAATCGTCTTCCGGGACAGGATAATTTTTCTCCAGCTGCTTCCGGACAAGGGATGCTGCACCTGCAGATACACAATTGCCGCGACAATGCCCGCGGCGATGGGCAGGTACTTACTGATATCTTTTATTCGGGGAATAAACAGACTGATAGCGATATACACGGCAATAACGATGAGGATGGGGATTAGGGACGTAAGATCGAAACTCCCGCCCGGTTGTTTGTGCCGCTTCTCTACCTTCCGCAGAAGAAACAGCCAACCCCCGAAAACGGAAAAGAGGGTCACCGGAATGCCGCCGGCAATAATATGCCAAATCTGCAGTCCCGCCAGCTCAACGGCCAGCAGAATACCGGCGTACAGCGGCCACCAGTATTCCCAGATATGCCGGAACCAGTAGTTGATACGCCCTTTCAGTAGAGGACTGGTTCCGTTTTCGGCATCGCAGTCGTCCACTAACGGAGCGGAAAACAGGGCCCCCCCGGGCATCGGCAAAAGTCCCACCAGCGCGGGCAGCAGTGCCATGGAAATCCGGTTCGACGTCTTTGTCCGAAACGAATCAACAAGGGAGTTCATAATGCCGGTTTCGGCCATCTGACCGCTCAGCCAGATAATGAGAAGGATGATGAGCATTAAAAAAAGGTTGTCCCGTGATGAGAGCCGCTCCCAGGAAATAACACCGAAGGACTCCGCCGTGTGTCCCGCCCAGAAAGCGAGCAGGAGCGTTCCGGCGAAAATGGCTAAAATCAGGCTCTTCGTAAACCGGCTAGTAATAAGAATCAGCGCAAGAGAGAGAAGGACTTTTATTACCGCCGGTGCCGCCATGATGAACTGCATAAAGGGAATTTCATAGGCTATTTACTCCGTTCCGTCAAGGCTGAACAAATGTTTCCGCCTTGACAGTACTGCTTACTCTGTTTCATTCTTGCGTCATGAGCGGCTCAATTCTGGTACACGGGTCCCTGGCCTTCGACCTTTTTTTCTACTATCCCGCTTCCATACGGGACCACATCCTGAGGGAGTCGGAGCGGCTCTCGGTAAACATCCGCGCGGCAGGTCCGGAAAAGCTGTTCGGCGGCTGTGCCGGAAATGTCGCTCATACCGTCAATCTGTTTCATGCGCCCGTCTCCCTCAGTTCATGGGCGGGCAACGATGCAGGATATTACCTCCGCGCTTTCAAAGAGCGGGGAATCGACGTTTCCCGCGTCTGCATCGATCCGGTCAATGCCACGCCCAGCGCCGTCCTGCTGAAAGACGATGAGGAAAACCAGTGGATTATCTTCGGCGAACCGGAGAAACCGGTCCGGTGGGAGCTGCCGGATTTTGATACAGACCATCCGGGAAAACCGACACTCGCCGTTCTCACATCGGGGATGCCGGAACGAAATGTCGATCTTATCCGGCATCTTATCTCCGCGGGCATCCCCTACATTATCGACCCGGGAAAAATGATTTCCGATATGCCCCCGCAGGATCTTGTATTCTGCATCGATTACGCGTCCTGCCTTATCCTGAACGGGTACGAACTGCAGCTGCTTGCGAAAACCACCGGGCTCGCGGAGGACGAAGTTATCTCCCGTGCCGGCCGGGCGGTCGTTACACAGGGGCGGAACGGCTGTGAACTATTCCGCCGGCGGGAACATACCAAATCGGAGTTACAACAGCAGAATCCGGTACATGTTGCCGCCGTTTTGGATATTGCGGTTTCCGACTCTTACGGAGCGGGGGACGCTTTTCTCGGCGGATTTAGTGCCGCGGTTTTCCGGGGAGCTGATGCCGCCGGTGCTGCCCGGGCGGGTACGATTGCGGCGTCCTTTGCGGTGGAGCACCGGGGGACACAAAACCACGTCTTTTCTGCCGAGCAGTTTGTAAACCGTTACCGGAACTGTTTCGGCGAACCTAAAGTACCGCTTTTCGGTTGAGGCTTCAGTCCCCGTCCTTAAGAACCGGGAACCGTATGGTAAACACCTCGACAAGGAAGAACGAGTAAGCTCCACATCACCGTGTATCTGCTCCACTAACGCGCTAATCAGGCGGAGACCAAAGCTGCCGGGATTGTTGAAATCGACACCTTCCGGAAAAGGTCCTCCGGTGTTGTCAATCAATATGCAATTTGCAGAATTGGGTGTATACTGAAACGAAAGGAGTAACAAATGCGGAAACTATGTATCGGGTACATGCTAATTCTTTTTGCTTTTTCTCCGGTAATACTCACAGCCCAAGACACCCAGTCTTCAACAGGAATAAAGACAATATGCGAAACCTTTCTGAAGATGATTCAGGCAGGGGACTATAACAAGGCCTTCTCTTACATTCAGTCGAAACCGACGTCCATTCCTGAGCAGGAGTTTTCCGAAATCGAAATTACCGCCATTCAGCAGTCTAAAACCATACGTCAGCTCTACGGTGAAGCCCGAAAAGCGGTCCTCGTAAGCGAAAAAACCGTTTCCGGGGTCGCGCTTCGCCTCGAATATCTCGTTATACGGGAAAACATTCCCATCCGGTGGAAATTTATCTACTATAAAGCCGACGGGGACTGGAAGCTCGTGTCCATTGAGTTCGACGACAAGCTGGAAGAAGTGTTTTAGTAACGGGGGAAGCATCAATGAAAAAAAATGGAATAGCAGGTATCGTTACCGCGGCCGCACTGTACGGACTGCTCATGTCCTGTGCCGGCGGCGGTCAACCGGGCGATGACAGTTACGATTATTACGAGATGTCGGAAGCAATGGAAGATCTGGCCGGACAGCTGCAGTACAGCTATGAAGACACCTACGAGGCACGCGATATGGACGAACCGGTGAAAATGCGGCTGGCTATTCTCAACTGCGTGGACGCCGACGGAAACAAAACACCCATAGGCAAGCAGATTTCAGTGACGCTGCAGAGCAAATTGTTTAACCCCGACCTTTTTTCCCTCCTCGAACGCGAACGGATAGCGGGACTTCTCGAAGAGTATACCTTCAACAACAGCGGGATGGTGGAAGAAGTGTCCGCCTCGGAACTGGGAAAACTGCTTGGGGCGGAAATCGTTCTCGTTACGTCATACACCGCCGAAGTGGACACCGAATGGGAGGAAACACGCTACAGGATAAACGCCCGCATCGTCAATCTGGAAACCGGTGAAATTCTGGGCATCGGCAGGGTCGCCTACGTAGTAGAAGAGATCGAATAATCATTTAAAAAACCGATTGACAAAATTGACTCATAGTATTATAGTTTTATTGTACTAATGTTATAGTACAATATTTATTATTTGTTTGAGGCTTTTGCAATGAAAGAATCAGGGCTTACACAAATCGAATTCAACCTAGACCCGAAAAGCGGTGTGCCCTTCTACAAACAAATTATTCTGCAGATTGAAATGGCAATAGCCGACGGACGCTTAACGAAAGGAGAACAGCTGCCGACGGTCAGAAGTCTCGCCGTAGACCTGCGGATAAACCCGAATACGGTCGCCCGGGCGTATAACGAATTGGAAATACGGGGAATTGTTATGACACAACAGGGAACCGGAACGTTTATCAGCGGCAAAGAGATTCACTTAGACGATATCGAACGAGAGAAGGTCCTCGACGGCATTACACGTTCATTTATTTCTAAAGCAAGTTCATACGGTTTTTCTTTAGAAGAGTTGTCCGCGTATTTACAGGACCTTGTCCCGGCACATAAACAGTAAGGAGGTACGGTATGGGGCTGTTTCATACAAAATTTGACCGGATTAAAAACATTCAAAAAAGAATGCTGATAAAGGATTTCGGCTATAACGCTCTTTCGTTTTTAGTTCTCGGCATCTGCATTGCCGTCGGCATATTTATACAGCTGTTCTTGTATCTGCCGGGGGAGATACGGGATGTTGTTTCCATAGCCGGAGGAATTGTCGCGGCAGGTGCTTTTATTGCCGTAGTCCCAATGTGGATTTCCGTTGTATTGATGATAATGTTCCTCTGGCTTCCTCTTATCGCGTTCTTAGATATCGGTTACTATCCTATTGCTCTGGCGGGTTCCGCCGGACTTCTCCTGTCGGCCTCTGTACAGCTGGTATATCAGTGGGACAAAGTTGTTATCCTGCGGATGGGGAAGTTTAAAAAAGTCAACGGCCCGGGGTTGTTTCTGCTTTTTCCAATGGTTGACAGAATAGCCGCCTTTATCGATACCAGGATCCGGGCGACCGATTTTAGCGCGGAAAAAACAATAACCAAAGACACCGTTCCCGTCCATGTAGACGCCCTTGCCTTCTGGATGATATGGGAGGCAAAACAGGCGGTCCTGGAAGTTGAAAATTTTCTGGAAGCAGTTACCCTTTCCGCCCAGACCGCGCTCCGCGATTCTATCGGGAAACATGACCTTACAACCCTGCTATCCGAGAGGGAAAAACTCTGTAAAGAAATTCAGGAAACGCTGGACGCGAAAACGAACCCGTGGGGCATAACGATTTTATCCATAGAAATAACGGAAATCATCATTCCGAAAGAACTGGAAAACGCCATGAGTAAACAGGCCCAGGCGGAACGGGAACGGAACGCACGGGTCATTTTAGGAACGGCTGAAGTAGAAATCGCGGAAAAATTCGAACAAGCAGCGGAAAAATATAAGGACAATCCAACCGCGCTGCAGCTCCGCGCCATGAATATGGTTTATGAGGGCATACGTCAAAACAATTCGCTTATGCTGCTGCCGTCCTCGGCATTGGACAATATGAATTTGGGAGCTGTTTTAGGAACAGCGGCTTACAATAAAGCGAGAGAAAAAAATGATACAGATTCATGATGTGTACAAAACATATACGGCCGGGGAAACCGAGGTGCGGGCACTTCGGGGTGTTTTTGCAGATATTTCCCGGGGAGAGTTTACCTCGATCGCCGGTCCGTCCGGTTCGGGAAAAACCACTTTGTTGAACTGCATCGGCTGTATCGATTCCGTCGACAGCGGCGTTATTACCATTGACGGCCAAAGGGTTACCGGGATGGACAAAAAGGAGGCCGCCCTGTTCCGCAGGCATAAGCTGGGGTTTGTTTTCCAGTCCTACAACTTGATACCGGTATTGACCGCTTTTGAAAACGTTTCATTTGCCCTGTCGCTGCTGAAATTGAGCGAGAATGAAATTAACGACCGAGTATACGCCCTTTTACAAGACGTCGGCCTCGAAGGAATGGAGCACCGGCGGCCGGCAAAACTTTCCGGCGGACAACAGCAGCGGGTGGCCATTGCCCGGGCCCTCATTAAAGAACCGGATATTGTCCTGGCTGATGAGCCGACGGCCAACCTCGACTCGAAAACCGGCGAGTCAATCCTCCGGTTGATGAAGAGGCTGAATGAAAAACGGGGAACAACATTTCTCTTTTCCACCCACGACTCGATGGTGATGGATTTCGCGGACAGACTGATACAGCTTCACGACGGGCTCATCAGCGGCGACAGCAGGAGGGGCGGATGAAGTTTCTTCTGTCATTTGCTTGGAAAAACCTTTTCCGTCACAGCCGCCGCACATTGATTACCGCCGCGGCTATTGCCGTCGGTCTGTCGGTATACATTTTTATGGATTCCTGGCTGTTAGGTGCTGAAAAAGAATCGGAACGAAACCTCATCATTTATGAAACAGCGTCAGCCCAGATTATGACGCGGGAATATTTCCGGGAGGGACGTGACAATCTCTCCCTTTCGAATACCCTTAAAGACCCTGAGCAAATTGTAAACGCCGTTCGGGAAACCGGATACGCGGCGGCACCGCGGGCGATTTTCAGCGGTGAGCTGATTGTATACCGCGACCCCTTTCCCGAAGACGGTTCGATAGGTGTCCGCGTCGAGGGTATCGATCCGGAAGTCACGAAAAACGTATTCGACCTTCACCGGGTCATAACGGAAGGGAGGTACTTGGAACAGGACGAAGACGCGGTACTGATCGGAGAAGGATTGGCGGAAAAACTCGGGGCCGAGGCGGGATACCCGATGCTGATAAAAACGAAGACGAAAACAGGATATTTTCAAACCATCAATGTAAAAATTGCGGGAATCTTCAACTCTCCGAACCCTATTGTAAATAAGACGACGGTGTATATGCCCTTAGAGGCAGTAGATTATTACCTCGAACTGGACGGGGAGGCAACTTCGGTTCTGGTCCGTTTTCCATTCCGGGAAAACATCGATTCGGCCCTCACTGTTATACATAATTCATTGGAAAAAGCGGGAGTGTCCGGCAGCCCGGTAGTGAAAGACTGGAAAAATCTTGCCCCGGATTACGTGGCAATTGCCGAGGCGAAGCGTTCGGGAAGCGGCGTGATGCTGCTGCTTGTCTTTGTAATTGCCGCGGTCGGTATTACAAACACCATGCTGATGGCCATTTACGAACGGATACGGGAAATCGGCATGATGCGCGCCTTAGGCATGACGGACAAACAGGTCCGCCGGGCCTTTCTTCTCGAGGCGGGAGGAATCGGACTTATCGGTTCCGCGGCTGGAATTATTCTCGGCGCGGGAATTACCGTCTATATGGTATACCGGGGAATTGATATTTCCTTCATGCTGGAAACAATGGACATCGGCTACAGAATTTCGGGAATGACATACGGCGCCTGGCATCCGGCGGCTTTTGTCGGAGCGTTTTTATCAGGCATCGTATTGTCGATAATTACGGCATATATTCCCACACATCGGGCGCTGAAGTGGGAAATTACCTCGTGCCTGCGCCACCAGTAGGGGGAAAGATGTGAGATTAGGGAAAATTGCCTTTAGAAACATCAGGAGAAACACCCGGCGGAGCATACTCTCGATGACTGCCATTGCAGTCGCGGCAATGAGTATGATGGTAATGTTCGCCTTCATGACGGGATTTAAAAGCAACCTCCTCGACAATCTCCAGACGTACATGACCGGGGAGATTCGCGTCCGTCACGAAGATTTTGATAAATTCGAACATCTTCACCCGATCCACCTGCGTATTCCGTCATATCAAACCGCGGTGGACCGGATAAAAGAGGTGGAAGGGGTTACAGCCGCGGCGCCGCGGATTAGTGTTCCGGGCCAGGTTTACCTTGATGAGGAACGGTACGTTCTTTCCGGGATGGCAATCGAGCCCGATCTGGAACGGGAGTATCAGGACATCGATTCCCGCGTTATTCAGGGCAGACTGCCGATAAGCGGTAACAATGAAGCGGCCCTCGGAATGGCCGCGGCGGAAAGGATGGGCCTCGGTATCGGGGACACCTTCACCATGCTGACACAGACCATGCACCGGGGAACGAACGCGGTAACGTTTACGATAACGGGAACGGTCAATTTTCCCGTGGATAGTTTCAACATGAACGCTTTCTACGCGCCCCTCGACCGGATGCAGTATATTCTGAAAATGGACAACGCGGTAAGCGACATCCTTATTCGGACAAACGGAAAAACATCTCTGGAAACAACAGCGGCTGCCGTCCGTTCCGCGCTAACCGGCATCGGCCCGGAAATGGAAAACCTCGAAGTGAAACCCTGGACTGAAATACCGACAAGCTATCAATTTATTGACTTGGCATCCGTAATCTATAAATTTATGGCGTTCTTTTTCTTTCTTCTCGGCAGCACCGTTATTATTACCACCACAATGATGGTGATATACGAGCGGATGAAAGAAATCGGCACCATTGCCGCATTAGGGATGACGGGAGGCGAGATTGTCCGGCTTTTTTTCCTCGAAGCGGTTTTCCTCTCCGTATTCGGTTCTGCCGCCGGGGTCATTCTCGGGGTGCTTATAACCGTACCCCTGCAAATTTTCGGAATCAATTTCGGGCCGATGCTCGAAGGGATTAGCATCGAAGTTTCCAACATCGTCTATCCGACCCTGCAGGTGAAGAACATGGCTTACATTTTTTCTTTTTCAGTAATCGTCGCGTCTGCCGCGTCGTTTTTACCCTCCAGAAAGGCGGCGAAGGTGGAACCGGTACAGGCGCTGAGGACAGAATAAAAAAGGAGTTACGGCAATGAAATACCAATGTGGAAAAATAATGTTGATGGGAACAATATTGATGGTTACATCGGTCGCACTGCTTTCCGCGCAGACGGCCGATGAAATTATCCGCCGGTTAGAAGAGAACCAGGTGCATGAAACCGCTGCAACGGTAGGAAAAATGATTATCCACGACAGGTTCGGAACAAAAACCGTCTCCTACATCTCATATGCCCGGGGAGAAGAGGAAACCTTAGTCGAGTTTACCAGCAAGCACGAACGGGGACAAAAAATCCTCCGGACCGATGACAAAATTTACCTCTACTACCCCGACGCGTCGGAACTAATCCGGCTCCAGGGGTCTGCTCTGCGGGACTCGGTCATGGGCTCCGATATGTCCTACGAGGACATGACCGGCGGAAAAGGCCTTCTAGAGGACTACCGTGTCGAACTGAAAGGCACCGAAAGTGTTAACGGAAACGAGTGCTTCCGGCTGCTTCTGACGGCAAAAAGCAGGCGCGTAGCCTACTATCAGCAGACATTATGGGTCGACACCGAAGAGTATGTTACCCGCCGGGCCCGGCAGTTCTCCAGGTCGGGAGATTTATTGAAGGAAATGAACGTCGGGGAAATTATCCAAACGGAGGGAAAAACGATACCGAAGCATATTACCGTCAGGGACAACTTGAAACGCAATTCGGAAACAGAGTTTATTTTGCAGAGCATTGAGATCGGCGTCCCGCTGCCGGCGGATATCTTTTCCTTACAGGAGCTTACATGGTAGCGGGTAAATTTCGGGCGGCCGGCCCTGTAATCCTGTTTATCCTCTTTGTATCAGCGGCGGGCTTCCCGCTGTTTCCGGAAGTTAGGACCACCGTAGAACTTGAAGTGTATAACACGTTGAGCATGACCAACAAAGAGGAAATAGCCTTTTCCGCCGCGGGGGTCGGGACCCTTTCTTTTACCGCGGCAGCTGAAAACGTCAAAGGTGAACTCGAACTGAAGGGGATTATTTCCGAAACGCCGCTGGTTTCTCTTTCCAGGGGGTTTATAAAAACCCGGTTTCCATGGTTCCGGCTGACCCTCGGGAAGGCCGCTGTTTCCTGGGGAAACGGTTTCGCGTTTAATGCCGGGGATGTCATTTTCCGCCGCTTCACCCCTTCCGGGCAGCTGTCTGACGAGGTCCTCCGTGACATGAGTATTATGCTTACCTCGGTATACATCCCGTTTGGCCCTTTTTCTTTTGCCGAAATCCTCGTTCTTCCGCCGGAACTCGATATCGCCGCGCTGGTAAGCGACCCCGCCTACACCGCTCCTCCGGCCTCCGATACCCGCCTCGGCGGCAGGACCTACCTCGAAACCGGCCCCGTGCTTATTGAACCCGGCTACCTCTACGACGGGGCGCTGGACACCCACTTCCTCTATCTCAGCATGAAAGGATACCTCTTTCTTGACTGGCATGTTTCCTCCTCCCTTGGTATTGAAACGCGGCAGCCGGAGGGAGAGCGAATATACAAAACGTTTCTTCTGAGTCCGGGGGTAAGCTGGACCGCCTCCTTCGCCGGCGGCGGTTCCCTAACCCTGCGAACGGAAAGCCTTATTTATCCCGCCGGAGCATGGAAGGAGGACAATTCGGGACCTGCAGGAGCCGAAGAAACGGCAGGGGCGAATTTCGCTAGTCAGGACCGGCTGCTTGCCCCCTACCCGGAATACGGTATTCTCCTGTACCCGGAGATCAGCTGGGGTATTACCGAGTCCGCCGCCGTATTTGTCCGGTCGGTTTTTTCCCCGATCGATATGTCCGCGCTGACTTCCATCGGCGGCAGCTGGAACATTTTCACCGGTTTCGACCTCCTCGGTTTTATCAGTATTGAAGGCGGCGGCGAAACCGACACCTACGCGTACGGCAGGCCCGGATGGTTTTCCGTAACCGCCGGCGGAAAATATATTTTTTAAACGAGAAAATTATGGTATAATTGCCGTGCATGACACAAAAGCGTCTTACCTTCAATCCGTTTGAGCTGAAAATTTCTACCCGTTTAATTATCTCGGTTGTCGTCATTGCTGCCTATCTGGCATTCTTTCGAATCAGCCTGTTTACGTTTTCTTCGACAGTTTACGCGTTTCTCATTTTTCCGGCACTTACTATCACTATCCATTGGGGACTGGCCGTGGGGACCGGCTCTACAATCGCTCTGTTTTGTATCAGTTTTTTCCTGCTAACGCCCCCGGAATACGCGGGCCCGGGCGGATTCAAACCGGCCTACGTTCCTCCCTTAACTGTTTTCGTAGCCGGAATCCTCACGGCCGGTTTTTTGAGGGGGCTGCTGAAAAAAAAGGAAGAACAGGAACGGGAGTACCGTGCAATTGTTTCCAATGCAAACAGTGTTATTGTTAAATACAACATGCGGGGTGAAATAACGTTTTTTAACCGGTTCGCGGAAAAATTGTTTGGATATTCTGCTTCCGGAGTTATCGGGAAAAGAGGGACCGACACCATCAACAAAGCGGACAACCCGGAACACCTTCATGAAATGGAGGAAATGCTTCAAGACATTCTCATCAACACCGAGAAATACACCTACAATGAAAACAAAAATTTCCGGGAAGACGGATCTGAATACTGGATGGCATGGACTAACGCGCCGCTGTACAATAACCGGAGGGAAAAAACCGGTATCCTGTGTATCGGCAGCGACATTACCGCGCAAAAAGAAGCGGAAACAACAATACAGCAGCGGCTCGCGGAAAAAGACATATTATTAAAGGAAATACATCACCGTGTAAAAAACAACCTTCAGATTATATCGAGTATTTTGAATCTGCAGGAGGAAACACTCCGCAGCCAGGAAGATAAAACCATTTTTAAAGCCTGTGAAAACCGAATAAGTTCAATGGCCCTGGTGCACGATCATCTGTATCATTCGGATAATTTGGCGCGGATTGATGTCCGCGATTACATTAGCGCGCTGACAGGTACAATTCTCGACTCGTATTATATTAGTCCCGAACAGATGCAAATTTTGTACAATATCGATGAAATTTATCTGAATATTGATCAGGCCATACCCTGCGGCCTTATAGTAACGGAACTGATAACCAACAGCATGAAGCACGCCATACATCCGGACCAAGCCCAAAAGGGAGAATTACTGATAAAAATAAACAGGCGGGGAAAGCAGGTCCGGCTGGAGATCCGTGACAATGGACCGGGGCCTGGTCCCGATTTTAACTGGCGCGATTCCCAATCCTTAGGATTGAAACTGGTGGACGCCCTTGCCGATCAGCTCGAGGGGGACATAGAATGTAAAAGTGAAAAAGGCATGCAGTGGATACTTCGTTTTGATATAATGGAAGAGGAGGAAGAAAATGGTTCGGTATATTGAGAAACCGTCAATAATCGCTTCGGAGGGAACAAAAACAAAGCTCATCGAGGAATATTTCGGAGGTGTAAATACCGGAACAAATATGGTCAGCATTGCCCATATGAAAAGCCCCGCGGGTTGGACCGAACCGGGACAAAAACCGGAATTCGACGAATATACGGTGGTCCTCGAGGGAAATCTGCAGGTTGAAACGGAGGAAGACGTCTACCAGGTCTCCGCGGGGCAGGCAATACTGGTTACACAAAACGAATGGGTTACATACAGTTCCCCGCGGAAAGGCGGCGCGGAATATATATCCGTCTGTATTCCGGCATTTTTACCGGCCACCGTTCACCGGGATGAAGAATAGAAGAACTGCTTACAGCAGGTTGTACGCTCCGTTTTTCTTGATGCAGCAATAGAGAAAGAGGGAGAAAACGATCGTTTCCGTTTCACTTTTTGCTTCCCGGACAAGGTAATCGTACCGGGAAATGAGGCGGATGATGTTATTTACCGAATCACCGGGGTAATTCTCCAGCGCGCCCTGGTATGACGACTGCGCTTTCTTGCTCTTTATTCCGCATTTTTTGCAAGCTTCGTCAAAGCCGAAATGGTTTTGCAGGTAATAATTAATCAACTGCAGCCGCTTGAACTGCCACAGGAGCCCCCCTAACAGCTGGATGGAATTTGTTTCTCCGGAAAGCGCCAGTTTTTCCGCGATTTCCAGTGAACCTTCAAAATCTTTTTTAACAATTTTATCGAAGAGGGTAAATACATTTTCCTCCTTGCTGTGATACAAAAACGCTTCCACATCCGCGGGCCCAATAATCTGCTTTTCTTCATAGTGCAGCATCAGCCGGCGGCATTCACGCTGCAGATCAAGGGTATTATTTTCAACCAATTCCAAAATTACGTCCGCGGCTTCGGGCTGAATTTGTTTTCCGTATTTCGAAAAAAAGGACGATACCCAGTCCTGCTTCTTGTTTTCAAACATTTCCCAAAATATTTTTACGCTTTCCTTCGGGAGTTTGCTTTTCAGACGGTTGTCGATTCGCACGTCGTCGCTAATTAATAAAAGGACCGCGTCCCTCGGAGGCTGCCGAAGGTAATGTAAAATCGTTTCTATTTCAACCTTTTTTGTTATCGTTTCAACCTGGTAGAGCGTGACAATTTTAAACTCGGAAAACAGTGATCCGTTCCGCAGAATACCTACAATCTGCTGTATTTCTGTTTCAAAAGGATAAAATCGATATTCCTCAAAGGAGCCGGCGGATTGGTTTTTCACTTCCTGCTTCAGTTTTCGGACAAAGAGGGCTTTTTCGCCGTGTTCGGGACCGAGCAGCAGATAAACGGGTTCAATCTTCATAATTTCTGATTATCCGCACCAGTTTTCCGAGAATTTGAATATTCTGTGTGTAAATCGGCGGATACACCGGGTTTTCCGCTTTCAGTTTAATCCGGTTTTTTTCCCTGTAAAACCGTTTCAGCGTTACCGCTTCGTTTACCATAGCTACAACAATAGACCCGTTGTCCGCGACATTCTGTTGAACAAAAACCGCGGTATCGTCGTCAAATATGCCCGCGTCCTGCATACTGTCGCCTCTGACCCGAAGGGCAAAATACCTGCCCGGAGGAAGCTGTTCCGATGCCAGGCGGATCTCTCCTTCAAAGTTTTCTTCGGCGAAAAGGGGAATTCCCGCGGCAACGTTTCCGAGAATCGGGACCGAAACAATGTCCTCGTCCCGTTCATCTCCGATTATTTCAATTGCCCGCGAACGGTTCATGTCGCAGTGGATAATAGCTTTCTTTTCCAGGGCCTTGATGTGATCATACGCGCCTTTAACGGAAATTTCGAAATTTTGAGCAATTTCCCGTATGGTGGGAGGATATTTGTGGGTTTCGATAAAAATCCGCAAGAAAGCGAGGACTTGTTCCTGCCGTTTCGTCATGGTCTTCATTTTTCGATTGTTATTCCCAGTTTTTTTATCTTCCCGTGTAAATTGCTCGGATAAATACCTAACGATTCCGCAGTCTTCGATATAACAAAGCCGTTTTCTTGTAACTTCTGCTCAAGAAACTGTTTTTCAAACAAGTCCTTCGCGTCGTTCAGCTTCATATCGATAAAATCAGGCAGCGTATTCTCCTGATCATCAATCTGCTTTTCCCCTAAAAAGCGCTCAACTTCACCGGAAGATATCACCTGCTCCTCACTCATTATGGTAATACGTTCTATGAAATTTTTCAATTCCCGAATGTTACCCGGCCAGGAATATTTTTTCAGCGTCTCCATTCCTCCGGAGCTTATCTCTTTCTGTCCTCCCTTTTGCTTCTGGGAACCGTATTTTTTTAAAAAATAGGAGACAAGCGGTTCAATATCATCCGTCCGCTCCCGAAGCGGGGGCAGGTGAATGGGAATAACATTCAGCCGGAAAAAAAGGTCTTCCCGAAACAGCTTTTTCCGGATAAGTTCCGTCATATTTTTATTAGTCGCCGATAGTATCCGTATATCCACCTCAAGCGATGTTTCACTTCCAATCCGTTCAAACTTGAGTTCCTGAATAACCCTTAGGACCTTTGCCTGGGCACTCAAGGACATATCAGCGATTTCATCGAGAAAGATTGTCCCGGTATGGGCCAGTTCGAATTTGCCCTTCCTTCTCGAAAGTGCATTTGTAAAAGCCCCCTTTTCGTGACCGAAAAGCTCACTTTCTATCAGCGTATCGGGAATAGCCGCGCAGTTTACTTCCACGAAAGGATTGTCACTCCGTTTACTTTTCTGATGGATCGACCTTGCCACCAATTCTTTTCCGGTTCCGTTTTCACCGGTGATAAGTATTCTGGAATCGGTTGACGCGCTTTGATCGATCAACTCCCGGACCCGCGTCATCGCCCCGCTGGAACCGACCATGTCGTCATCGATAAATAATGTTTCCTTCAATTTTTTATTTTCTTTTTTTAAATTTTCCAAAGCAAGGGCGTTACGGACCACCGTGATTGTTTTATCCAGGGAAAGCGGTTTTTCCAGAAAGTCAAAGGCCCCTAATTTTACCGCCTTTACCGCCAAATCGATATTTCCGTGGCCGGAAATAATAATTACCTCGATTTGGGGGTGGTCCTTCTTTATGTCCTCCAGGACTTCCATTCCCCCCCTTTTCGGCAGCCATACGTCCAGCAGCACCAGATCAAAATCCTGCTCGGACAGTTTATGGCACCCTTCGATACCGTCCAAAGCAACGGCCACATTGTATCCCTCATCCTCCAGTATCCCGGAGAGCGCGTCGCAAATGCTTTGTTCATCGTCTATAACCAGTATCGAACTCATTCTTGTTTCTCCGCCGGAATGTCAATATAAAAGGTCGTCCCCACGCCTTTTTCGGTTTCAAACCAAATTTGCCCTTTATGATCAAAAACAATCCGTTCAACGATAGCCAGCCCTAAACCAGTCCCGCTCTCCTTCGTGGTAAAATATGGATTAAACACTTTATCTTGATGAGGGACATCGATCCCCGGCCCGGTATCCTGCAACTGTATTCTACAATAATAAAAACTTCCCTTTGTTACAAGGTCCGTCTGCATGGTGATTTCCCCTTCCCGGTCCATCGCATCGATGGCATTTTTGCATAAATTATAAAAAACGCGGCTTATCTGTCCGCGGTCCGCCAGCACTTTTACCGTTTGATCAATATGGGTGTAATAAAACGCAATACCCGGATAGGAAACCTTAAAATTTTCAACCATGTGTTCGATAATCGGATACAGCGGCTCGGGATGGATGTCCGGCGCGGGAAGCCGTGCAAAATCCCGAAATTCCTGAAGAAGGGACGTCAGCGTATCCACCTCGCGGACTATCGACGCGACAGCGGGTTCTAAAATCGAATCAAGTCCCGTTTTATCACTTTTATACCGTTTCAAAATCCGTTCGGCGGATAATCGTATCGGCGTAAGGGGGTTTTTTATTTCATGTGCCAGACGCTGCGCGATTTCCTGCCAGGCAACAACTTTTTCCGTCTGCAGCAGTTTCTTCCGGGACCGCTCCAGTTCCGACACCATGCTGTTGAAGGACTGTGTAAGTACGGATAATTCGTCCTTTGATCTGGATAAAATCCGGATGGAAAAGTCCCCGTCGGCGACTTTCTTTGTTGCCTCTTCCAGATGGACAATTGGCCGGATAATTTCATCACTCAGCAGAAAAGTAACCAAAATAGATATCAGCAGAATCGGAAAGGAGAAAAACGCGTAAAAAAGGATGAGCACGATCCTGAAAAACGCGTTGAATTCCTCCAGCTGCCTGAACACTTCCAGAGACTGGGTCAATTGTCCGGCTTCGGCATCAAAATTGGAAGGCAGAAAGGAGCTTACAATAATTTGATACTGTCGACCTCCAATTTCCACCTCGGTATGATACCTGAGCGCCGTTACCGCTTCGGTTGTTTCCTTAATTACCATGTCCCGCAGCGTCAGTTCCGATTCATAGGCATCCACCGATCCAACGGGGTTTCCGATTGTCAGGACCGTTCCGTCATCTTTAAAGATCTGGACCGAATCGATAAGCGGGTTCACCGTATTGATGTTCTCCCATACCCGCTGCGGCCGGTATTCCAGGTCCCGAAGGGTAGATATAAAAATCCTGCTGTTTGAAAAGGAACGCAGATTATTTACCCGCTCATTGTAATCGGTCAGCGCAATATGTACTCCCCCCTGAAGACTGCTGCCGATGCGGGCGCTGAACCAGGAGTTCAGTGTTGTATCGATGAAACTGATCGAAAGTATTGCCTGCGGGATGGAAGCGAGAAACGTTACAAAAGCAAAAAACAAAAGCAGCCTTGTTTTAAATTTTACCCCCGGCGTATTACGGCGTCTGTCTCGAAACAAACGGACAACATTAAGAATTACAATCCCGAAAAGTACCGTCGGAAGCAGAATGCCGATGGGAATAACAACCCGGTTCATTAAGGAACCGCCTTTCACGACGTCCTGCAGCAGCAGGTCCGAAAAGAGCAGGACCAGCAATATTAGAATTATATAGATAAATATGATACTGACGATGGCAATTGTCGGGGACCGGGAAAAGCGCGTTACTTTCATAAAGGGACCCTCTTCCACCGCGAGTGAATAACATTCCTCGTATGAAAAAGATTAATAATTGTTAACGGCGGAATAAGATGGACCGGTTCGACCGTTACACGTACCAGCGCGTAGAGTTCACGCGGCTTTCCGTCTGGAAATGTCAACTCAACGTCCTCTATCGAAAAGAGGCGGTCAAAAAACATCTTTTCCGCGGAAAATGTCCGCGTGGTTCCGCCCCTGTCGATATAAAAAAATTTTTCCGCGAACCGGTCCCAGCCTGCAATTCGGGAAATATCATGTTCCGTAACAATCCGATCGCCGAAAAAAGAAAAAAAGCCGGTATTTTCTTCATAAATTTTTACAGTAAAGATAATTTCACTGCGGTATCCTCTGGAAAAGGAATGCAGGACCTCCTGCTTCGGATATTCCCGCGGAAATATATCAAAACTCACGGCATTGTCCGCCGAAGTAACATCAACATCCACTAACAGCTGTTCCGCCGCGGCGGCACGGACGAACAAACAGATGAATATAAGACTGAATAGAAAACCCTTACTTTTCTTCAAACCTGTTTTCGAAAAGCTCTACAATCGCGTCAACCGCGTTTTTTTCATCACTCCCCTCGGCAATTACCTTTAACTTGGTGTTGTATCCGGCCCCGAGAGTAATAATGCCCATTATCGATTTCCCATTAATTCTGTCATTCTCTTTTTCAAATGATATTTGTGAATCAAATTTATTGGCCGTCTGTACTATCAAAGCTGCCGGACGAGCGTGAATACCCGCCCTGTTTCTGATAACGACCTCCCGTTCTTCCATTGCTGTCCTCAAAAAACTGATTTCTTCTTAAAATAGACGCTTCGGGCGTTTTCGCTTTCCAGCCATTTTAAAATATTCTGATTGAATTCCTTCGCGCTGTAAAACCCCATCTTCTTTAACCGTTCATTCATCGCCGCGGTTTCAATAATGATGGGAATGTTCCTTCCCGGTTTTACCGGTATCTGTAAATAGGGTATATGCACTCCTAAAAGTTCAATCGTATTGTTGCTTACACCAAGACGGTCATACTCTTTTTCGGAATCCCATTCTTCGAGCTGCACTACCAGCTGAATTTGCTTTTTGTCCCGGATTGCTCCTACTCCGAAGAGATGGGTAATGTTGATAATCCCAAGACCGCGGATTTCCATATGATGCCCAATCGCCTTGTTCGCCCCGCTCCCGGAAAGGATATTCCCGCTTACGCATTTCATTTCAACCGCGTCGTCCGCTATCAGACGGTGTCCCCGTTCAATCAGTTCCAAAGCTGCTTCACTCTTTCCCACACCGCTGTCGCCGAGAATTAAGACCCCGATACCGTACACCTCCACAAGGACCCCGTGTATGGTTTTACGGGGGGCAAAAACATTGTTCAAGGCCCACATCAACCGCACGGCCAATTCGGATGAAGCCAGTTTCGTCTGGAGGACCGGGCATTCACCTTCCTCCGCGATACGCATGAATGTGTCCGTCGGGGTAAGATTATGGGAGAATACACAGCAGGGAAAATTAAAAGCAAACATATCTTTCAGCACTTCGTAGTTATTTTCCTGCTCTAATTTTTTTAAATAGGCATTTTCCCCCCGGCCGAACAGCTGTATCCGCTGGAAGGCGAAATTGTCGAAAAAACCTCCCAGAGCCAGTCCGGGGCGGTTTAAATCGGGTACCGTAATTTCCCGCGCCAGCCCGGGCCGTCCTCCAATACAGGAAAGATGCAGCGCGTTATGGTCTTTCAGGTCCAAATCTAAAAGATCGAGTACGGTAAATTTTTTCATGCGTTATGGTCCTGAATTTTTTCCTTTTCTTTCCGAATGGTCCGTTCAAGTTTATCAAGGAGAATATCTATTCCTTCTATGAGATCAAATGCCTGCACCCTTATGTGTTTCGATTTGTTCCATTTAAAATTAATGTTTGCTTCAACGGTAAAATCCCGTTTTTCTTTTGTAAATGTAAACAGCAAATCGACAATAAAGTCTTTCGCAAAATCAATACGGTGGAGCTTTTTCTCCACATATTCCTTCGTATCATCGCCGATAGAAAAATGTACCGCTTTAATCTCTAAATTCATGTTGCCTCCAAATATTAAATTATCTGTCGTAAGACGATAGTATGTCCAGCTCCTTCCTGTATTTTGTTACGGTCCTTCGTGCAAGATTTACTCCCCGCTTTTTTAGTTCGTCGGAAATTTTCTGGTCCGATAATTTTTTTCCATTTGTCTTTTCCTCGAGGATTTCTTTTATCATTGCTTTTACACCTTCCTTGGAAAACCTCGAGCCCGTCGATCCCGTACCGGAAATTGAATTGGAAAAAAAATATTTTATTTCAAAAACACCCCATTCCGTCTGCATATATTTCGCGTTCGCGATACGGGAAACCGTCGTTTCATGCACCCCGACTTCATCCGCTACGTCTTTTAATGTCAGCGGTATTAAATATTTCGGTCCTTTTACAAAAAAATCACGCTGAAACTCAATAAGGGCCTTTGAAATTTTTAACAAGGTTTCGTTGCGCTGATGAATACTCCGGATAAACCACTGGGCGTCTTTAATTTTATTCTTAACATATTTCTGTACATCTTTGTAATCGCCCTTGTCTTTTATCTCGTCTTTTTTCTGCAGTTTCGTAAAAAAGGAGTTTATCCCCAGTACGGGAATTTCTTCATCGTTGAGGACCAGAACAAGGTCTCCGTCCTTAATTCGGACAATAACATCGGGAATAACATAGCGGGAGTTTTCCGTTGAAAACTGAATACCCGGCATGGGATGAAGGGTTTTTACAAAGACCACAATTTCATTCACTTCCTTTTCGGTTATCCCCATCTCTTTTTCGAGTTTATCAAACTTCCCCTTTTCCAGAAGCGTAAAATAATTCTCCAAAGCTTCCATAGCTTTATCAGGTACGTCCTGAGCATACCCGGCTTGAACTAGTAACGATTCTCTGTAATCGGCAACGCAGACGCCTACGGGTTCAAAACCCTGTATCATTTCAATCATCGTATGCAGTTTTGGAAGCTGTGCTTGTTTTACCAGCGTTTCAGGGTTTTCAATATGAAAACCGTTGTCATCCAAATTGTTGATTAACAGCCTGCCGATTTCGTATTCTTCGTTTGTTATCGGCTGCACACTCAGCTGCCACAACAAATGATCATGAAGGTTCTCCGGTCTGCTCAAGGCCCCTTCCATAAATTTTTTTTTGGAATCACTTGCCTCTTCGTTCAGCCCCCCCCGGGTAAACCCCGGATCGGAACTGTTCTCAAAATACTCCAACTCTTCACCGCGTTCTTCGTTTTGAGAATCCAGGGACGTTTCGGTTTTTTCTTCGAGTATTTCCAACGCGGGGTTGTTTTCCAGCTCTTCATGGATTCGAAACTTCAGTTCCTGAACGGGAAGCGCCATCAGCCGTATCGACTGGTACAGCTGGGGATTCATTTTGAGCTTCTGCTGCTGTGTTATCTGCTGTTTTTGATATTGCACTTACCGCTCCATCATTAATAATGAGGCACCGCGGCCTATTTGTCAATTACATCCTAAATTCCTGACCAAGATAGATTCTCCGGGCCGTTTCGTCGGCAAGAAGTTCATCATGAGTTCCGCTGACTAAAATTTCACCGTTATTGATAATATACGCCCGCTTGGTTATTTCCAGGGTGTCCCGGACGTTATGATCGGTAATAAGTATTCCGATTCCCTTCGCGGACAGAGCCTGGATAATTTTTTTTATCTCATCCACCGTTATCGGGTCAATACCGGCAAAGGGCTCGTCAAGAAGTAAAAATTTCGGCTCAATAGCCAGGGACCGGGCAATTTCGGTACGCCTCCGTTCCCCGCCGGAGAGGGTAAAGGCCTTTTGCTTTCGAATGGCTTGTATTCCTAATTCTCCAATAAGCTGTTCCAAGTATTCTTTTTTTTCCGTTTTTGTCAAATCTCCGCGGGTCTGTAAAACGGCATAAATATTTTGTTCCACCGAAAGTTTCCTGAATACGGAAGCCTCCTGGGGCAGATAGGAAATACCGGTTTGCGCCCGCTTATACATGGGAAGATGGGTAATTTCATGTTTATTCATGTATATTTTACCGGCGCTTACCCGAATAAACCCGACAATCATGTAAAAACAGGTAGTTTTCCCGGCACCGTTCGGCCCTAACAAACCGACTATCTCACCTTCCCGCATAGAAAATGAAACGTCCAGGACCGCCGCCTTTTTTCCAAACATTTTTTTCAGGCCCTCTACGGTCAGGGTTGCAGTTTTATTCTTCTGATTCATCCGCTGTTTCACCCTCTTTTTCTTCTTCTTTTTCTTCTTTCGTACGAACCGTTCCCTGGACTTCCCCTTCGAGCCGGATTTCATCGGTATCGAGATTGATAATGATCCGGGAAGCGCGGTATTCGTCTCCCTTCCAAAATACATAGGGCATTCCCGACAGTTCGAGGACCTCCTCCTCCCTTCTGAAACGGGCAAATTCCGACCGGCAGGCCAGATCTTCCTTCAAAATTCTTACGCCGATCTGGATAATGGTAATATCATCATCTCCATAATTTTCAAGATACCCCCCCTTCACGATCAGCTCGTTTTTCTGGTCCTCCATTTCAGCGTACCCTTCCACCCTGCTTAGGTCGATGTCTCTGTCGTAAAACAGGTCCTCCGACTGCAGATATATCCCCTTTTCTATGTCAATGACCTCGACGTTTCCGCTGCATTGCGCGAAACGCGAGTCCTCCCCGTACAGCTCAATGGTATCGGCACGAATTTCCGTCCCGTCCGAGATTATAACGGCATTTCCCGACAAAACGGTCCGTTCCTTTCCGCGGGCCAGAATAGTTGTCATGGAATCACCGGAAAAGGTGAACGTATCCGCCTGCAGGTAGGCGAGGGTTGAAAAAAAAACCGCAATCCACAGGGGGAACCGCGGCGTGCTTCGTCTATTCATCCCCCGGTTCCTGTTCATCCTCGCCATCTTCTTCATCATCTTCATCTTCCACCCACGTCCCCTCTACTCCGCCGGTAAAAACAATTGTTTTCGAAGCGCCGCGGGCTGAAAACCCGGTCCCGGTTACTGCCGTCCCGTTTGTTTTTACCAGGGTTACCTGTTCCTGTTCTTTCGTTGTCAGCGTCTCCTCCGCTTCGTTCCAAAACAAGTATTCCCCCCGGATTTCCACCTCTTCGGCGGCGTTATAAAACTGCAAATTCCCCGACATTTCGGCATTTTCGGACTCGGAATAGTAGGTAATTCTGTCGGCAATACCCTCCGTTTCCACGGCACCGTCCCTGTCGAAATCCTGAAATACCACATCGGTTATCACCGTTTCCTTTTTTTTACCGTAGGCCTCGGCTTTTGTTCCGTATACCCGGTAATCCGGCTTTCCTTCCACTGTTCTGACCTGCACAAAATTGATCAGCACCGTTTCCGGGACCGTTTCCGACAGGTCCTCCGCTATTTTTCCCTCTTCATAATTAAAGCTGCACCCGGTTAGTAGAAAAATGAATGCCAATCCGGAGATAGAAGAATATAGGGTTTTCATTGCTCGATGCATGCCTCTATGAAGCTGACGAACAGGGGATGCGGTTCCGTCGGCCGTGATTTGAACTCCGGGTGGTACTGAACTCCCACGCCCCACGGATGGTCCTTCCATTCAACCGATTCAACCAATGCTTCGTCCGGGGTAACACCGGAGACAATCAGTCCCGCCTCGACAAGCTCATTTCGGTATTTATTCGATACCTCGTAGCGGTGCCGGTGCCGTTCAAATATCGATCCGGCTTTGTATGCCTCCCATATCTTTGTCTGTTCTTTTACAACAGTTTCACTCCTTCCGAGGCGCATCGTTCCGCCGTAGGCCGCGATATCAATCTGCTCCTCTAACAAACTTACCACCGGATGGGGTCCGTCGGGGGTGAATTCGGTACTGTTTGCTTCTTCATAACCGAGAAAAGAACGCGCGTACTCGATGACCATTACCTGTAGTCCTAAACAGATTCCGAAGTATGGGATGTTTTGAGTACGGGCAAAGCGGACGGCGGCAATCATCCCTTCAATTCCCCGCTGACCGAAGCCGCCGGGAACTAAAATCCCGTCAACGTCCGCGAACTGTTCGGAAAAATTACCGGTTTTCTCCAGATTTTCCGAATCGAGATAGATAATCTCTGTCCGCCGCCGATTGGAAAGTCCGCCGTGAATAAGTGCTTCATGTATCGATTTGTACGTGTCGTGCAGCTCCACGTACTTCCCCACAAGGGCAATTCTTACAGTGTCCTCCGCTTTGTTGTAGATGGCTACCACGTTTTTCCAGGCCGACAGGTCGGCGGAACCGTTATCTATTTTCAGCTGTTCCACGACAATTTGGTCCAGCTTCTGGGTATGGTACATTAATGGTATTTCATAGATGGTTGTTTTCACGTCATACGCGGATATAACCGCTTCCGTTTCGACATTGGTAAACAGGGCAATTTTACCCCGCATTTCAGAGGACAAAATAACCGGTGTCCGGCACAAAAGGACATCGGGCTGAATACCGATTTCCCGAAGGGCCTTCACGGAGTGCTGTGTCGGTTTTGTCTTCAGTTCACCGCCGATAACGGAAGGGACCAGGGTAAGATGGACAAACAAAACGTTTTTCTTTCCAACGTCATGGATACACTGCCGGGCCGCCTCCAGATAGGGAATCGACTCGATGTCCCCGACGGTACCGCCGATTTCGATAATGGTAATATCCACGTCCTCCCGCTCCCCGATTTTAAAAATCCGCCTTTTAATTTCGTCGGTAATGTGGGGAATAACTTGGACGGTCCTCCCAAGATAGCGGCCTTCCCGCTCCTTTTTTATCACCGCTTCGTACACCTGTCCGGTTGTAATGGAATTTTCCTGACGAAGGGGAGAGGAGGTAAAGCGTTCATAATTACCCAGGTCCAGGTCCGTTTCAGCACCGTCATCGGTTACATAGACCTCCCCGTGCTGATAGGGGCTCATTGTACCGGCATCAACATTGATGTACGGATCTATTTTTATCATCCGCACCCGCAGGCCCCTTGCCTCTAAAAGGCACCCGAGAGACGCCGCCGCAATCCCCTTTCCCAGGCTCGAACAGACACCGCCTGTTACAAATATGTATTTCTTCATGTAGTTGAATTATAGAGGACTCCGTAACAATTGACAATGTCACATCATCTCAATCATGATGGAGGCAGGATGGCATTTTTTGGCGACATTTATTTTAATCCATGGAGGCTGGGCCGGTACGTGGCAGTGGGAGCAGGTAGTACCCCTCCTAAGGAATAAGAACCATACCGTAGTTGTCCCCGCGCTGACAGGGTTAGGTGAAAAACAGCATCTGGCGGCACCTGATGTCGATGTTACCTCCCATATTAACGATACCGCCGCGGTAATGGAGAAAAACGATGTAACCGGCGGTGTACTTGTCGGCTTCAGTTACGGCGGAATGGTAGCAACGGGTGCCGCGGACCGGCTCCGGAACAGGATACGGACCCTGATTTACCTCGATGCGTTTTTCCCCCTGCCGGGGCAGTCTCTGTTCGATATCTTCGGCGAAAAAGTATCGAAAAGCCTTTTGGCAGTAACAGACACCTTTGGAAAAGGGTGGCTTCTTCCCTTTTTCGATACCTACGACAGCCGGCTTACGGACCAGCCGAAAAAAACGGGAACGGAAAAACTATACTATCCCGCGGACATGTTTCGGTTGTTCCGCACCGTGTATATCGAATGCACCGCGAAACCCGAATCCTGGACCTTTACCTCTATTCTGCAAGGGATAGCGGCGGGGCGAAGACGCGCCGGCTGGGATGTCCGTGAATTCCCCTCCGGACATTTCCCGATGAACTCCCACCCGGAGGCTTTGGCAGAACTTCTCGATGCCGTCAGCAGGGAAGCCGGCAGCTTGCCAGGACAACGGTAACAGGGTAGACTTCCCCGGTGAGAAGCTTATTTTTCTGCCTGTTTGCGTGCGTTCTTTTTTTCCTTATTCCCGCCCATTCAGTTTCGGGACAGCCAGAGGGACCGGAATTTACCGCGTCCTTCGGAAAAGCAAACATTTCCTACAACCCCCTGCACAGTTTTACCGCAACGGAAGCGCAAATTTATTCCGCCATCTTTGAGGGACTGGTAACGTATCATCCGCTAACAATGGAACCCCTGCCGGGGGCCGCGTCCCGATGGGAGGTTTCCAAGGATAAACGAATTTACAGTTTTTTTCTCCGGCAAAACGGCAAGTACTGGAACGGAGACCCGGTTACCGCCTATGATTTTAGAAACAGCTGGCTGAAACTTTTGGCCCCGGAAGAAAAAAGTGAATATTCCTTTCTCCTCGACGTTATAAAAAACGCGCGGGAATACAGGACCGGAAAATTAGAGCAGCCGGACAGTGTCGGGATTCATGCCGCGGGACCGTACCGCCTCGATATAGAACTGGAACATCCCGCGGACCATTTCCTGAAAATTTTATGCCATCACAGTTTTGTCCCCGTGCATCCACAATTTTTACAAAAAGAATCCTGGCAGGACACCAATATTATCCCCGGCAACGGTCCCTACTATGTCTACTCTCAAAATGAAGATGAAATTGTTCTTATAAAAAACAACCTGCATTGGGACAAGGACTCGGTCTACTACAACACCCTGCGGATACATCTCGAAGATGATGTCTCCGGCGCCACCGACGATTTTAATACGGGGGCCGCGCAATGGATTACCGACGGAATCCGTATCGATGAAATACAAAACAGGAACGCCCTGATAACGAACCCTCTCTTTGCCACGAATTATTTTTTCTTTAACTGCAGTGAAGGGCCGTGGAATATCGATAAAGTCCGGCGGGGGCTGGCGCTCCTGCTGCCGTGGGAACTGGTCCGGTCGGACCGGTTTGTTTATATTCCAACCGCACGTCTGGTCCCGCGGCTGCCGTCCTATCCGGAAAGTGAGGCCATAACCGAAGCGGACCGGGAGGAAGGACTACGGCTCCTCGCGGAAGCGGGATATCCCGGCGGGGAAGGCCTTCCGGAAATGGTGATAAAAATTCCCGGCTCCTTCGAAGGAAGGCGGATTGCACTGCTCATGAAACAGACATGGTCCGAACAGCTCGCGGCGGCGGTAAAAATTGAAGAATTCTCATACAATACGTATTACGAAGAATTAAAAAAGGAAGACTACACCCTCGGCACCATATCCTGGATCGGCGACTTTCCCGACCCCCTTACTTTTCTGCAGATGTGGACAACCGACAGCAATTTAAACGACGCGGGATATTCCGATCCGCTCTTTGACAGCAGTATCGACAAATCGATGCGGGAAACCGGAAAAGAACGGTATACAACACTTTCCGAAGCAGAATCGATACTTCTGCGTAATGCCGTTGTCCTGCCGGTCAACCATCTGCCGGCATGGAATGTAATCGATTTAACTGAAATTAACGGCTGGTTCCCGAACCCCTTGGACATCCACCCCTTTAAGTACTTCCGGAAATATACCTTGCCGGTAGACCCGTATATCGTACATGCCGGGATTGCTTTTTAAACAACAAATTGTTATACTCTTTTACCATTCCAAAACAGGAGTCGGCTATGCTCATAATACCAGCCATCGATATTCTCGGCGGTGAATGTGTGCGGTTATATCAAGGTGATTATTCGCAAGTTACAGTTTATGAAAAAGATCCGGTTACCGCTGCACGCGAGTTTGAAAAAGCGGGAGCAAAACGAATTCATATTGTGGACCTCGACGCGGCGCGGGGAGGAAGCAAACGGAACCGGAAAAAAATACGGAAGATACGGAAAGCGGTATCTTGCGCTCTTCAGCTCGGCGGAGGAATACGAGACGAAGAGGATGTTACGGAACTTATTGATCTTGGAATCGATTATTTGGTGCTCGGAACGATTTTCGCCCGGAACACGAACCGGGTGGAAGGCTGGATAAAACACTACGGCCCGATTTTCATAGCCGGGATCGATGCTTTAAACGGGAAAGTTCAAATATCGGGCTGGGAACAGACCACCGAGATATTGGATACGGAGCTTGCGAAACGGGCAAAAGAGATCGGTATAACCGGTATCATCTACACCAGTATCGCTAAAGACGGGACCCTCGAGGGACCCGATATTGACGCAACCAAGAGAATCGCGGAAGCCGCGCGGCTGCCGATTATCCATTCCGGCGGCATCAGCAGTACCGCGGACATTGAACAAATTGTAAACAGCAACATTGAAAATGTTACGGGAATTATTACCGGAAAAGCCGTTTATGAAGAACGTTTCAACCTCCGGGAGGCAATACAAAAAATACAAAACGTTTCCGTCGGCGGTTAACCTGCTTCATTTACCAGCGGTGATGAACATCGCCGCGGATGTATGTAGTATAAATCCGCTTTACATCCTCCATGGTCTTTGAATAAAGCTCCGGATAGTCGGCTGCTTCAACGTTTTCCTCCGCCTGGGAAGGCCGCTTCGCTCCCGGAATCGCGCAGGAAACCGCGTCAAACATCAGGATCCACCGCAGCGCAAACTGGGGCAGGCTTATATCATTCGGACAGATTTTTTTCAGTTCTTCCGTTGCCGTCAGTCCCTTTTCAAAATCGACACCCGCAAAGGTTTCCCCTTTATCGAAGGACTCGCCATTCCGGTTGAATTTCCTGTGGTCGTCGTCGGGAAAGGTGCTGTCCTTTGACATTTTCCCCGTTAAAAGACCGCTGGCCAAGGGGACCCGGACAATAATACCGATGTCACGTTTTGCCGCTTCGGGAAAAAACAGTTCCGCGGGACGCTGTCTGAACATGTTAAAAATGATCTGCACTGTTTTCACCCCGGGATACTCGATCGCCTTCAGCGCTTCCTCAACTTTCTCAACGCTTACCCCGTAATTTTTCAGTTTTCCTTCCCGCACCATCGCATCGAGACCTTCAAACAGGTCCGGATTGTAGTATACATCCGTGGGAGGACAGTGAAGCTGCAGGAGGTCTAAAGCATCGGTTTGTAAATTCTTCAGGCTTTCTTCGACAAAACCCCGTATATTCCCGACCGTATATGCCTCTGCCGTGTGCGGGTCCAGCTTTCTCCCGGCCTTTGTGGCAATGAAGAAATCATCCTTGTGCCGTTTTTTCAACTCCGCGAGCAGTTTTTCGCTTTTCCCCATGCCGTATACATCGGCGGTATCGAAAAAATTCACCCCTAATTCCAGCGCTTTCTCCAGCGCCGCGAGTGATTCGCTGTCATCGGTTTGTCCCCACTGGGAACCGATTGCCCACGTTCCGAAACTGACTTCGGAAACTTCCATTCCTGTTTTTCCTAGTTTTCTGTATTTCATATACTCCCCTTCTATTGGGTAGTATACTGCTAAAAAAAAGACTGGCAAATACTACCTTCCTTTACTACAATTATTGTGGAGTGTAGCCATGGGGACAATACAGCGGGAAATGGACCTTTCAGATTTTGACGCTTTACTCGAATTAATTCGAAGTGAACTGGAATTACTGGTTGACTGCCGGTATGAAATCGGAAATAACGTTTCTCATAACAACAAAAAAATGGACGTTCTCGACGCGGTGGAAAAATTAAAACGAAGAGTGGAAATGTATTAAGTATCAGGAATCCGACTGGTTATATTCGGAAATCATGTCCCGAATTCGCGCCGCTTCTTCATAATTTTCATCCTCAACCGCTTTATCCAGGTCTTTCTGCAGTTTTTCCAGCTTCACATCCCTTGAATCATCTTCCGGAATATTGCCGACCTGTTCCGTAATGGTGCTGACAGGAATACCGGCCTCTTCAACTACGTCCTCATCAATAAAAATCGGACATTTTTCACGCACCGCAAGGGCAATGGAATCGGAGGGACGGGCATCGATGGTCTGCGATTTCCCCTTCTGCTGCAGGATGAGCTGGGCAAAAAACGTACCCTCCTTCAATTCGGTTATCTCCACGCGCTCGATTGAAAGGCCCGCCTTGTGCATAACGGACAAAAAGAGATCGTGCGTCAACGGGCGCGGCATCGGGACATTTCCCATGCCGATTAATATCGATTGGGCCTCCAGCTGACCGATAAAGATGGGTACGGCGGTGTCCGACCCCGTAGGCCGTACCAGTACGGCGTTTCCCTGATCAGTTCGAGCTATTGTCCATATTTGTGCTTCTACCAGCATGTATTTTACCGAATCCTAACTTCTCAAATAATCCATAAGTTCTCTTACATCAAGAAAACCCAAATCGATGGCTATTTCACCGAACAGCCGTTTGTCTCCGGCACGCTGCAGTTTGATAACAGCCCGGACATCCTCCTCCGTCAGTACATCTCTGCTGATAAGGGCCTCTCCTATCTTTTGTTCTACACCCTTTTGTTCTACACCGGCTTCATTTTCCACATTTTCTTCCTATAATAAAGGATATGTATTTTCAATCAAATTATCAAATTTTTTCTTACATATTCCACCGCATTTTTAAAAAAAACAAGTCCGGTTCGCCGCGTTTCCCGGTCCCGGGTCCACCGGGGATGGTTCTGCGGAATCAAGAACGCTTCCGGATGCGGCATGAGACCGAAAATCCTGCCGGTCCCGTCGGTAATTCCCGCGATATTGTTAATCGAACCGTTAGGGTTGTTTCCGCTGTAACGAAGGGCACAATCAAGAACATCAGAATTCTCCAGAATAAACCTCCCCTCGCCGTGCCGCACAGGTAAATCGATTGTTTCTATCCCTTTCGTCCAGACACATCGAGTGTTCCGTTCAACTTCCACCTTCACCCAGGTATCGATAAACTCTCCGCCGGCATTATGAACAAGAGACACTTCCTGCTCCCAGGTACCGGTACTGTTCGGTAAAATACCCATTTTCACCAAAACTTGAAAACCGTTGCAAATTCCAATCAGAAGCTTTCCCGCGTCACGGAACTCATTTAATTCACGAAACAGATATTTTTTACACAAATTTGCAAAAATTAAACCGGAACTGATATGGTCGCCGAACGAAAATCCTCCGGGAAAAGCAAGAATATGATATGCCTGCAGCATAGCGGGACCGGCAATAAGATCGTTAATATGGACACGATCCGTCTTCGAACCTGCCTGTCGAAACGCCTCGGCAAGTTCATAATCGGCATTTATTCCGTATCCCGTAATAATCAGCGCGCGTACACTCATCCCTTCCATACCCCCGCTGCCTCGCCTGTTTCTACGCTGATCAATTCCCTTGTTCCCCGAAAAATACGGACCATACCGTCACCGGTAACCCTTCCAGCCGTGCCGCAGGGATATCCTCGAAACATTTCCGCGAATTCTTCCCTGTTTTCCGGGGACACACTTACCACAAACCGGGAGGGGCTTTCGGAATACAGCAGGGCGGTATCGTCAATCCCGGGAGCAGCGCCGCCGGGTATTTTCGACGCGTCCATTTCAACTCCGAGGTTCCCGCCGATAGCACTTTCCGTTACGGCAATTCCTAATCCGCCGTCGGAACAGTCATGGCAGGATTGAACAAGCTTCCGTGAAATAGCCTGATAAAGCTGTTTGTAGAGCCTGAAAGCGGCGGCCGTGTCCGCCTTCGGCACTTCCGGGTGCCGCAGACCGGTGCATTTTTCAAAAATTGTACCCCCGAGCTCAACCCGTGTCTCTCCTAATACGAACAGTACATCGCCTGCTCTTTTAAAATCGGTAGTAATTACGCCGTTGATATCCGGCACCAAACCGAGGAGGGAAATGAGCAGAGTAGGCCGGATGGAAACCTTTGTGTTCCCGATCCGCGCGTCGTTTTTCATTGAATCTTTCCCGGATATTAACGGCAGCCCGTAGGCGCTGCAGGCATCGTAAAGGCCTTTGCAGGCCCTGACAAGCTGAGCACATTTATAACGGCCGTCGGGGGTCTGTTCCGATTCCACCGGATCGGGCCAGCAAAAATTGTCCAGGGCACAGGCCGTTTCGGGGTCCCCGCCCAATGCCACATGCGCACGGAGGGCTTCGTCCACCGCGCACACCGCCATATGATAGGTATCCACATCCCCGTAGCGGGGGCATATCCCATGGGTAACGGTAACACCCTGACTCCAGCCGTAACCCGGTTTCAGTACGCCTCCGTCGCTCGGACCGTCTCCCCTAACACCGCAGAAAGGTTTTACAATAGAGCCGGCCTGCACTTCATGATCATACTGCCGGACAAGGCCCTCCTTTGAAGCTACATTCGGTTCCCCGAGAATGGAAAAAAACAGTTCTTTTCCAAAACGGGGTGAGTTGTTTCCCAACGGTAGAGACATGCCGCGCGCGGGCGGGGTCCATTCCGCCCGCAGTTTCATTACCGGAAGTCCGTTGTGAAGAAAATCGAGGCTGAGAAAACCCACGGCGGTGTTATGATAAAGCAGATCGATAAACCCGGTATCGGTAAACTCACCGATTACCGAGGCCTCTACGTCCCGCTTTTCCGCTAACGCAAGCAGGCTGTCAATTGTTTCTTCCGATACGGCAAGGCTCATCCGTTCCTGCGATTCGGAAACAAAAATTTCCCAGGGAGCCAGCCCCGGATATTTCAGAGGACACTTGTCCAGTTCAATCCGAACACCTCCGGAGTGTTCGGCCATTTCCCCAAAGCTCGAAGAGAGTCCTCCGGCGCCGTTATCGGTTATTCCCTTATACAAGCCGAGGTCCCTTGCCTCTAAGAGAAAGTCGATCATCTTTTTCTGAGTAATGGGATCGCCGATCTGTACGGCTGATGTCGGCGATTCTTCATTTAATTCCTGGGAAGAAAAGGTAGCACCGTGAATTCCGTCTTTTCCAATTCGGCCGCCCACCATAACCGCCTTGTCCCCCGGGTCGATATGTTTTATCCATGAAGGCTCGCCTAACACTTCCGCCGGTAAAATACCCCCGGTACCGCAAAATACGAGAGGTTTTCCGGTATAGCTGTCGTCAAATAAAAAAGCCCCGGCGGCAACGGGAATCCCGGACTGATTACCGCCGTCGATAATACCCTGATGCACACCGTACATTATTTTTCTCGGATGCAGCAGTCCTTCCGGAAGCCGGTCCTTCGGCATATCGGGATCGCCGAAACATAATACGTTGGTATTGAAAATGGGTTTCGCCCCTTTTCCCGTGCCGAGAATGTCCCGGTTTACACCGACGATCCCCGTTATCGCGCCGCCGTAGGGATCAAGGGCCGAGGGTGAATTGTGGGTTTCAACCTTAAAGCAAAGGCAGTAGTCGTCGTGAAACTGCACCACCCCCGAATTATCATGAAACACGGAGCGGAGAAACTGTTTCTTTTCTGCTACTTTCTCCGTTACTCCTTTGATATAGGTATTAAACAGAGATGATATTTTTTCAACTTTTCCGGCCGATGCGGCATCCTTGTATTCTATGTCTGCCGCGAATATTTTATGTTTACAATGCTCGGACCAGGTCTGGGCAATCATTTCCAGCTCCACGTCCGTCGCTTCATCCGGCGGCAGCCCCCGTTTTTCCCGTTCCTCCCGTACTTCGCCGGTTGTGTAATAATCCCGGACAGCCTGCATCTCTTCAAGGGAAAGGGCTAACAGCCGCTCTTTTGACAGGGCCGCTAGTTCCGCGTCGCCGCGGCCGGCTAATTGAAAGGTTTCCACCTCCACGCTGCCGGGAGGGACGGCGGTTTCGTAATGTTCCGGAGGCCTTATTCCGGAATCCCACCGGTTTCTGTCAATAACGACCGCATCCTGAATGAGTGGGTTGTACAGCTCTTGAGCCGCGGCTTCCCCGGCGCCTGCCGGCCCCGGTATCGACAGTAAATACTGGCGTGCCGTTCTGACGGTCATTCCCGAATCTTTCGGCATTCCGAAATCAATTTCAACCGTTTTCCGGGCGCTGATTCCGAGGGGATCGGTAACACCAAGCTTATAGGCAACCTCGATACACACATCCCAGACAACGTGGTCCGCCGTAAAACCGTTTAGCGCCCCGGCGGAATATTGAATTGATTGTGCAATCCTGTCGCTGAACAGGCGCGCGGCCCTGGACGGGTCCATTTCCGGACCATTTTCGATAATGTACACATCGATAACGGTAATTGCATCAACCATGTGACCGGAAGCGGCAAGCATTTTTTTTAACCGGACCGCTCTGCCGTCTTCTTCCGGCTTTTTGTAAAAAACCTCTATCCGCATGTTCCGGGATAGTAGCAGAAAACCCCGTTCTTCTGCAATCCGTAGAAATTACCCGGGCCACTTTACCTTTTTTTTGTTTTGTATCAGTATTGGCTTGTACGGGAGGGCTTTTTCGGTTTTGGACAATCTTGAATGTTCATTTTTAAACGGCAGTGTATGCTGCCTTCATTCCGTAACCAAAACGGAAGCGATTAAAGAACTAATACAAAAGGCATCGGTCCTGCACATTCTTGATAATACAAAACAGTTTACCAGGGATGTCCTGGATCGTGAAAAACGGCAAACTACCGGATTCGGTCATGGAGTGGCGGTAGCCCATGCTCGGTATGCCGGGCTGGATTCGGTTATTATAGCCCTCGGCATTTCGCGGAAGGGTATCGAATACCAGGCGATGGATAACAAACCGGTACATTTGTTGTTTCTTATAGGAAGCCCCCTCTCCCTGCAGGACGATTATCTGCGGGCCCTCTCCGTGCTGGTAAAATTGGTCCGGCGGGCTGATTTTCGGGAAGCACTCCTGAATGCCTCATCCATCCCGGAAATAGAAGAAATACTTCACGCCAATTTTTGCTCCCTCCTTCAAAACGAACAAAAAAAGGCGGTTTAGAGCTGCCAGATTTCCTTGAGCTGTGTAATGAGATGTTCTTCAGAGGGGTCTTCCATCCCTTTCTGAATTGAGAGATCGTATAAAATTTCGAGTATTATTTCCTGGGTATCAGGATTTTCTATATTTTCCGCCATTTCCCAGAAGGTATCGGAATCGTGGACGGTACTTTCAAATTCCTCCAGCGATTCTTCATAATCGGTAAAGTTACAGTCTTCGAGTAATTTATCCAGTTCATTTAATTCCGATTCGTCAAACTGCCGGTCGGCCATTATCATATTTTTTATACAGCCGGCAAAAAATACCCGCTCCATGCCCTCAAATCCCGATATATCTTTCATGTACAACTCCTCTCAGCATTACACAGATTGTACACGAAATTACTTTTTATTCAAGAGAAGTACCGATCCCACCTCCGCGCCGACAACATCGGCTATAACGGAACACTTTGCCGTAAACAAAAAGAACAGCGGCCGCTTTACATCGGAAAGGGCTTCAAAATTGCCCTGCCCCTTACTAATAACGCAGTCGCTCTCCGTGAATATCCCGCGGAATGCCGGGTCGCACTCCTCTAGAACGCAGCCGGGCAAAGCAACTCCGGAGGAAATGATTTCCGCGCTCGAATCTATTCCGCAGAAATACGCGTCTTCCGTAGTAATATCATTGATAATCGGAGATCCTCTTGCGGCAAAGTATATATGAATATCGGGAAACTGCCGGTGAATTTCATCGACAAGCAGTTTGTCAAAAACTATCTCCCCCGCGTTATCACCTATATACAGAACTGTTTTGGAATTCTCCAAGGTCCTGACAAAACTGTCAAATTGAAACAGCTCCTCTTCTTCGCGGGAAATTGTCTCTTCCTCTTTCTCAACAATACGCGTTATTTCGTCGTCGATATTCAAACCGGTTTTCGCGCCGAAATCGATAATATTTCCGGCAATCGCATATTCAATTGCCATTCGAAGCGGATTTGCCGCCCGTGCGATTTTTTCCCGCAGCCGGGGCAGAGTTTCCATGGCTTTCCGGTTACTTGTTTTTTTTATTTCCCCGTAAGGATCATCCTTTCCGACATACCGTTTAATAAGTCCATGCACCTGCCCCGCCATGATAACGGGAGAGTGAGACAAATCGAAACCGGGAATGAGCCGTGCTATTTCGTTCACTAAATCTCTCCGGACATCCGAATCGATATTATTCATGCCCGCGGCATCCAGGGCCTGCTTAAAAAAACAGGGAATACAGTCAAGGTAGGTGTTCATAAATCAATAACCATTCCGGCAAATAATGATGTTGTTCCCTTCTGCTTCGCGTATGTACCGGAACAGTGCCCGGGAAGAATCGAGGAAAAACCAAGCGCGTGGAGTTTACTGAATACCGCGTCAATTTCATTTTCCGTTTTTTGGTGCAGATGAAAACCGCCGAAAAAAATATTCAGTTTTTCACCGGGAAACAGAGCTGCCGTTTGTTCGGCAATAGCAACGATTCCCGGATGGGCACAGCCCGTACATACGGACATTCCGTGTTCCGTCCGTATGGCCGCGGATATTTCGGTCAGTTTGTTTCCCTTGTGTACCCCTTCCAGTTCACCTGTCAGGATAACTTGTTCATTCAGCCGCACCGGGTCGCGGCCGACGGGGACAAAAATGCCGCCGCTCTCCGCGACCTTTTGTTTAAAACCGGCACTGAATCCTTCCCCGCCGTATACCTGCAGCCCCGGCCTCACACCCAGAAGGTCCCACAAGCCTCCCCAATGGTCCCAATGGTCATGAGATATGATAACACTGTCGATATCATACACCGAAAACTGCAGACGTTTCATATTTTCAAGGAGGGAATGACCCTTATCTCCGGTATCAAAGAGATACCCGCCGAGCATAACCGAAAGTCCCCAGCCGGTGAACAGATGGGCTTCTCTGCTTACTTCATCGTAAATGATATGGGCTTTCATTTTTTCGGTACGATTTTCTTAACAATCTCCTTGACCGACCGTACCGTAGGATTTTGCGATTCACCCCCGATAAAGGGTTTTCCCAAATCTCCTGCACGGACGATGTCCGGATCGAGGGGAATCCGTCCCAGGAACGGTACCCGCATGTCCTCCGCCGCGCGCTCGCCGCCGCCGGTACCGAAGAGTTCGATTTCCTTTCCACAGTGCGGACACACAAGGATACTCATATTTTCAACTACACCTAATACGGGAATGGAGAGCTGTTTCGCGAAATTGATGCTCTTTCGTGAATCCAGAATCGCTACATCCTGCGGCGTGGTTACAATAACCGCTCCGTCCATCTCGGGGATTAGCTGACAGACGCTCAGCGGCTCGTCGCCGGTCCCCGGCGGGCTGTCTATTATCAGATAATCCAGTTTTTGCCAGTAGACGTCCGCGAGAAACTGCTTAATCGCACCCATCTTCAGGGGACCCCGCCAAATAATAGGCGCGTCGGGTCCGTAGCCTGCCAGAGCGATACTTATCGCCTTCACATTGGGAAAAACCTCTATCGGTTCAATCATCTCCCCGTTTGAAGCAAGCTGCCGGTCTTCGATACCGAACATCTTTGCAATATTCGGCCCGTGAATATCCACATCCAAAACTCCGACCGAATATCCCTCGAGGGCCAGTCCCAAAGCCAGATTGACAGCAACCGTCGTTTTGCCGACGCCCCCTTTACCGCTCATTACCAGAATTTTATGCTGAATGAGCTCCATATTTTTTTTCAGCCGCTCATCCTGCTGTTGCTGCTGCTGCTTTCTGTCTTCCCCATTCTCCCCGTGCATTAGCTCCCTCCGTTTTTAGAAACAACTTTTTGAATTTCGCCCCAAATTTGTTTAATCGAATCGCTGATTTCATCATCCGCGTATTCCACATAGGGAATAAGCGCGGATACGGCATCGACCATTTTTCGAGAATAATCTATTGTGCCGAGAAAGGGAATACTCTTCTTTCCGCAGTGTTCCATAACCGTTTGGGTATTTTCTTCATTGATGCTCGCTTTATTGACAACAACACCCGTTGGAATGGAAAAAAATTCGGCCACCTGTAAAGCCCGGTCCATATCGTGAATACCGGAGAGCGTCGGTTCCGTTACAAGGACCGCCATGTCGGTACCGGTCAATGAGGCCATTACGGCACAGCCTGTCCCGGGTGGTCCGTCAATAATGCAGTAATTCTTCCGCAGGGATTCCCCGATCTCCTTGGATTTTTTCCGCACTTCCGATACCAGTTTCCCTGAATTCTCTTCACCGGCCTTCAGCTCGGCAAAAACCAGCGGACCGTAGGGTGTATCCGCGACATACCAGTACCCCGCTTCACTCTGTTTCATATTGACAGCGCCTTCCGGACAGATACGGGCGCATACTCCGCAGCCTTCGCAGACAAACGGATTAATTTCGACAATTGCCCGATTCCCGCCGTCAACCGCCGGGGCAATTGCATCAAACCGGCAGGGTCCGATACAGGCTTCACATCCGGTACATTTCTTACCCTCGAGAAAAGCGATTTTTCCGCCTAAAAAGAGGTGCTCCTCCTTCGGTTCCGGTTTCATAATAAGATGGAGGTTCGCGGCATCGACGTCACAATCCGCGAATACTGAATTCTCCGCTAACGCGGCGAGAGACGCCGCGAAAGAGGTCTTTCCGGTCCCCCCTTTGCCGCTGAATATAACTATTTGCTTCATTCCCCTTTCTCCCGTATATGCTCCCGTATATGTTCAAAAACCGCTGCCAGTTTCTCCCGGTACTCGGGTAATACACGAACAAAGGGGATACCCCTGGAATAGGCGGCCGCGATTTTTTCACTAAAGGGGATACGCATAAGGACCGGTATTCCGTGCTCCTCTAAGTACGGTTCCAGTTCGCTTGCACCGATATCGCTTCTGTTCATAATGACACCTAACGGCACTTGTAAATTAGACACCGCTTCGATTGCAATTTTCGCGTCATGATAACCGAAGGGGGTATTCTCGGCGACCAGAATACAGTAGTCCGACGCTGTTACGGCCTGGACCATGGAACATGTCGTTCCCGGAGGGCTATCGACAATCGCATCGACTCCGGCGGGGATTTTCCGCTGGACCGCCTGAATAACCGGCGGCCCGAGGGCTTCCGCGATGTTCAGTCTGCCGTGACAGAAAAAGAGAGGACCCAGTGTGCCGGTTTCCACAACACCGATTTCCTTGTCCTGTTCCGATATTGCTTTTTCCGGACAGAAAAGGGTGCAGCCTCCGCATCCGTGACATAAATTGTCGAAAACGAGAACTTTCGTGTGCACCATCGCAAGGGCATTGTATTCGCAAAAATCGACACACACCCTGCAGCCCGTGCACGCTTCTTCATTAACAACAGGAACCGGCAGCTCGACCGGTTCCTGTGTATCCATTTTTACATCAAGAAACAAATGATCATTCGGCTCTTCTACGTCACAGTCGGCAAGACATACATCCCCCCGCAGTGACAGCGCCAAATTGACCGCAACCGTAGTTTTTCCCGTACCGCCTTTACCGCTTGCAACAGCTACTCTCATTTTCCTTTAACCGTCGGTCCTGATGTCTCACTTCCTTCCAGGTCTCCCGACCGAAATTTGTTGAACGCTTCTTCAACGGTGCCCTGCACATCGACGATTATTGAAATATCCGCTTTATTGAGTACTTGAAAAGCGTTTGGTCCGACGTTTCCGGTAAGAACTTTTGTAACTCCTGCTTCAACAACTCCCTGGGCGGCCTGGACCCCGGCCCCGCCGGCGGCGTTAACAGCCCCGTTTTCTTTTGCTTCGAATTCACCCGTTTCCGTATCGGCAATAATAAAATACGCCGCTCGTCCAAAGCGCGGGTCTACTTCGGATGTAAATTCCGGACCTCTAGATGTAATACATACTTTCATCAATACTGCTCCGTTTTATCTGTCGCTTTCGTTCTGGTCTAATTCGGTAATCCGTTTTTCCACCGCTTCGAGGCGGTCCTTCAAAAAATCCGCCTCGTTCCGCAGTGAGGCGTTCTCCTCTTCCTTCGAATAGGGCGGCGCGTAGTCATAGCCGTATCCGCCGGTGTAGGGCGGTGCCGGGTATCCTCCGCGAAACCAGCCCGCGCCCCTGCCGAAGCCTCGGCCGTAGCCCATCCCGCGGCCGAAACCTCTTCCGGCAAAGCCTCTGCCTCTTCCGTAGCCGTACCCTCCGGGGCCCGGATTAGCAAATCCCGGGACATCATATCCGGCACAATACCCCATTCCCCGTCCTGTCATGGGTCCTAAACTGTTTGGTCCTGTTCCGTTTCCTCTTGGCATATCAAACCTCCATCGTTTTGATTATAATTATTATTCTCAATTAAGGTATAAAAAAATATACCTTTTCCCCTACATTTTCACCCGACAGTCTGAACACAGCCCGTAATACTGAACGACATGCCGCTTAATTGCAAAATCGTACGTTTTTTCCAGGTTTTTTTCTATTCCCTGATACAGCGTTCGTTCTTCGTCGGAAAACTCATGATATTTAATGACCCTGTAGCAATTTGAACAAACTAACAAATGATGATGTTTTTCCTGTTGTCCCCTTTCTGTCAGTTCATACCGGGCTTTTCCTTCTCCGAATTCAAATTTTGTCACAAGCCCCATGTCCGCTAACAGGTTCAATGTCCGGTATACCGTCGCAAGGCCGATCTGCGGATAGTCCTTATGAACGTCCATAAAAACTTCTTCGGCGGTCATATATTTCGAAGCACCATCGAGGGTCTGCAGAATTACCTGCCTCGGAAGGGTCATCCGCAGGCCTTGCCGCTTAAACCGGCCGTAATATCCTTTACAAACTCTAAAATCCTGCATGCCACCCTCTTAATGATAATAATTCTCATTCACAATATAACAAATCAGGATGCACGTGTCAAGTTTTTATTAGAAAAACATTTCCGATAGTTTCTTCTCGAGCCGGCCTAATATACCGTTCAACTGCCGGTACAGTTCTTGTGCCTTCAATTCGTCTCCTTCCCGGGCAGCCATTTCAAGTTCTAAAGCCGTTTTATGACACGTAATCGCCCCAATCGTTAGTGCAACACCTTTCAGGGAATGCGCGAAACCCACAACTTCCTGCATATCATTTTTTCCGAAGGCTTGCTCAAAATTTTCCCTTCTACCCGGTATTTCTTCCAAAAAAATCTCGTATATTTCCTTGAGAAATTCTTCGTCCCCCTGGACATGCTCGAGTGCCGATTCTCTATCCAGCAATATATCGCTGTTTGCTTTGTCTTCCACACTTTTTTCCGTATTTACAGTAAACCGAGTGCCCGCATTTCTTCTAAAAGCTTCTGCTTTGAAATTGGTTTCGGAATATAGGCTTCACATTGAGATTTAAAGGCTTCCAAGATGTTTTTCGAATCGTTTAACGCGGTAGTCATAATAATTTTCACACCGTCTAAACCGGTAATATTATGACGTTCTTCAATTTCCCGTATCTCCTTTAATACCGTTTGACCGTCCTTTTTCGGCATCATAATATCGAGACAAATTAAATCGTACGGTTCCTCTTCCTTCATTGCCAATGTAAATGCCTCTACCGCCTCTTCTCCGTCCACGGCGAGGTCACAAACGCCGTAGGGCGACAGGAACTTCTGCATCAGCTTTCTGCTTCCGAATTCATCTTCAACAATCAGAATTCTCAACGCTATTCTCCCGGGTACAATATTACCGGCAGGATATCTTATTTATTTACAAAAATCAAGATTGTACCCGTATCCCTCATTTGTTAAAAATTTTCAAAATCATCGTCATCGAGTTTGATAACATCCGTCGGATCGAGGGGAGCAATTCCCGTTTCGTCCCCGGGCCCGTCATTTACGGTGTAGGCCTTCGACTGCATCGTTCTGTCCTCATCGTTGAAATCATCATTCTTCTGCCGCGGAGGAGGTGTCCCCGTACTGCCGGGTCTGCCGGCGGCGCTCCCGGTTTTCGGAGCCGCCGGTTTTCCCGCTGCGGCGGGCTTTGCCTTACCCGCGGTAGTTCCCGCCGATTGCCGGGACACGGCCCGCGCGGGCTTCGCCGCCGGACGCTGCCGGGACACGGAAGGGCCTGTCCGCCTTTCGTCGGTAATCTGCCTGACCGGTGTATCGGTATCGTTTTCATCAAGCTTGAACTGCGAAATCATTGCTTTCAGCTGTTCCGCCTGACTTGCCAGCTCTTCAGCGGCGGAAGCACTTTCCTCGGCACTTGCCGTATTGGACTGGGTTACCTGATCGATTTGGTCGAGACCTTCGGTAATCTGGTCGATGGCCTGGGCCTGTTCTTTGCTTGCCGACGCGATTTCGCCGAGGAATTCGGCGACTTTCGACGAGCCGGTTACAATCGCATCCAGCTGCGCGGCAGTTGTATCTACAAGCTCGTTTCCTTCTTTGATATTGGAAATGGAGTCTTCCACCATCGAGCTGG
>CAYTSI010000020.1:0-39603 GCA_964440465.1 uncultured Spirochaetales bacterium
ATTTTTTGAGCCTCCTTCTACTCTAGAAGGGGAAAACTCAAATGCTGATTTTAAATTTTGTGAACTTTTTTAAAAAATTATTGATACGGCCCGGCGGAAACAGATAGCGAGCCGTGAATTTGGTCCACAAGACCGCGTACCAGTGTCAGACCGAACCCCGCCGGTTTGTTTATGTCTACTGTTTCCGGAAGGCCCGGACCGTATCTTCCGCGTTGAATCGTTCAATTATATTCCCCAGGCGTTCCGCTATCAGTTCGAGGAGGACCTGCTCTTCGCCTAAAAGGGAAGTTTCCTTCTTATCCTTCCGGTCGTTGATGTAAAACACATCAATGGACCCTGTCTGCCTGCCTTTGACTTTTACCTTCGCCTGTTGTTTCCAGGGGCTTTCACGAAAATCGGTACTCGTAAATGCTTTCCCCGCTTTTCATTTTTTAAAGACATATGGCTTTCGTGCTTCTGAAGGACTGAAGCTTCGTGCATTGCGATAAGGCTTCGTCTTCAACCAGCAGGATTGTTTTCTTTTGTTGCCCGCTCACGCGCTCCTCCAGACACTACTTTAAATAAATCGAAAACTGCTTCCGTACCTCTTTATCGACCTCGGGCGGGATTTCACTTTCCCAGCTGCTTTCGGCCAATATTTGCTTTGCTTTTTTCCTGGCCTTCTCCCGGATGTCCTCCATGCCGAGTTCCTCCCAGGTCTGCCGGAGGTTTCTGTCGGCTAAGGTGGGTAGAACGAATTCACTCCGCATAAACTCCACGGTATGGTCGGAGAAGAGATAGTTCCCCGTTGCGCCGTACTCTTTAATAACATCGTAAGCGAGGGTGTCTTCGTTTACCTCGATGCCCCTAACGGCCCGGATGGCCATGCTGATAATTTCGTTATCGATAATCAGCTGTTCGTGGCTGATGGTTAAAAGCGACTCGAGAATTCCCGCCGCGTGGTGGATGATGTTCGACCCCGACAGGGCGCACTGGAGGATGGCGAAACACTTCTCGTACACCGCCTGGATGTCGGGGATTTTCGCTTCGGTAATGCCTGCCGAATTATAGTTGGGTATATTGATGTAGTGGGAGAGCTGGGCGATGGCGGCATTCATCATTCCCGATTCGACCCCGCCGCCGACAAAGGTCAGATGGTGGAGGTCCGCCATGGAGGGAATCCCGCCGTAGAGGACCGGTGCGCCGGGCTTTGCGAGCTGGGTCAGGACGATGCCGGCCAGTTCCTCGGCATGCAGCTGGACCAGGGTGCCCGCCAGGGTAACGGGTGCGGTGGAGCCTGCCATGGGTGCCGACGACAGCATGACCGGTATACCGCTCCGCACCGCCGCTAAAAGCGTATCGGTGCCCGCGGAGTTGAATGCCAGCGGACTGTCCATCCAGCCCACGATAATGGAGAAAAAGGGCTTTTCAATTAACGCTTCCCGGGAGCCTGCGACCAGGGATCCGAGGGTCAGCAGGTCCTCCACGCCGTCGGAGGTGTAGGCCGAACCTAAAATATGTTTCGATGTGTTTACAAGGGAGGCGTAAATTTCATTGACTGCCATCTCCGGCGGCGGAACGTCCTGTGCCGAGCAGGGCCGGACAAAAAAGTGGATGTTCGGCATTGTTTCCACCAAACGTGCGAAATCCGCAATATCTTGAAGGAGAGTGGAACGGGTAATCCCGCTATCTAAATCGATAATGTTGATGGCCGCGCCGCCGGTACCGAAATAGGTCCGGTTCCCTTCAGCTACGATATCGTGCTGTTCTTTTCTTCCGTACAGGACTACCCGGGACGGAGCGGACCGTATGGACCGTTCGATCATTTTTGCCGACAGCTTGACCCGCCAGCTGTCCTCATCATGTTTAGCGCCGTTTAAAAGGAGGACCTCCCGCGCTTCTTCCGAATCGACTCGAATCCCCACTTCCTCGAGGACTCTCGTGGCGGTTTCGTGGATCCTCCCGATTTTGTCCTGACTTAAGGGAGTATACTGCCCGCCGTGATATCCTTTGTATTCTTGTTCTTCCGCCATTCTATTTTCATTGTATGAAAACCTTTGTGAGGAGTCAATGAAAAGAGGGAAATACGTTGACAAAAATATCGGGATCAAGGATTATTTATAAAAGCCATACCCACAAGGAGTTCAATATGAGAAAGCTGGGAATCGGATTAATCCTGGTATTCCTGCTTGGAGCAATTGTATCGTGTACGACCTTTAAGGTTACCGACGTCCAGGTTGTAAAAGAACGGCAGGAATATGAATCTCTCGGGGTTTTTAACGTGACCGTAAACGTTCATGAGTTTATCGGTTCGGCCGGGGGGCATAACCTGTTTAATGCCAGCGCTGAGAATATGAACCCTGAAATTTATGACGCTATCCAGCGGGAAATAACGAAGCTCGGCGGAGACGCGGCAGTGGATGTAAGTATTGAATACAAAGCAACCTTTGTTGACATGCTCCTGAATTATGTAACTGGATTTGTCTACGCGCCGGCGCACGCGGTCATAACCGGAACTGTTGTTAAATATTAGTACTGTATGTTTATAAAAAACAGTGAGGCGTAGTACAATCTCCCGAAAGCTGCGCATACTGGTGATATGTCTGCTTGTCCTGTTCCCTTTTGCGTGCAGCAAGGTCGATGAGGAGGCCGTAAAAGCGCTGGTTGATGATTTTTTTACCGCTCTGCGGCAGAATAACCTCGAGGACGCTGTAAAGCTGATGCCCGGGTTTGAAAACACCACCGCGGAAAAACAGAAAAGCCTGTTCGAAGGGATGGCGGAAATATCCCGCTGGGAGATTCGGGATATCGAATCGACGAACAGCGGAGCGCTGGCGGACGTCCTAGTGACCCTGGAGGACCGGCAGTTTGTTATTACAGTCAATATTACGGAAAAAAACGATATGCTTTTTATAGAACAAGACCTAAGGGTAGAGCAATATTATGATGTAATACCTGCTCGGCAGGGGGGAGAATAAAGTGAGAAAAACATTCGTACAATTCGGCATGCTGCTTACCGTTCTTTCGGTATTTTTGCTTATTTCATGCGGACCGGCACCCCGAAGCACTTCCGTGTTCAAGCCCGTAAACAATATCCCCCGGCGGGTCGCCGTCCTCCATTTTTATCGGCCGGTCCAATCGATGAATCTGTCGTCGGCCCCGGTGGTAATTCTCAAGGGCAACAACAGGGAACCTGTCGCGGAAATACCCGCGGGCAGTTATCAATCGGTGGTTTGCGAAGCCGGCGGGAACGTCTTCTATTCCGCTGTAAAGCGGAACAACAAAATAGTAAAATTGGGTGAAAAGAGTATCAATGTAAAAATCGAAGGAGGAATTGAATATTACATTCGTGTATCTTCTCAGGGCGGTGTCGGCGGTCACAATTTCGCGGTCGTTACAAAGCAGGAGGGGAGGGCGGATATATCCCTGTGCAGTCCGGCGCCGGGAGTGTTTGCATTGCCTGTTGAAAAACAGCTGGCAGCATATCGGGAAGAACAAGAGTTACCCGAGGACGGTGGGGGGACACGGTCGGCAGAGGATGTGCGAATCGAAACCGCCGCCTCGGAAGCTCGGACCGTGATTTCTAAAGAGGATTTGGATACGTTCGGAGAGTATTACGCGCTTATTATCGGCATCAATGATTACGCGAATATTCCCAAACTCGAGACCGCCATCAGTGATGCCAAGGTGATCGGCGCAATTCTGGAAAGCAGCTACCGCTTCAACATAAATTTACTGTTAAACGCCACGAGGGCCGATATATTGATGGCCCTGAACAATTACCGGAAAACCCTGACAGAAAAGGACAATTTGCTCATCTATTACGCGGGCCACGGCTGGCTGGATGAAGATGCCGACGAGGGCTACTGGCTGCCTGCCGACGCGGAACGGGACAATTCCGTTAACTGGATTGCAAATGCAACCCTTACCTCGGAATTGCGGGCCATTGCGGCAAAACACGTTATTGTCATTTCCGACAGCTGTTATTCGGGAAAACTGACCCGGGGCCTCAATATTGTCCAGCGTACCCCGGATTATCTCCGGAAAATGGCCCGGAAACGAACCCGTGTTGTTATGTCCTCCGGGGGGCTTGAGCCGGTAATGGACTCCAGCTTTGACGGTACCCATTCCGTTTTTGCCTTAAGCCTGATTAAAACACTCTCAGAGAATATGGATGTACTGGACGGGACCGCGCTTTTTAACGAAATTCGCCGGCCGGTTATGCTCAATTCCGACCAAACGCCCGAATACGGCGATATCCGGAAAGCAGGACACGAAGGGGGAGATTTCCTCTTCATCCACAACTTTTCAATTAAATAGCAGGAACAGAGAAACCGGATCGCCGGTGAACGCAAATCCGAGGTAAGGTTTGTCTATCGGCTTTTCAATAAGATGTACGGCAGTTCCGGGTGACAATACATCAAGGTCTACTACCTTTCCGGGACAGCAATTCCCTGGCGGTCGCACAGGACCTGGCCGTGCGGTTAAACGGGGAGCTGCTGGCGATTCACGGCGTGCCGCGCGAGAGCGGGAACATGAAAGATGGGGGCGATGTCGGTACTGAAGTCCGCCCTGAAGCCGAAAGTATCGTCATCGTTTTTCCCGTGTACTACGATGATCGGTAATTTCGGTTTCCCAGTAATGCCCGATAGTATTGTTAGTCCAATCTTTTTTCCATTTCCCCGGATTTAATTTTTTCGAAATCAGCCATAATTTCAGCTTTCAGTTCAGCGGGAACGGAATCGGACCATGTGCCGGGGAATTGTACACCTTCTTTGATACCGAGGATGCGGGCTTCGTTGATAAAGCTGCCGTTTATTACCTGTTTACCGACCTGCTCTACCATGGCCTGCACACTCTGCACAGCGGAAGTGAGGACCACATCCGGGGCTATGCTGTTGAAATCGCCGGACCAGCCGATAACGTGGGCCTTACCGCTTTCCTCGGCCGCACGGATGGCCCCGATATCACATGCATCTCCGATACAGATCATAACATCGACACCGTCGGCAATCTGGGCGAGGGCCGCTTCTTTCCCTTTTTTGACGTCGGTCCAGCTGCCCGTATAGGCAACGGTAACGGACGCGTCCGGGTTGTATTCTTTTACCGTTTTTTTGATAACTTCCACTTCATTTTCAATAGAAGGAATTTCCATGGCCCCGACGAATCCGACTTTATCGGTTTTGGTGAATTTGGCGGCGAGTTTACCCATCAAATAGGAGAGTTCCCCCTGGGCGAAGGTTGCCGCGCCGACGTTTTCCACCAGTGCTATGCCGCCGATATTGAAGAAATAGGTATCGGGAAATTCTTTTGCCGTGTCTAAAAGCGCATCGCCGTATTCAAAACCGTGTCCGAAAATAATGTCATAGTCTCTCTTCGCGTAATTTTGTAGTATATTTTTCCGGTCGGGCTGTTTTACGTTTTCGGTATATGCAATTTGGTAACCCATTTCCGATTCGAGTATTTTCATACCTTCATATGCCGATGTGTTCCAGCCGCCGTCATTGATCGGACCGGACAACAATATGGCCGCTTTCAACGGTCCCTCTTCAGCAGATTTCGCTTTACTGCCGCCCGCACTTTCAGCAGGTTTTGCTTCCTGTTTTCCTCCGGCAAAGACAAGACCGGCCGTAATCGGCATCAGTGCCTGCAGCATAACGAGAAAAAGTGCGATCTTTTTCATGAATCAACTCCTATATGCTCCTGTATCTTTTATCGTCGGGGTATATCACATAATGCAGCAATAATGGCGAAAATGAAAGAAAAATTGACGGAAAGAGAGATGTTCAGTATTCTTTCCGGTATGACAAACCCGTCGAAAAACATCATCACTATAACAGAAGAACTCTACAATTACATCCTTGCAAAGGGTGTCCGGGAGCACCCTGCTGTACGGAAACTGCGGAAAAAAACGGCGGAGCACACCTTAGGCGGAATGCAGATGACCCCCGACCAGGGTGCGCTTATCCGGCTTCTTCTGCGGCTTACCGGTGCCCACAGGGTAATCGAGGTAGGCAGCTATACCGGCACCGGCACGCTTGAAATGGCCCTTGCCCTGCCCGAATACGGATATATTCTTGCCTGTGAAAACCGGAAAGAGTTTCCTGAAACCGGTATACCCTTCTGGGAAGAGGCCGGGGTCCGGGACAAGATCGATCTCCGCATCGGTCCCGCCGCCGAAACCTTAGGGGAGGCCCTCGAGGCGGGGTGGCGGGAAACCTTCGATTTTGCCTTTATCGACGCGGACAAGGAAAATTACGGCATATACTATGAGTACTGTCTCGAACTCGTTAAGCCCGGCGGGCTTATTTGCATCGATAATGTTTTATGGATGGGCAGCGTCATCGACCCGGCGGACACGCGGCCGACGACGGAGGCGATCCGCGCCCTGAACGATACCGTCGCGGCGGACGGCCGGGTTGATGTCTGCATGCTCGGCATCGCCGACGGTATGACTCTGGCGCGGAAAAAAAACTGAAGAGCCCTGCGGCTTCAGACCCGAAGGGCCGTCTCTAAGGCCACTTCCATCATATCGGTAAAGGTTTTTTCCCGGTCTTCCGAGGAGACCTTGTCTCCCGTCAGAATGTTGTCGCTTACCGTTAAAATTGTAAGCGCCTGGACACCGTATTTCGCGGCAATCGTGTAGAGGGCCGTTGTTTCCATTTCGATTGCAAGCACCCCGTAGGAGGCCCAGTCTTTCCAGTAATCGGGGTCGTCATGGTAAAACATGTCGGTGGTAAAGACGTTTCCCGTGTGGCAGGGCATTTTTTTCTCTTCCGCGATATCGGCGGCGGTCCGGAGAAGGGTGTAATCGGCGGGGGGACAGAAATCGCGGCCGCCGAACCTGTTTTTGTTCATGGAAGAATCGGTTGACGCCGTCATGGCGAGTATGAGATCACGAAGGGCGGCCTTTTCCCGGATCGATCCGCATGAACCGACGCGCATCAGCTTTTTTACCCCGTAGTCCCGGATAAGTTCGTTTACATAAATTGATATGGATGGAATCCCCATCCCCGTACCCTGTACGGACACCTGTTTTCCTTTATATGTACCGGTGTATCCTAAAATTCCCCGTATTTCGTTGTAGCATACCGGATTTTCCAGGTAATTCTCCGCGATAAATCGCGCCCGCAGGGGGTCCCCGGGAAGCAGAATGGTATCGGCTACAGCGCCGGGATGTGCCGCAATATGTAGGCTCATCTATTTGCCTCCAGCTTTCGTTCCATATACTCTAATACTTTTTTACTTGATAAACAATCCGCCAGGTAATACATTTATGCAATAAGGAAAACAATGAAACGTCATTTCATTCGCGAATGGTTTTTAGATTCCTACCACGATGCCTCCCTGGAAGTCCGAAAAAAGATGCAGTTTCTTGTTGTCTTTGGAATGGTGGTCTTCGGTATTTATATTCCCCTCGCGTTGTTCGGGTTTTTCCGGTCCGGTCACACGCTGATCGTTTTCGGGGGAGATTTAATTGTTCCCGTCTCAATCCTGCTGGCGCTGATATTTGTCCGGAAAGGCCGTCCCGAGGCAGCCGTTAATTCACTAATGCTGATACTGGTTACAACCTTTTTCGGCAGTGTTTTCGGTGTTATTTTTTCAGACTGGCCGATTGAAGAAATCCGTGAATTCATTCCGTTTATTATCCACGCGAATATCTCCGAAACGACCCTGGTGCTTCTCTTCGAACTTTTAGTTATCAGTTTGTTTGCCATCCGGAAGTATCAGCTGAAGGTGTTTATTTCGGCTTCTTTTATTATCGTAATTGTCAATTATATCGTAATGGCGGTCAAACTGAACAACGGCAATATTTTTGACGCCGGTGTGTTCCCGTTTTTTCAGCTGATTTTTCTCCTCTTCAGCTCGATTGTAGCGTATCTCATTTCCAGTCTGTCCAAGGCCCTTCTGGTTGTGGCGGAACGTTCCCTGGAAGATTCGGAGGAACGATACCGCACCCTCATTGAAAACCTGCAGGAAGGGGTTTTTATTATTGTGGATGAAAAAATTCAGTTCGTAAACGATTCCCTTGCCAGGATGTACGGATATACCCGGGGAGAGATGGCGGGAAAACCCTTTAAAGAACTTATTTCGGCCGAGAGTTACAAGGAAATTATAACGAGGTTCGAGCAGCGGAAGCTGGGGGTGAACGAACATTGGGAATATGAGGTCCGAGCGGCGCCGAAGGACGGTGATGAGAAAGTATTTACAGTTTCCACGAAACTGCTTAATTACCTCGGCCGGAAAGCCATTATGGGCACCATGAAGGACATTACCGAACGGAAAAAAGCGGAAGAAGAGCTGATCCGCCGGGATAAAATTTTAAACGGCGCCACCCGTGCAATAGAAAAGCTAATCAGCCGGACCGATTTTCACAAGGCCGTTAACTCTGCTCTGCGGAATATCGGAGAACAGGCGGAAGTCGACCGTGTGTATGTGTATGAAAACAGGTATACCTCCGAAGGCGCCCCGCGGTTCAGCATGAAATATGAGTGGACCGCCGGAACTGTCAACTCCAAGCTCGGCAGCACGGACCAGCAGGATGTCCCCTTTACCGATGCTTTTGCGCGATGGTATCGGCTGTTGTCGGCGGGAAAACACGTGGAGGGGAGCGTTCAATCATTCCCCGAACCGGAACAGGAAGTACTGAAACGGCAGGGAATACAGTCCGTTCTCGTGGTGCCGATTATTGTCCGCGACACCTTCTGGGGCTTTACAGGGTTTGACGACTGCGGATCGGAACGGGAATGGACGGATGGGGAGAAGTATGTTTTCTCCGCCTTTGCCGGAACGTTAGGTGAGGCGATTGCAAGAAACTCCTACGAGCAGGATTTAATGAAAGCGAAGGAGGAGGCGGAGGCGGCAACCCGGGCGAAGAGCGATTTTCTGGCAAATATGAGCCATGAAATCCGCACTCCTATGAACGCGATTATCGGTATGACCAACCTTTCCCTCAATTACGAGGTCCCTCTCAAGGTAAAGGAATATTTGTCGGTGATAGAAAACTCATCAAAGTCGCTCTTAGGGCTTATCAACGACATTCTCGACTTTTCGAAAATTGAAGCGGGGAAATTGGAGATAGAAAATACCGAATTTGTCCTTACCGATGTTTTGGAACAGGTGGGCGATCTGTTCCGCACACGTTCGGCGGAGAAGGACATTGAGCTGGTTGTCGCCGCCGAAAGCGATGTCCCCCGGGCCCTTATCGGCGACCCGCTGCGGATTAACCAGATTTTTACCAACCTCATTTCAAATTCCGTTAAATTTACCGAAAAGGGGCAGATTGTTCTGTGGGTCGCGGCTGAAAAAGTTGCCAGCCGCAACGTGTCTCTTCTTGTAACGGTGGAGGACACAGGCATCGGCATTGAATCGGAAAAAATTAACCATTTGTTTCAATCCTTTACCCAGGCCGACGGTTCCACCACCCGCAGGTTCGGGGGGTCCGGGCTGGGGCTTACCATCTGCAAGAGCTTGGTTGAAATGATGGGGGGGGAGATCTGGGCGGAATCGGAACCCGGGCGGGGGGCGAAATTTTCCTTTACCATGAATCTACAACGGCAGCCCGAAGGAAAGGAACGAAACCGGGTCCTTCCGAAAGAAATTGAACAGTTGAAAGTCCTGGTTGTGGACGACAACAAGGCGTCCAGGCTGATGCTTGGTGAAATGCTTGAAACCTTTTCTTTTTCCGTGGAGTCCGCTGTCAACGGGATTGAGGGGATCGGGAAACTCTCCGAGGCGGCGGAAGGGGAAGCTCCCTACGACATCGCCCTTATCGACTGGAGGATGCCGGGGCTTAACGGTGTAGAAATGATTGAAAAAATTCATGCCGGCGGGAAATGTCAAGACCTTAAAATTATTTTAATGACCGCCTTCGGGACAAGCCGGGACGCTGAAGACTTAAAAGAGGACATGGTAGACGCTTTTCTATTAAAACCTATTAAACAGTCGGCCTTGTTCGATACGATTATCAGCCTTTTCGCGGAGGACGGTTCCGTTGAGGCCCTCACCGACAGCCGGGTCATTACATATCAGTCGATCCACAAGGAAAAGGTCCGCGGGGCCTATCTGCTGTTAGTCGAGGACAATCCAATCAATCAGCAGGTGGCGGTGGAAATTCTTTCGGAAGCAGGTATTGTCGTCGATACAGCAAAGGACGGTAGAGAGGGGATTGAAGCAATCCGGGGCCGAAATTATGACGGTGTGCTGATGGACGTTCAGATGCCCGGGATGGACGGGTTCGAGGCCACCCGGCTTATCAGAAACGAAGAAAAATATACCAATCTGCCGATTATCGCGATGACCGCTAATGCAATGAAAGGCGACAAGGAAAAGTGTATTGCCGCCGGAATGAACGATTATGTTGCAAAACCCATCGACTTAGACCAGTTTTTTTCGACCCTTAAGAACTGGATTGTACCGGGAGAGCACCCTGAAATACAGGAACGGCTTGCGGCTCTGTTGAAAAAAGGGGAACCGGAGAAGCAGGGAGAAACGGAGTTTTCATTTCTTGACGGGGGAATTGACGGACTCGAGATCGACAACGCCCTGCAGCGCTTAGGGGGCAATAAAAAGCTCTACCGGGACCTTTTGTCCGATTTTGTACGGAACTACAATGGCGCGGTTGAAAAGGTCCGGGATTCACTGGAAAAGGGAGATTACGAAACCGCGAAACGCCTTGCCCATACGCTGAAGGGAGTTGCCGGCAATATCGGGGCCGTGCAGGTATTTGAGCAGGCAAAGCTGCTGGATGAGGCGATAGCGGCCGGGGAAATTACCAATGACGATATACTTCTCGATGCCGTCGAAGAGTCCCTGGATGTTGTCCTCCGGAACGTGTCGGAGCGGCTGCCCCGGTATCAAAGCCAAAAACGGGAAAAATCGGAGGGTACAAAACCGCTGGCTGCCGCTGAAACCGCCGATGTTGTTAAAAAGCTTGGCGAACTGGAGAAACTGCTGGGAAACAACGACCTGGAAGCTGAAGACAGGGCAGGAGACATTAAAACGGTCCTGCGGGGAACACCTTACGAAGATGGAATCCGGTCTGTGCTGGACGCCTTAGATGTTTTTGACTTCGATGCGGCCCTGGAGAAGTGCGGAAATCTGCTGAAGAGCTTACAAAGCAAAACGTAAGCAGGCAATAAAAAAAAATTACGAATTAACTTGACAATTTTGGAGAGGTATTTCATAATATATTAACATGTCAAAGAAAAGCAAAGAAAAGAAATGCAACGCCCTTTTGGATATGTTTTCCCTTCTTTCCAACGAGATCCGTTTTAAAACACTTTGTTTACTCTCGGAAGGTGACCACTGTGTAAACGATATCGTAAAGGAAGTGAAAGGAAAACCCTCGAATGTTTCTCAGCAGCTGAAAATGCTTACCGTAGCAGGGTATGTCAGCAGGCGGCGGGAAGGTAAACGGGTTTATTATCATCTCGAAGATGGTCAGATTAAAAAGGTCGTAGACTTCCTGCACGAGGTGTTCGGGGCCTAACCCGCATTTCTCACATGTATTTTTTCAGTTCTGCCGTCGGTTAGGTTTTCCGTATCCGAAGGGCAGGGCCGTTTTTCCACTAAAGCTGAAGCCGCCTCCGAAGCTAAATGACCGTCCTGGTCATTTGCGCTCCATGTTTTCGCGCCGCTTCTTCGTTTCAAAAACGTGATTTTTTCCTTGAAAAAATCGGGCTGGGCGGATTTGAACCGCCGACCCCTTGACCCCCAGTCAAGTACGCTAGACCACTGCGCTACAGCCCGAAATGTTGTGAAATGGTAGGTTATCAAAAACCCTGAAAACCGTCAAGCTACTGCAGGTTGTGCAGCGCCTGGGATATGTTCAGGGAATGGTCGCCGATATGTTCGAGGTGCTTGATAAAATCGATAAACAGAAGCTCCCCCTTCACATGGCCGCTCGCTTTTAGCCGCTTTCTCGAACTTTTTTTATACACGTCCCGGGCGTTGTTGATTATCCATGTTTTCCGGATTGTTGTTTGAATCGGCAATGACCGTACCGTCCGGTTGAATGACCGTTATTCTGAAACTTGTATCTCGCGCGGTTTGCTCCGCGTACTCGGCGGCCATATCCCGGTTTTGAAAGTGTGCCGGGTCGAAAGTATTCATCAGGGTCCGGCCGGCTTCTTCGAGGATCATTTTGTTATGTTCGACAAATGAGGTGTTTGTTTTCCGTTCCAAAAACACGGTGAGGAATAAAAACGCGAAGAAGAGAATAAGTAAAAGGTAGATGTAACACCAGAAAAATTTTCTATTCCGCGGCATATATTCCCTATTTGAGAAGACCCGCGCCGGCATCGGGAGTTACAACGTAGGCCTCCCCTTCGAGCCCGGAAATCCGGTTGTAGGTGTCCAGGACCGAGGCGGAAAATACCGAGGTTTTGTCAATTTCCACCAAGCCGATCATGCAGCCTCCGAAGCCCGCGCCTGCCTGCCGTGCGCCGATAATACCCGGAGAAGAATTCATTGCCTCAACCATCTGCTCCATTGCCGGAACGGAAATTTCAAACAGGTCCCGCGCCCCGGCAAAGGATTCCGCGAAGAGCCGGCTTATTGCCACATAATTGTCTTCTTTTACAGCGTTTGCTAAATCAAGGACCCGTTTGTTTTCTTCGATAATAAACCTGCTCCGCCGCGCCGCCGTTTCCGTCATTTCATTTTTACATTCTTCGAGCTGTTTCAGTGTCGCGTCACGGAGGGAAACAGCATCCGGATACTTCCCGCTAATTATCCGGGCACCCTCTTCACACTGCCGCCTCCTGTCGCCGTATTCCGAACCGGTTAGTTCCCTGGGGGCGTTTGTGTTGCAGATTACCGCCGCCAGACCGCTGGGAAAGGGGACCGATTCGTGGGTGAGGTATTTGCAGTCGAGAAGGACTGTTTTGTCCGCCTCTCCTAAAATCGACGAATACTGGTCGAGGATGCCGCAGTTCATGCCGACAAACTCATTTTCAGCCTGCTGGCATATTTTTGCCTGTTCCAGCAGGTCGATCGTATATCCTCCGAGTTCCTGAAACAGGACAATCGACGCGGCTTCGAAGGCCGCGGAACTGCTCAAGCCGCTTCCGATGGGAATTGTCGAGTCGACAACGGCGTCGAATCCGGAAACGGTGTACCCCTTGTCCCGCAGCGCCCGCGCGACCCCTAAGGGATAGTTAATCCATAAACGGTCCGGGTTTTTTTCGATATTTCCCGGGTCCGCCTCCGCCGCGTCGTCGAGGTTGGTGGAATACATTCGTATTCGGGGGCCGGCGTTCCCGGCGGCAATCCAGGTGTCGCGGCTGATGGGCATTGTCATAATGTAGCCGAGGTTGTAATCGGTATGGCTTCCCATGAGGTCGACCCGCCCGGGGGCCCGGACCCAAATCTCCGGTCCTCCGCCGAACCGTTCCCGGTAGAGTTCGGCCATCCGCTGTTTCCGAGTTTTATCGTCCATGGATTCCTCCTGCTATCTCACTGTACAGTATGCCAGAGATTCGAGCAATGCATCAATGTTGTGCATGGGGATGTCCGACATCATCCGGTGGGAGGGGCCGAATATAAGCCCCGTTCCGTCGGAGGCCAGTTCATCGATACAGCGGCGGGCGGCCCGGCGGACATCGTCGGGTGTACCCTTCGGCAGCACTTCCTGGGTGGAGACGCCGCCGTAAAAAGAGAGGTCCCTGCCGAATTTTTTTTTCAGCCTGGTGTGCTCCAGGACCTCGGGCTGACAGGGGTTGAGACAGGTAAGACCGATTTCAATTAAATCGGGAATAATTCCCTCTATATCACCGTCGGAGTGCATCAGTACCGGCAGTCCGGAACCGGTAAAAACATCGAACATCCGTTTCATCCCGGGTTTGAACATCTTCCGCCAGATATCGGGAGAAAAAAGCAGCCCCCGCTGCGCGCCGAGGTCGTCTCCAAAATATCCGCCGTCCACTCCGAGGTTGACGTATCTTCGGGCAAGTTCGACCTGGATATCGGTTATCCTCTCGAGAAGTTCCTCCGACCATGCAGGTTCTAAAACCATGTCCATCATAAACTGCTCCAGTCCCCGGAGGGACCATGCCCGCTCGAAGAGGGCAAATCCGAAGTTGGGAATGATGAAGCGGGGGTCCTCCCGGCTGTTTTCGGCCTCGACGGCTGCCGATGCTTCGTCCATCAATCCCGGGGCAGCGGGGTCCGGCCAGGGGAACGACGCTATATTGTTTTGTTCAGCCAACGGGTAGTCGGCAATGCGGTAGCCTTCCTCTGTTGTGTCAAAACCGGCCCCCCACCAGTCGTAGGCGATATTCCCTCCGGTGGAGGGCTGATTTTTCGGGGAAAGGTCCACCCGGAGAAGATGGTTGTCAAAGCGGCCGTCAATCTCGGCCGGGGAAATACCGAGGTGCCCGGCGACGGCCGCGCGCAGTGAGCCGGTAAAATTTGATTGTGCAGGCAGCCTGTCCGGTCGTTTTCGTTCCAACACCGCCCGCACACGCTGTTTTTTTGTCATACGTGCCGCCCCTTAGCCCTCATCGGTTTTGAATTTATCTATTTCCCGGATTAGAGTTTCGATCATCTCCTTGTTCTGTGTGCTGATCTCACTGACATGCTGGACCGACTGATTGATCTCCTCGGTCCCGTTTGCTGCCTCGTTAATGCTCTGTCCCACTTCCTGACTAATTTGCAGAACATTCTGCATCTCGCCGATTACGACAGAACTTCCCTCCTGCATCTCCCGCGATCCTGTCTGGACCTCGGAAGTTATATCGTTCATCTGGGTAAGGGCCTCGAGGATCTGAGAGCTGCCCGCCGTCTGTTCATCCATGCTGTTTTTAACCTGTTCTTCGAGCTGGGCAACCTGCCGGATCTTGTCCTGGACCTCCTGAAAGGTTTCCTGGCTCTTTCCGGAGGATGCAACCACCGTATCGATAATTTCTTTTACTTCTTTTAAAAGCGCGTCGATGTTTTTCGATTTTACCGAAGCGTCTTCCGCGAGTTTCCGGATCTCATCCGCTACGACCGCGAACCCCCGGCCGTATTCTCCGGCATGGGCCGCTTCAATGGCCGCGTTCATTGCCAGAAGATTTGTCTGCGCGGCAATGCCCGCTATTAATTTATTGGTATCTAAAAGCGCGGCGGAGCGCTCCGACACCCGGGAGATGTGCCCCGCCGTCTCGTTCAGGGCGCTTTTTCCGCTTTCCGCTTTTCCGGTAAGCTCCTGAAACTGGGTTTCCATTTTTTCCATGGTCCTGGTAACCGAATTGATGTTGGCGATCATCTCTTCGATGGAGGCGGAAGATTCGGTCAGCCCCGAAGCCTGATTTTCGATGAGCCTGTTTAACGACTCAATATTCTGTACTATTTCCTCCACTGCCGCGGAGGACTGATTCACACTGTTGTTTTGGTTTTCCGTCTGCTGTTTGATGCTTTCAATAGTTGCCGAAATTTCATTGACCGCGCTCGCGGTCTGTTCCATGTTGCTCGAGAGGTCGATACCGGTTTCCGTAAGCTTGTCCGCGACGGTACGGACCCCGCCCACCATGTCCATCAGCGACTTCGAGAAACGGTTCAGGCTTTCGCCGAGCCGGCCGATCTCATCCTTACTCGTTACGGTGACTTTTTCGGTAAAATCACCGGCTGCAACCTTCTCCGCGAAATACAGCATTTTGTTTACCCGTTTCGAAATGCCTCCGGAAAGGGTAATGCCGATAATGATGGCGATTATCAGGCTGAACGCGGTGGCGCCGATGAGGATGTACACACCCCAGCGCGCGGTCTCTAACAGCGACTGTTTCCCCGAGGCCATTTCTGCTTTAACGAGATCTTCGATAATTCCGATATTGCCGATGTAGGTGGAAAACTGCGTGTCAAAGGCATCGTCTAACAGGGGAGAATACCTTCCCGTTTCCAGGAAAAAGGTGAACCGCTTCCGTGCGCTTTCGAGGATTGCCGAGGTGTCCCGGACGGCCGTCTTAAGCCGCCGGCGTATTTGCGGTTCCTCCAGGGGATATATGGTTTCGTCGTCTATTACTCCGCCCTCGAGAAGGGCGTTAATAAAATGTTCGGCCTCAATGAAAAGGGCTTCCACCTGTTCCCAGTTTTCGGGACTTTCCCCTCCGGTCAGCACTTCCTCCATTACAAGATGAGCATTGGTAATGCACAAACGAATTTCCAATGTTGTATATACGGCGGGGGCCTTCTTTTCGACAAGATCGGAGCTTTCTTCGGCTAAAGAGAGGATTTGAAAAAAACTCAAACCGCCGCCGGCAATGATGATAATAAAAATAGCGGTAAACGAAAGAAGCAGTTTTGTTCTGAATTTCATATACATAGTCCTTCGGTTATATAGTCATCGAGGGTCCAGTATACTATAAAATTTGGTTTTTTGCACACCGTTTATAAGGATTGTGTCGATACTATGAACATGAAGCCGGGGGATTGGTACAAACAATTCGGCTCGGAAGAAAAGCAGCATGATACCTACGAGATCTACTACCATGTAATTGACATCAACGGGGATGTTCTTCTTTTAGACGAGTACGGATTTTATACGCATTTCAAACGCCTCGTTAAACGGAATAAAAAGCCTATTGCCTATAATGTAAAGCAGTGGCTCGAGGAAAACATCAGCAACAATGTGTACGAAGTTGAGAAGGAAAACCTGCCCTTTTATTTGAGTATATAATTCCGCTATCGCCGTTCTTTAGAAACTTTCAGGCCCCGGGGAGTAAGAATGTTTTCCACTTCCCGCAGGAGGGCGTCTAAAATAATGGCAAGGGCCGCTGTCGGCGCGGCGCCCTGAATTACGAGTTCCGTTACCCTGACCGCGATACCGGTAACGATCAGCTCGCCTAAACCGCCCGCGCCGATCATTCCCGCGACGGCCGCGGTCCCGACGTTAAGGACCATCGATGTACGGATTCCCGCGATAATGACAGGCTGTGCTAAGGGAAGTTCAACTTTAAAGGTTATCTGCCACTTTGACATACCCATTCCGGCGGCGGCCTCCCGAATTGCCGGATCGATGGAATTGATGCCGGCGTAGGTGTTTCTGATAATCGGCAGCATCGCGTAGACAAAGAGAGCAACAACGGCGGCCTTGTATCCCATTCCCAGCAGAGCGCCGGCGATACCGATAAACGCGAGGGTCGGAATTGTCTGTCCTATATTTGCAATTCCAATAAACAGCGGTGAAATAAAACGCAGTGAACGCCGCGTGCTGATAAACCCGACGGGAACACCGACGGCGATAGCGAGAAGTTCGGCAACCGCGACAATCTGCAGATGCCGCAGCAGGGTACTCAAGACCTTTGATGCCGGGGCCAGTTTGAAGATTCCCGCCTCTTTCAGGGCGGTCATCCAGATTGTCGCGCCGATAAGTACAGCTAAGATAATAATTAAAATTAAATATCTTTTAAACTTCAAGACTTGTCCTCTTTTCCAATATCCTGGTCATCTTCGACCTGCTCGGTCAAAATATCATGAATAATATTAAACGAAATAACGCCTAACAGCTTTTCATTCTCATCGATAACCGCGAGGGTCCCGATGGCGCTGTTGAGCATCAGGGAAAGCGCGTCGTTAAGCGGCGTGTCCGGGTCGGCGGTAACCGAGGGGGGCACGATGATGTCCCGTACGTTCTCCGCTGTTTTTATGTCGTCGTAGGTAACCCAGCCGAGAAAGCGGTTGTCGGAGTCCACCGCCATGGACCAGCGGATTACTTCTTTTTCCATCTGCTTTTGAATGTCCGCCGGGGCCTCATCCGCTCGAACGGTAAAATGGGGCTCTCGCATGATTTCTTTCGCCCTGTGAAGGCGCAGCCCTTTCAGCACTCTGTCGGTCCCCACAAAATCGCGTACAAATTGGTTTGCCGGTGCGTAGAGCAGTGTTGTCGGGTCCGCGTACTGCACCAGTTCGCCGGCCTTTAGGAGGGCTATTCTGTCTCCCATCTTTATCGCTTCATGGATATCGTGGGTAACGAATGCAATTGTTTTCTTGATTTTTGCCTGAATTTTTAAAAATTCGTCCTGCAGCTTTACCCTGGTAATGGGATCGATGGCCCCGAAAGGCTCGTCCATGAGAAGAATCGGAGGATCGGCGCCAAGACACCGTGCTACACCTACGCGCTGCTGCTGACCGCCGGACAGTTCACTGGGATACCGGTCCATAAAAATTTCAGGGTTCATGCCGACGAGGGACAGCAGTTCCTCCGCCCGCTCCCGCTGGCGCGTTTTCGTCCATTTTTTTAATATCGGGACCGTTGCAATATTCTGCGCCACCGTGAGGTGGGGGAAGAGTCCGATGTTCTGGATGGCGTATCCGATACCCCTGCGGAGTTCGTTCTGATTTACGTCCATGATGTTCTCACCCTGAACGTAAATGTCGCCTTCCGTCAGAGGGATGATACGGTTGATCATCTTCATACATGTCGTTTTCCCGCACCCGGAAGGTCCTAAGAAGACACAGAATTCCCCTTCTTCGATTTCGAGGCTGAAATTTTTCACAGCCACGGTACCGTCGGGATATTTTTTTGTTACATTTTCAAGTTTTATCAACGCCCTTTCCTCCCTATTCGTATTCCTTTCGGCGTTGCCAGCCATTCAACCCGTCCAAGGATGAGATCGAAAATAATCGCGAGGACCGAAACACATACGGCCCCGACAATTATCAGGTCCACCCGGTAGTTGGCAATTCCCCGGAAAATTGGCTGGCCTAATCCTCCGGCCCCGATATACGAACCGATTGCCGCGATCCCGATATTCATGACTACCGCCTGACGCAGTCCCGCCATGATAACGGGTATCGCTAAGGGTATTTTCACCTTCACCATCAGCTGCCGTTCCGTCATGCCCATGCCCCGGCCGGCTTCGATAATTGCCGGGTCCACTTCGGTAATGGCCGTGTAGGTGTTCCGGATAATCGGCAGCAGCCCGTACAGGGTCAGCGCGACAACCACGGGAACTAACCCGATGGAGGGAAGCGTCAGTGCCGATAAAATACCCATGAGAATACCGTAGAGCGCGAGAGACGGTATGGTCATAAAGATACTCGCGAAATAAATGACCGTCTCGGCGGCCCGTTCTCTTCCCTTTTTTGAAATAAGTATTCCGATAAAAACACCGATGACGACGGCGATGGCGTTTGCTATGCTGATGATGTAGAGATGCTGCAGTGTCCACTCGATAATTTTATCGTAATGCTTTATAAAATATTCCCACGCCTGTTTCCACATAATTCCTGCTTATCCGCTGTAATGAAACTATTCCGGCAGGCAGACCGATTCTGCCTGCCGAAACAATACAATGTGTACTAATTTCTTAGTCGATCAGTCCTTTTTCTTTCAGCCACGCTTCGGCCGCTTCTTCCGGCTCCATCAGGTCGATATCGACCATGGCGTTCAATTCCGTCATCTCCTGCCGTGCGCCGGCGGGATTGTCGGGAAAAGCGCCCACGAGCCTGTTCAGCGCTTCCCTCAGACCGTCGTTTGCTTCAAGCACCTCCACCCGTGTGTAGGGGGAGAGGTCGTACGGCGGCCAGAAGTTCTTGTCGTCCTCGAGAACAACCCAGTCGTATTTTACCGCCGCGGGGTCGGTGCCGAACATCATGGCGGCAACGCTTCTTCCCTTTTCAAGGTATTCGAAGGTCAAACCGGGAAGAACGGTGGTTACGGCATTCGGTTTAAATGCAAAATCGTAATGGAGCTGCAGGCCGAGAATACCGTCGGGGCGGGAATAAAACTCGAAATCGCTCGCGAAGGGGACTTCCCCTTCCTGTTCCCGTACATATTCGGCAAAATCAGACATGGTGGTAATGCCGTGTTCCTCGGAAAATTCTCTGGTAACGGCAATCGCGTAGGTGTTGTTGCACCAGATCGGGTCTATCCACACGAGGCCGTTTTCAGCGTCGTACTCTTTTGCCTTTTGGTACATTTCTTTCGGCGATTCGCCTTTGAACTCGTGTCCGGCGTAGCTCAGCCATAATGTTCCCGTGTAGTCCATGGAAAGATCGATATCGCCGTTTTCCATGGCTTCACGCAGGACCGTACTGGACATTCCTGTTTTCAGGTTTACGTCAAAACCCTGATCTTCGAGATAGATCGCCATCAGGTTCCCCGCGACGAATTGTTCGGTGAAGTTTTTCGTACCGATATCGATGGGGCTTTTGTAGGCGATTCCCGACTTTGGAGGACCCGCCGGGGCCTGTTCTTCTGAAGATGATGCTTCTCCTTCCGCCGCCGGAGCTGCTTCAGGTTCCGCCTCCTGTTTGCCTCCCGCGAACAGCAGAAGTCCGCCCGCGAGCAGAAGAACTAATACAATGAATAATTTTTTTGTCATGTTTCTCTCCTTTTACATATAATACTTTCAATTCTATTGTATTCAACTATATACGATACGTCAAGCTGATATTGATGCATCTGCTTATATATATTTATAAAATAAGAAATTACCTCGATTTTTTATTCAAAATATATCCATTATATCTTATACTTGTGTATGTATTTTCTTACTAATTTTCTTACAATTGTATTCAATTGTATGCAAATAGAAAAAATGATATACTTTTATCGATATATTTGATAATTTATAAAATTGAAGGTCAGTGTGCAGATCTATGATGTAAGTAACGATGTTCTTAAAATTCTCAGAAAAATAATCCGGGCGGTTGATTTGCAGTCAAAACAGCTGGTAAAGGAATACGGCTTGACGGGACCGCAAATTATTATACTCAAAGAAATATACGGCAAAGAGGGAATTACCGTCAGTGAAATCGCGGCAAACATCAATTTAAGCCAATCGACGGTAACAAACATCCTCGACCGTCTTGAAAAACGGGGCCTCATTACTCGGCGCAGGAGTGATACGGACAAACGTCGGGTCATTGTTACAATTGAAGACGCGGGGATTGAGATGATAAAAAACGATCCCTCCCTCCTGCAGGAACACTTTGTCCAGCGGTTCCGACAGCTCCCGGACTGGGAACAGAGCGCCATCCTTTCGTCCCTGCAGCGGGTAGCGTCGATGATGGACGCGGCCGAAATTGAAGACCCCGTTTCCCCCTGGTAGCATGATTTTCCTCCGGTTTTTTTTAATTCTGATTATTCTGTGCGGCACCGCCGCCGGAGTGTCCGCGGGGCCCCTTCGGGATGCCGTCGAAGCGGCGGAAAGCATGGAAAACGGAAAAATCCGCTTTGAACCCTGGGCCTTTGTAAATATCGGTTTCGGGTATTCGGGGCTTTCACTTTTTCCGGGAGTTGATACGGTCCTGTGGTACACCTTCGGGGGTGACGTTGATTCGGCGGGGTACTATCAAAAGCCGGACGGATCGGTCTATTCCGGGGCGGACCCCGGGGTCGATCCGGAAACCGACCTGTTCTATTACTTCATACGGGCCCAGTTTTCTCTCGGCGTTTCCCAGGGGATCATTCCCGGGGTGGAGTGGTATTTTTTTACCCGTTTCCAAAGCGATTCCTACCTTTTCAAAAACGGCGCGCGGGCGGACCATCTTTTAACCAAGTCGGATCTTCCTGAAAAGGAGGGGATTGCCCTGATATATTGTATAAGCGGGTTCAATATCAGCACTGAAGTACGGCACCGGGAATCGAGGGTGAAAGAGGGAATTACCGTCGATATCTGCGGTTCGGCGGCGCCGGGTACCGGGCTGAATACCGTTAACGGCACGAGATATTCCTACGGCGGGGTACACGCCGATATCCGGGGTTTTCTTCCCTATCTGGAGATCGTTTCCCCCGGGGGGCTGAATTTGTTCAGCATCTATCAGGGATGGTGGCTGCGGGGGGACTATGTTTTCGGTGAATATATTCCGCTGCAGGTGCTGCAGAATGTAAGCGGGCGAATGTGGAAAGAAGGCCTCGGCGGCGCGGTCCGGGGGGCCGACACGAACCGGTACCCGGCCCCGCTGAAGGTCATAGCGTCGACGGACCTGCGCTTTAATCTGCCGGCAGTCGGACTCCCTTCTTTTCTTCCCGGGGCCGTACTCTTTTTCGATGCCGGATATTACCGTTTCTTTACGGAAATTGCCGGCGGGGACAACGCGGGGATGCTGCTTTCAGCCGGGGGCGGGATTTTTATCGATTTGTTCGGAATCGGAGAAATTGTCGCCCAGTCCGTCTATCTCATCAACGATACAAATACAAACGGGAGCCGGTTCACACCCCTCGATATCGGCCTGAACCTCCATTTTTAAACCTCAAACGCGGCGTACTTTTATGTTTTGCCGTTTTGCGGTATTCTTTAGAATATGAAATCAAACCAGCATCTCTTATGGCAGGAGCTTTCGAGAAAAAAAATACTTGAAACCAGGGTTTTCGACATTTATGAAGTAGACCGGGCTTCCGCTTCGGGGCTTCGGACCGATTTTGTCATCCTGCATTCTCCCGACTGGGTAAATGTTGTACCGGTTATGACGGACACCAGGGGGAGGGAGTGTTTCCTCATGGTCCATCAGTTCCGGCAGGCGGGACAGGTCCTTACCATCGAATTCCCCGGAGGGGTCCTGGATGCCGGTGAAACCCCGGCGGAAGGAGCGGCGAGGGAGCTCTTGGAAGAGACGGGCTATAAAGCCGGTAAGCTGTCGCCGGCGGGTAAAGTGATGGCCAATCCGGCGATTATGGACAATTGGGTGTACACCTTTGTGGCCGAGGACCTCAAAAAAAACGGGGACCAGGACCTGGATGAGCACGAAGAGGTAGATTTCGAACTCATCCCGGTTACGGAGGTGGAAGAAAAGATGGGGAGCGGCCCCTATTCCCATGTTATTATGATGGCGGCGCTGGACTGGTACAACCGCTGGAAACGGCGCAAAAAATCGTAAATTTTTTCGATTTCTATGGCCTTTTTCAAAAAAATGGTGTAAATTTTTCCTAATATCCAGTGAGGATAGTTACCTTTCTAAGGAGGGGCGTATGAAACGAGACCTTCCCTACCGGTTTTCTCTGCTGTAGCCGCTGAATAGATTGATATCCGCGCGCAGAGAACTAAGTACATTAAAAAGAATGCAGGACCTCAAGCTGCCGTTTTTCGGGTGCCCCGAGGAGTGGAACGACTGGAGGTGGCAGATACGGAACCGTGTAACCACGCCGAAGCGGCTGAAGCAGTTTCTAAGCCTGGGGCCCGCGGAGGAAGAGATATTTTCCGGCGGCGGTGTGATGTTTCCCTTCAGTATTACCCCCTATTTTCTTTCCGTCCTGGCAGCCGCCGGGGGGGAGGAATTGCGGAAAACGGTAATACCCCGGCGGGAGGAGCTCTGCGTGTCCTCCGGGGACAAGATCGACCCCTTGAGCGAACACGCCGACACGGTGGCGCCCGGCCTGGTCCACCGTTATCCCGACAGGGTCCTGTTTCTGGTTACCGACTTCTGTTCAACCTACTGCAGGTACTGTACCCGCTCCCGGATTGTAGGGAAACCTTCCGCCGGACTGCACCGGAAGAGCAGGTGGGAGGACGTGCTGAAATACATCGAAGAGCACACGGAAGTGCGTGACGTGCTCCTTTCCGGAGGAGACCCTCTGACCCTCGAAGACCACGAGCTGGAGTGGCTCCTCAGCCGGCTGTCTTCCATCTCGCACGTTGAAATGATACGGATCGGGACGAAGGTCCCGGTTGTGCTGCCCATGCGGATTACGCCGCGGCTGACGCGGATGCTGAAACAGTACCATCCCCTCTGGATGAGTATCCACTTCTCCCATCCCTCGGAACTGACGCCGGAAACACAGGAGGCCTGCCGGCTGCTGGCGGATGCCGGAATACCTTTGGGAAGCCAGACGGTGCTGCTCCGGGGGGTAAACGATTCGGCACCGGTATTGACTTCCCTCTTCCACGGGCTCCTGAAAATCCGGGTCCGGCCGTACTACCTGTACCAGTGCGACCCGGTGGTGGGTGCTTCCCACTTCAGAACATCGGTGGAAGAGGGGCTTCGGCTTATCGAAGAGGTCCGCGGGTTTACCTCGGGATACGCGGTCCCGGCCTATGTAGTCGATGCCCCCGGAGGCGGCGGAAAAATTCCGCTGCTGACCGACCACATTGTCGGGAGGGAAGACGGCTCCCTCCTGCTGTCCAATTACATGAAGGATATCTTCCGCTATCCGGACCCTGAAGGAAATATACAAAACTGCAGCCTGCGGGAGGTATGGAAATGAAAATCGCGGTACTGGCAAATCTGAAAAAAAACGCTCCCGGCGGGGAACTGTCGAAGGACCAGTGGGACGATTTGGACAGCATGGAGACCATCAGCCATATTATCGATTCACTTAAGCAGGGGGGGCATGAAGCGGAGTTTTTCGAAGCAAACATCAACCCCCCATTTGACCTAATCGGGAAACTTGACCGGTTTTCTCCCGATTTGTGCTTCAATATTGCCGAGGGGCATAGCGGTGTCAGCCGGGAGGCGCAGATACCGGCTGTACTGGACATGCTTAGGCTTCCCTATACAGGAAGCGATGTTCTTACCCTGTCGGTTTGCCTCGATAAACCGATGACGAAGCGGATTCTTCATTATCATGAACTGCCGACACCCGAATTTCAGGTGTTTTCTTCGGCGGACGAACTCCTGAACGAAGATTTGGGAGATGAAACGGGACTTGCCTTTCCCCTGTTCGTAAAACCAAGCAGAGAGGGGACGGGAATCGGCATTACCGGAAGCAGCGTGGTGTATACCCTGAAGGAACTGCGGGAGAAGCTGCGGCTGCTGCTGTCCAAATACCGGCAGCCGGTGCTGTGCGAGCGGTTTATTGCCGGACGAGAAATGACCGTGGGCGTTTTGGGTAATCTGACAGCTCCGACGGCAAGAAGGCTCAACGACCGGACCGCCCCCGCCGTTCTGCCGGGAGAACTGATTTTCTTCCCCCCGATGGAAATCGATGTAGAAAAGTATGACCCGGCGGAAGGAGGCATTTATACGAACAATGTGAAGGTGGAGCTTGTACATAATTTTTACTACACCTGTCCCGCGAAAATCGGAGAAGTGTTGAAGGAGCGTTTATTCCGGCTTGCGGCCGCGGTCTTCCGGGTCACCGGCTGCCGGGACGTTGCCCGTGTCGATTTTCGGGTGGAACGGGAGACGGAGGAACCATACATTCTGGAAATAAACCCTCTTCCCGGGTTAAATCCGGAGTACAGCGACCTCTGCATCGAAGCGGCCGCCTACGGCTGGGACCATCAGCAGCTGATCAATGCAATTGTGGACTGCGCGGCCGGCCGTAACAACAATTGACGGCGTACTTTTCATAGGGTATCATGAAAAACATGGAAGACGACGAATTATTGGAAGATGATGAAGAGTTAGAACTGCCGTATTTACTGTTTTCGGTAAAAGGCCGTTTGTTCGCGGTTTCGACCGGGCAGGTCCAGGAAATGCTTGCTGTTCCCGAAACGACGTTTATCCCCGATGCGCCGGAGTATGTCCGGGGAGTTATCAATATTCGGGGGAAGGTACATCAGCTGGTTGACCTGCGGCTCCGTCTTGGAATGAGTTCGCACTATCAGGAAATGAAGGACCTTACAAACAATCTTGATCAGCGGAAACAGGAACACGAACACTGGCTGGAAGAGCTTGAATCCAGTGTCCGGGATGACCGGAATTTCGAGCTCGAATTAGATCCCCATAAGTGTAAATTTGGAAGATGGTACGATTCTTTCCAAAGTGACGATTCCATGGTCCAAATGGAATTGAAGAAATTCGACAAACCGCATAAAGCCATCCACGCGACGGCCGCTGAAGTCCTCGAACGTACCGGCAGAGGGCAAAAAGATGAGGCCCTGGATATTATCCGTGCCAGAAAAGAAGGGGAGCTTGCCCTGATGATTGATTTGTTCGAGAACATGAAAGAGGTCCTCCGCGATACCCAGCGGGAGATTGCTATTATTGTAGAGCTTACGGACAACTCTTTTGCCCTTGCCGTGGACAGAGTGGAAGCTGTGGAAAATATCGACATGAACGCGGAGAAGGACGCGGCGGGCCTGCTGGAAGGGTTCGGCGGGCATTTCCATGGAGAAATAGCGCGGCGGAAAGGGTCGGAAGAACTGGTCCTGTTAGTCGATCCCGAATGGGTCGGCGGCGAAGCGGTGTAGCAGCGGCATATCGGAATGAAACATTCGACAGCCTTTGTCTGTAATAATAAGAAAATCGTAACCGATGTGCCGCCGGGGACGGCGGTTTTAGATTTTCTCAGGGAACACGAACATTTAACGGGAACCAAAGCCGCGTGCCGCGAAGGAGACTGCGGGTCCTGCACCATCCTCGTGGGAAGTCTCGATGACGCCGGGCGGGCCGTTCTATATAACGCAATGACATCATGTTTGCTGCCTCTAGGGGACATGGAGGGAAAACACATCGTCAGCATCGAAGGACTGAATCCGGAGATGGAGTCGACAATGTCGGACATTCCCGTTACTCCGGTGCAGAGGATGTTCGTCCGGGAAGGGGCGACGCAGTGCGGCTTCTGTACCCCCGGATTTGTTATTTCCCTTACCTGCTTTTTGCTGCGGGACAGGCCCTTGAGTGAGGAAAAAGGGGTGGAGGCGGTTTCGGGAAATGTATGCAGATGCACGGGCTACGGGTCTATTCTCCGCTGCATCCGCGGACTGGTGAAAGAGTACGGGCCGAAGCTCGACGGATCGAAGGATCGTCTCGATGTGCTTATCGAAGAGGGAATTGTTCCCTCCTATTTCAAAGAGATACCGCGGCGCTTACGCGGGCTTCGTGAAGATGCTCCGGTGCCGCCGGCGGAAGCGGCAGGCGGCGCGGAAGGGAAGGTCCTCGTCGCCGGAGGTACCGATTTATATGTGCAGAAGCCGGAAACCCTCGCGGCGGCGGATGTCAGTTTTGTCTCCCGAAAACCGGGCCTGCACGGCGTCAGCAGACAGGGAGGCCGGATACGGATCGGCGCCGGTACATCGATGGAGGAACTGAAAGAAGACCCGGTCCTTCGTGAAATTTTTCCCGATTTTTCCCGCTACATGCATGTAATTGCATCGACACAAATCCGGGAGCGGGCGACTGCCGGCGGAAACGTGGTGAACGCCTCCCCGATCGGGGACCTTTCCGTGTTCTTTTTAAGTCTCGGCGCCGAGGCAGGTATGCGGAGCGCCGGCGGTGAACGGCGGCGGACACCCCTGCGGAACTTTTTTGTAGGCTATAAGAAACTGGACCTGCAGCCGGGAGAGGAACTCGAGTACGTTGAATTTGCCCTTCCCGCCGGGAACACCCGGGTCAATTTCGAAAAAGTGTCCCGGAGACGGCACCTCGATATTGCAAGCGTCAATTCGGCGGTAAAAATTACCACGGAGGAGCGGGGAGGCTTGCCGGTTATAACGGAGATCGGGCTTGCCGCCGGCGGCGTGGCGCCGGTACCCCTTTTCTTAGCGGAGACCGCGGAGTTCTGCAGGGATAAGGAGCTGTCCGTGGAAACTCTCCGGGAGGCGTCGGCGCGGGCGGACGGGGAGATCAGTCCCATAAGCGATGTTCGGGGAACGGAACAGTATAAGCGGCTCCTTCTCAGGCAGCTGCTGTTTGCTCATTTTATTACCCTGTTCCCCGATATTTTTGCCGGCGGAGGACTTGTATGAAAACACCGGAATTCGGAACAGACGCGCTTTCCCATGTCCGGGGGGAATCCCGGTATATCCAGGACATTCCGGTACCGGAAGGCACCCTCTACGGGGCGGTAGTTCCGTCTCCCGTTGCCTGCGGGCGGGTCCATTCCATCAGTACCGAAGAGGCGGCGAAGCAGGAAGGCATTGTCGCTGTCCTAACAGCCGAGGACATACCCGGGGAAAACCAAATCGGCGGCATTATCCCGGACGAGCAGATGTGGGCCTACGAATCCGTCGATTTTATAGGACAGCCTCTCGCGTTCGTGGTAGGCGTTACCGAAGCACAGGCAAAACGCGCGGCGGCCTTGGTTACCGCCGAAATCGAGGCGTGTACGCCCGTCCTCGACCCGCGGAAAGCGTTTAAGGAAAACCGGATTATCGGCAGTGTTCGGACCTTCAGCCGGGGTAATGTCGATGCAGCCTGGGAACGCTGCGATACCGTTGTAGCGGGCAGGTTCGATTCCGGCGGGCAGGAGCACCTCTATTTGGAAACACAGGGAGCTGTAGCGGTGCCCGGTGAAAACGGAAAGGTCTACATTACATCGGCCACCCAGAACCCGACCCACGTTCAAAAGACGGCGGCACGGATTTTAGGGGTAGACATGCACAACGTGGAAGTCGATGTCCGCCGCTTAGGGGGCGCTTTCGGCGGAAAGGAGGACCAGGCTTCCACATGGGCGGCAATGGCGGCCTTAGGGGCTGTTGTCTGCCGCCGTCCGGTAAAAATCGTCCTTTCCCGCCGGGATGACATGCGTTTTACCGGGAAACGGCACCCCTACAGTTCCGATTACAAAATCGGATTGACGAAGGACGGGAAGATCCTGGCCTACCAGGTGATGCTGTATCAGAACGCCGGCGCGGCGGCCGATCTATCTCCGGCTGTCCTCGAACGGTCCCTCTTTCACGCCGCCGGCAGCTACTACATCGAAAACATCAAGGCGGCCGGGGCGAGCTGCAGGACGAATCTGCCGCCGAACACCGCGTACCGGGGCTTCGGCGGTCCCCAGTCGATGCTTGTCATTGAAAGCGCCATCGTTAGGGCGGCCGCGGTAACGGGGCTGCGGCCCTGGGAAATTCAGAAAAAAAACCTGCTTTCGGACGGGGACACCTTCCATTACGGAATGAAGGTCAGGGGATGTGAAGCCCGCCGCTGCTTTACCAGGGCGGAGGAACAATACGACCTTTCGGGCTGGCAGCAGCGGGTGGATGAATACAACGGGAAAAACCGGTATTCAAAAAAGGGACTCGCGGCAATGCCGGTTTGTTTCGGTATTTCCTTTACAAATATCCCCATGAACCAGGCACGGGCCCTTGTCCATGTGTACGTAGACGGCAGTGTCAGTGTGGCAACCGGCGCGGTGGAGATGGGGCAGGGGGTCCGGCAGAAACTTACCCGGGTGGCCGCCCGGACTTTTTCCATTCCCGAAGAACAGGTGTATGTGGAAGAGACGAGCACCGCCACCTGTGCCAACACTTCGCCCACGGCGGCATCCGTTGGTACCGATCTCAACGGAAAGGCGACGGAACAGGCATGTCTGGAAATAAAAAAGCGGCTTGTAGACTGCGCGCGGGAAGTCTTGGGCTGTGGAGAGACATCCCGGACCGAGTTGCGCGAGGGAATGTTCTACAACGACGGCAAGCCGACGGAAGTAAGCTGGAAAGCGGCGGTGGAAGCCGCCTATCTGAAGCGCCTCAGCCTGTCCTGCCACGCTCACGTTGCAACACCGGGGATCCATTTCGATAAGGCCACCGAAACGGGGACCCCCTTTGCGTACCACGTCTACGGTACGGCAATTGCCGAAGCTACCCTCGACTGTATCCGGGGCACCTATATCTTCGACGCGGTGCGCCTCGTTCATGACGCGGGCGTCAGCCTGAATTATGCCATTGACATCGGGCAGACCGAAGGGGCCGTAGTCCAGGGCTTAGGCTGGCTTACCATGGAAGAAGTGATGTTTGACTCCGATGGCCGTCTGCTTACGGACATGCTTGCAAACTACAAAATTCCCGACATCTACAGCATCCCCGGCGTAATGGATATCGAGTTTCTCGGGGACTCGAAAAACCCCATGGGAGTGTTCAATTCGAAAGCCATTGGAGAGCCCCCTTTTATGTACGGTCTTGCCGGTTTTTTCGCCCTTACCGCGGCGGTACGGGCCTGTAGGAAGGAACGGTCGCCGGAAGACAACTGGCCGGCGGAGGCCGATATTTGTTCATCACCAATGACACCGGAGCACGCGCTGACCCTGCTGTATCCGGATTTTAAGGGAGGAAACCGGAATGGATAGAACAGGACTGGAACAGGCAATACACCGCCTCGCGTCGATGGACATGCAGCAGCTCTACAATAATGATTTTTTCCATACCTGGGACAAATCGCCGCGGGAATTGGAGGCGGTTTTTATAACGGCGGACATCCTGCGGGGGCTCCGGAAGAACAATATTTCCGCTAAGGTTTTCGACAGCGGCTTGGGCATTTCCCTCTTCCGGGACAATTCCACTAGAACACGCTTCAGCTTTGTCAGCGCCTGTAACCTTTTGGGGCTGGAAGTCCAGGATTTCGAAGAGAGCAAATCACAGATTGCCCACGGAGAGACGGTGCGGGAAACGGCAACTATGATTTCCTTTATGACCGAAGTGATGGGTATCCGAGATGATATGTATATCGGGAAGGGACATACCTACATGAAAAACGTCGCCTCCTGTCTGGAAGAGGGCTTTCGCGACGGTGTTCTGGATCAGCGGCCGACAATTGTCAATCTGCAGTGCGATATCGACCATCCAACCCAAACCATGGCGGACGCCCTCCACCTTATCCATTATTTCGGCGGCATCGAAAACCTGCGGGGGAAGAAAATCGCCATGACGTGGGCCTACTCCCCCTCCTACGGGAAGCCGCTGTCCGTTCCCCAGGGGGTAATCGGATTGATGACACGCTTCGGCATGGATGTCGCCCTTGCCCACCCGAAGGGGTATGAAATGATGCCGGAGGTGGAGGCCGTCGCCCGCGGGAACGCCGAGAAGGAAGGGGGCGGGTTTATGAAAACCGGCAGCATGGAGGAGGCCTTCGATGGGGCCGACGCGGTGTATCCGAAAAGCTGGGCGCCCTTCAAGGCGATGGAAGAACGGACCGAGCTGTACGGCCGGGGTGATTTCGAAGGGATCGATGCACTGGAAAAAAAGCTCCTCGAACAAAACAGAGAGTTTACCTCCTGGGAGTGCAGTGAAGAGCTGATGGAAAAGACCCGGGACGGCCGGGGGCTCTATCTTCACTGTCTTCCCGCGGACATTACCGGGGTCAGCTGTAAACAAGGGGAAGTGGCCGCGTCGGTTTTTGACCGTTTCCGTGTTCCGCTGTACAAGCAGGCGGGTTATAAACCGTATATTATCGCGGCAATGATTTTTTTAAGCCGGATACAGCATCCCGCGGACACCCTCTTATCGCTGCTGCAGGCGGGGGTCCCGGTCCGATGAAGGACCTGAAAGGATTTCGAAGCGACGCGTTTTCCAAGGTAACCGGCCGTGCCCGGTATGCCGATGATATTGTCCTGCCGAAAATGCTCCACGCTGTTCCGGTATACACCGAATACGTCCATGCTGAAATAAAGGTCATCGATACGGAGGAAGCGGAGGCGATGCCCGGCGTGGTCCGTGTCCTTACCTGGAAGGACGTCCCCGGTGAATTGTATTTCGGCCAGATAGAAAAAGACCTGCCCCTGTTTGCTTCGGACAAGGTCCGTTCCTACGGGGACGTTATTGCCCTCGTGGCGGCCGAAACCCGGCAGGAGGCCCTGGCGGCGGCGGAAAAAGTTAAATTCGGCGGGATGGAACTGCCCGGGGTATTTGACCCGGAGGAGGCCACGCGGGAAGAGGCGCCCCTTCTTTTCGAAGAGCGGAAAACGAACATCGTCAACCATCACAAAACCAGACGGGGGGACCCGGACACGGCCATGGAAAATGCCGGTACCGTTATCCGGCAGACCTTTGCCACCGGGTTTTTCGAACACGCGTATCTGGAACCGGAAGGGGCGGTCTGCGAACCCCGCCCGGACGGCGTATTGGAAGTGCACGGCAGTATCCAGCACCCCGTCAGCACCCGCCGGTTTATTGCCGCCTATCTGGGGCTTCGGCTGGCTGATGTGGAAATTATCTCCCACCCCACCGGCGGGTCCTTCGGCGGCAAAGACGATACCGCCTCGCTTGTCGCCGCCCGGGCGGCCCTTGCCGCGCGGCTGACGGACCGGCCGGTCAAACTGATATATAACCGGGAGTGGTCGATGCGGGAAAGCTACAAGCGCCCGGCCTACAAACTCGACTATACCATGGGGCTTTCAGACAACGGAAAAATAGAGGCGGTCATCTGCAGGAACCTGGCAGACTCCGGGGCGTACACCTCCACGGTGCCCTGGTCAACCTGGCGCGCCGCCGTCCAGTGCTGCGGGCCCTATCAGGTGGAGCATGTCCGGGGGGACACCTATGGCGTTGCCACGAATAACATTTTTACCGGCGCCTTCCGGGGGTTCGGTTCGCCGCAGGTCAATTTCAGCATCGAACAGTTGATGGATATGGCTGCCGAAACCCGCGGGTTAACGCCTCGGGAAATCCGGCGGAAGAATATGGTAACCCAGGACTGCACCACCATCACCGGACAGGTGCTGGACAATCATACCGTAAGCCTCGGGGAGGTGATGGACCGGGTCCTCGATACCATCGGCTACGATGAAAAGTTTCAACGCTGTTCACGGGGAACGGGGGACCCCTCCAATCTGTACGGTATCGGATTTGCAGTATCCTACCGGGGGGCGAGCCTGGGGGCGGAGGGGAAGGACTTCTGTTCCGCCGTGGTTAACTGCCAGTTCGACGGTTCGGTACTTTTGGAAACGGGGATATGGGAAAACGGTCAGGGGGCGCGGGGAACGATGATGCTTGCCCTCTCGGAGGCGCTGGGCATTTCCCTTGAGCGCATCAGGTATGGAGAGTCTTCCACCTCGCGGATCCCCGATTCGGGGACCACCGTTGCTTCCCGGGGAACACTGCTGGGGACCGGCGCGGTCTATAAGGCGGCGGAAAATTTAAAGGAACTTGTAAGCGATACCCTTGCCCCGGAGCTGGGCTGCGAACCCTGGGAGGTTTCCTTTCATGATAACGCCGTCTGGGGAGGGGGGGAGCGCCTCGGCTGGGAAGAGGCAATGGGCAGGATGTATGAGGCCCGCGTCTTTCCCTACGCCTTCGGTAATTTCCAGACGCCGGACATCTGGTGGGACGATGAGAAGGGCTGCGGGGTGCCATATTTTACCTACGTCTACAGCTGTCAGGCCGTCGAAGTGCGGGTGGACGAGACCCGGAAGGAACTGCGGGTCGAGAATATCGTCGCGGGACATGATATCGGGAAGGCGGTCAATCCGCTTTATCTCCACGGACAGATTTACGGCGGACTCCTGCAGGGCGCTGGAATGGCCCTGACGGAGGATTTCCGCATCGAAAAGGGGAGGGTGAAGTCCCTCAATTACAACGGTTATTCAATTCCAACGGCTGTCGATTTTCCGGACATCGGCGCGATCATTATCGAAAACGACGACCCAACTTCGCCCATGGGCTGTAAGGGAATCGGGGAGCCTGCCCTGGAGATAACCGCGCCGGCAATTGCAAACGCCCTCTATCAGGCAACGGGAAAGCGGCAGTTTACCCTCCCGCTGCGGGGGTATAAGCTTAAACCCCGGAAAGGACCGAATGATGGAACGTAAGCATAAAGACCGGCGGCAAGCCGGTGGTATCGGCGGCAATTTCATCGAAGTAAACGGAACACGCTATCTCCTGCCGCCGGGGCGGGAGGAACGGAAGCTCCTCGATTTTATCCGGGAGGATTTGGGGCTTTCGGGAACGAAAAACGGATGCGGTATCGGGGTGTGCGGCGCCTGTACGGTCCTCGTGGATGGAAAGCTGAAACGCTCCTGCGTTACGAAACTTAGGCAGGCCGCGGGAAAATCGGTAGTAACGATCGAAGGGCTCGAGAACAGCGACGGCACGCTGCATCCTCTGCAGCAGGCGTTTATCGATGCCGGCGCGGTACAGTGCGGCTTTTGTACACCGGGAATGATTTTGACCGCCTACGCGCTGCTTCGGGAAAACAGCGCCCCCGGCAGGGGGGAGATCCGGCACGCCCTGAGGGGGAACCTCTGCCGCTGTACCGGGTATCAGCAGATTGTGGACGCGGTGGAACTGGCCGCGGAACGGATGCGGCAGGGCTGACCGACAGGAGGAAGAATTATGGGTGATACAATGCGGTCTGTTCCCTTTCGGGAACTGATTGAGAGAATTTTCGGAGAATACAAAGCAAGCGGTTCAATTTTCGGCATTCCCGAGGGGCTGTTTTTCCGGAAAAAGGGAAACAAAACGATCACCTTCGCCGGGGAAACCTGCGCGACCCCGGTGGGCCCCGCCGCGGGTCCCCACACGCAGCTGGCCGGGAACCTTATTACGGCGTATCTTGCCGGAGGCAGGTTTTTCGAGTTGAAAACGGTACAGAAGCTGGACAAGCTCGAATTGGAAAAGCCCTGCATCGAAGCGGAAGATGAGGCGTACAATACCGAATGGTCAACCGAGTTGACGGTGCGGAAAGCGTACCATGAATATGTAAAAGCCTGGATTGTCATGCATCTGCTGGAGGAACTCTTTTCCCTAAGCGGCGCCGCGGGGGGGCGGCAGCTACCCGCGGCCTTTAACATGAGTGTGGGCTACGACCTGGCGGGAATTCAGTTACCGAAGATGGACACCTTTATAAACGATTTAATCGACGCGTCGAAGAGCAAATATTTCAATCAGTGTCTGGAGGACCTCGAAGCGCTTATTACGGAAAACGCCGCCGGCAGCGGGGGCCTCTTCGATGTTCCCGGGCGTGTACGGGAGGTTGCCCTTGACGGACTTCCCGGCAGGATTCCCCGGCGGGTATGCTCCTCCCTCACCATTTCCACCCTCCACGGCTGCCCTCCCGAGGAGATCCAGTCGATTGCCGAATACATCATCCGGGAAAAACAGCTGGCCACCCTGGTAAAACTGAATCCCACCCTCCTCGGTTTCGACCGGGCTCGGGAACTGCTGGACGCGGCGGGATTTTATCACATCAGGGTAACGGAGGAGACCTTCAGCAACGATCTGTTATACGGCGACGCCCTGCCGATGCTCAAATCGCTTCATCAGACGGCGGAGAAAAACGGTGTTACTTTCGGTGTAAAACTGTCGAACACCCTTCCGTCGGTAAATGAGAAAGGTGTTCTGCCGGGGGATGAGATGTATATGTCCGGCCGCGCCCTCTATCCGCTGACGGTCAATTTGGCGGCGGATTTGGCGGAGGACTTGAACGGGAGGCTTCCCATTTCTTTTTGCGGGGGGCTTACTTCGCTCAATATTGCTTCTGTTTTTCAGGCGGGATTACGCCCCCTTACCATGGCAACGGACCTGCTGAAGCCTGGGGGGTATCTCAGGATGAAGGCGGCAGCCGATCTGCTGGAAGGACTCGATTCCTGGGACTTCGGCGGAATACAGCCGGAGATGCTGGCTGAACTCGCGGACCGCGCGCCCGGGGAACCCTTTACGCGAAGGGCCCGGGGGGATTACGGGAAGGCGCTCATTTCCCGGCGGCTGCCCCTGTTCGACTGTTACGCGGCGCCATGTGTGGAGGCCTGCCCTATCGGTCAGGACGTTCCGGCGTACATCCGGCTTGTGGGGGATGGAAAATATACGGAGGCGCTGCGGCTTATTTACGAGAAGAACCCCCTGCCTTCGATTACCGGTACTATCTGCGATCATCAATGTATGTACCGCTGTACCCGTCTCGATTACGAGGGGGCGGTACGGATACGGGAGATGAAACTGCAGGCGGCTGTCAAAGGGTATAAGGACTTCAGGGCTTCCGCCCCGCCCGCCGGTGAAGGCGGAAAGAAACGGGGGAAGGCCGCCGTTGTCGGCGCGGGGCCCGCGGGACTGGCCGCGGCGTTTTTTCTGTCCCGCCACGGTTTTGCCGTAACGGTGATGGACAAGGAGCAGTCCGCCGGCGGGGTAGTCCGGAATATTCTGCCGAAGTTCCGCCTTCCCGAAGAGGCGGTGCTGCGGGACATCGCCTTCATTCAGTCCCGAGGGGTACGGTTCGAGTTCGGCATCGACGGAACAATTACCCTTGCGGACCTGAGAACGCGGGGCTTTGATACGGTTTTTCTCGCGGTGGGCGCGGAGAAGGCAAACGAACTGGACCTTCCCGGCGGCGGGCGGGTCCTGGAATCGTTGGAGTTCCTCCGTTCTCTTAGGGCCGGGGACAATCGCACTCCTTTAGGGAAGCGGGTGGCCGTTATCGGCGGCGGTAATACCGCCATGGACAGTGCCCGGGCCGCGGTGCGGGAGCCGGGGGTCGAGGAGGTATATGTCTGCTACCGCAGGAGCGAAGGAGAGATGCCCGCGGACAGGGAGGAGTACGAAAACGCGCTGGACGACGGAGTGGTATTTCAATTTCTGCTGCAGCCGGAGGAGTTTAATAATAACGGAGTGCTCCGCTGCAGGGTAATGGAGCTCGGGGAGCCGGACGCGTCCGGAAGAAAGCGGCCTGCCGCGACGGATAAGGTCCGTGAGCTTCAGGCCGACACGGTGATATCCGCCGTGGGGGAACACGCGGACGCGGACTTTCTCCGCGGGTTCGGGGCCCCCTTCGACGGGACCGGGAATCGCGAAGCGGATCCGGGGGTGTACATCATCGGTGATGCCAGGACCGGGCCTTCTACCGTGGTCGAATGCATCGCGGATGCACGGAAAGCGGCGGACGCAGCGGACGCGTCAGCGGGGATGAAAGCCGGCGCGGCAGTTCCGGTGATTTCGGCTGTCGACAGCACCCCCGACGGCCGGGCCGCCGCGTACGGCGGCCCGCGGGAGCTGAGGGACGACCTCGCTTTGCGGAAAGTACTTGTCGGCGTGCTTCCGGTGGAAAACGGAGGAAACGGCAAAGGAAGAGACCTCGAGGAACAGGAGAAACGGCGCTGTCTCGAGTGCGACCTCCTCTGCAACAAATGTGTCGAGGTGTGTCCGAACCGGGCGAATATCGCGGTGGAAACTCCGGAGGGCCTTGGACTTGAAAATGTGTTTCAAATTGTCCATATCGATGCCTACTGTAATGAGTGCGGCAGCTGCGGGACCTTCTGCCCGTACGACGGTAAACCCTACCTCGATAAAATTACCGTATTCAGCCTGCCGGAAGATTTTGAGGGAAGTGAGAACACCGGCGTGTACCTTTGGAAAGGTTCGGGGATGTACAGGCTTGACGGTGTTTCCGGGGAACTCGGGACGGACGGCGGCGGAATGGTCCTGCTGAAAGACAACGGCGGTCTTTCCGGGGATGGACCCCGGACAAAGCAGTTTATCCGTTTTATCAACTATCTGTACCGGGACCATGCGTATTTATTCGGACGGGTGGAACACTGATCCGGCAAAAGAAAACGAAGGAGAGGGGAAGGGATGATTGTTTTTGCAAACGCGGCACTGCTGCAGTTCGGTCCGCCGAAGGCGGAACCGGGAGTGGATATCGTTATCGACGGCGGGATTATTAAAGCTGTCGGAAAGGGGATAGCCGCCGATTATCCCTCGGAAAACCGTCGGGACATGTGCGGAAAAATCGTCATGCCCGGCCTTGTCTGCGGGCATAACCATTTTTATTCCGGCCTCGCCCGGGGGATTACCGCGGACATCAAACCGAGCACCGACTTTGTATCGCAGCTGCAGAACCTGTGGTGGAAACTCGACCGGGCCCTCGATGAGGAAAGCCTCTACTACAGCGGCATTGTCTGCGCCCTCGAATCGATAAAAGCGGGAACTACGTCGGTCATCGACCATCACTCTTCCCAGAATTATATAAGCGGCTCCCTCGCTGTATTGCGGAAAGGTTTTGAAAAAGCGGGCCTGCGGGGTGTCCTCTGTTTTGAGGTTACCGACCGAAACGGCGATGAAAAAATGGAGGAGGGAATAGAAGAAAACATCGATTTTATTCACTCCGCCGAAAACGCGGCGGAAAATTCTTTAATCCGGGGAATGTTCGGGGGACACGCGCCTTTTACCGTGCCCGACAAAGCATTGACCGAAATTGCGGACGCCGCTGAAAAGACGGGGAAGGGGTTTCACATTCACGCGGGGGAAGACAAGTACGACCGGAGCCACTCCCACGCCGTGTACGGCCGGGACCTCCTGGACCGCCTCGACGATTTTGGATTGGTGAACGAAAAATCGATTTTTGCCCACGGTCTCTATTTTACCGGCCGGGACCGGGAAATACTGAACAGCCGGGACGCCTTCCTGGTCCACAACTGCCGGTCGAACATGAATAACAATGTTGGATACAACAGGCATCTTCCGGATGTCCGAAACAATGCCCTCGGCACCGACGGAATCGGAAGCAACATGTTCGAGGAGTTGAAAACGGCATTCTTCAAACACCGGGATACCGGCGGGCCGCTGTGGCCGGACAGTTTTGCAGGTTTTTTGCGGAACGGGAACGTGCTGATGGAGCGGCACTTCGGCGGAAAGTTCGGCCGCATTGAAGCGGGATATGCCGCCGACCTTGTAGTGCTCGATTACCAAAGTCCCACGCCGCTTAAACCGGAAAATATCGGCGGACATATCGCCTTCGGTATGGCCTCCCGGGACGTTTATACCGTCGTTATTGGTGGAAATATTGTGTATGAAAACAGGACCTTCCCCGGCAAGGTCGATGAAATTTACAGCGGGGCCCGAAAAGCAGCTTCGGAACTTTGGAGAAGGATGGATGAACTACCATGAAAACAGAAATACTGAATAAGGCACAAGCATACCGGGAGGAAACGGCCCAGATACTGTCGCGGCTTGTCAGGATACCTTCCTACAGCGGGAAGGAGGAGGATGTATGCAAAAAGATTACCGAACTGTGCGGGGCGGCCGGCTTCGACGAGGTGAGGGTCGACGGCCTCGGCAGTGTTGTCGCGCGGATCGGATCGGGGCCGAAAATACTCGCCTTTGACGCCCACATCGATACCGTGGAAGTCGGGGACGAAAGCCAATGGGACGAGGACCCCTTTTCGGGGGCAATTCGGGACGGCCTTGTCTACGGCAGGGGTTCCACCGACCAGAAGGGGGGCGCGGCGTCCATGATAACCGCGGGACGAATTCTCCGGGAAATGAATTACGAAGGCCCCTACACGCTGTTTTTCACCTTCACCGTTATGGAGGAGGACTGCGACGGGATGTGCTGGAAGTATCTCATTGAAGAGGAGGGGCTTACGCCCGACTTTTTCGTCAGCACCGAGCCGACGAGCTGCAGGGTCACCCGGGGTCAGCGGGGCCGCATGGAGATGGTCTGCCGCGTTAAAGGTATTTCCGCCCACGGGTCCGCCCCGGAGCGGGGGCAGAGCGCGGCGTACAAGGCGTCCCGGGCGGTACTGTCCATGGAGCGGCTGAACGAGGAATTGAAGCCCGACGAGGACAACTTCCTCGGCAAAGGTTCCGTTGTTGTTTCGCAAATCGATGTCCGGGGCCCTTCCCAGTGCGCTGTGCCCGATACGGGGATGATTTATCTCGACCGCCGCCTCACCTGGGGGGAGGACAAGGAACTGGCAATCCGGCAGGTGAAGGAGTATATGGGAGACGATGTGGAAAGCGTGGAAATGCCGCGGTATACCAAGCGGGGATATAAAAACACCGACTACGGTCAGGAATTGTACTTCCCCACGTGGAAAATCGAAGAAGACCATCCCTTAGTGCTCGGCGGCGTCAAGGCGTATACGGAGCTGTACGGGAGCGCGCCGGAAGTAACGAAGTGGACATTTTCCACCAACGGCGTTTCCGTCTGCGGAAGGCACAAAATTCCCTCCATCGGCTTCGGCCCGGGGGACGAGAACCAGGCCCACGCCCCGAACGAAACGAACCGTATCGACGACCTCGAAATCTGTTCCGCCTTCTACGCGATGCTCGCGAACACGGAAATCGTCTGATGCCGGCGCCCGGCAGCGGGGCCGGATAGGGAACGTGTAGTACAGGG
>CAYTSI010000020.1:39703-41556 GCA_964440465.1 uncultured Spirochaetales bacterium
CAAAAGACGGCGCCTATTTTTTTTACTCGGTGTCTTTTAGATCTTCGGCAATTGTTTCAATCTCGGGGCCGAGAGAAATAAAAGTTGCCGCAACCTCCGGATCGAAGTGGCTTCCGGCCAGTGTGGTAATTTCCGCAATCGCTTCGCGGTGGGTCCAGGGTCCTTTGTAGGGCCGATTGCTCCGGAGGGCATCGTACACATCGACAATCGCGGTTATCCGCGCGGAGAGTGGAATAACCGTTCCGGAGAGGCCCTGTGGGTAGCCGGCCCCGTCCCATTTTTCATGATGGCCGTAGGCAATGTCGGCTGCCATTTCCAGGGTCGGCTTGCCGGCCAGCAGTCGATACCCGAGAGTTGTGTGTTCCTGCATTACCGAAAATTCTTCCTTCGTCAGTTTTCTTTCCGCTAGGAGGATAAGGTCGCTGATTCCCACCTTGCCGATGTCGTGCAGGGGAGCGAACGTCCGGATGTCGGAACAGAACTTTTTCGACATACCAAGTTTCTCCGCTATTTTTCCGGAATACGTCCCCACCCTGAGGATATGCCGGCCGGTTTCGTTGTCCCGCATTTCGGCGAGTTCGGTAATGGTGTGGTAAATGTCAAGGCGGATGCTCAGCTCACGCTGCTTCGTTTCACTGATATCGATAGGAATGGCTAAATAGTTGGTAATATTTCCTTCAGTACAGTAAATAGCGTTAATAATGAGATGGACCCATATAATTGCGCCGTCTTTCCTTCGGTTCGGGATTTCGCCCTCCCAATACCCTATTTCGGGGTCCCGTATCCTCTTCCACATATCGGCAAACATATTTTCATAATCGGTATTCGAGTAACCTAAGTCCCTGTATACCTCCTGCCCGGGATTGAGGATATTCGGCTGTTTTCCCCGTGCCTGTTCAATGTTGTAACCGTAGATTTCTTCAAACTTCGGGTTGATATGTTCAATGTTTCCTTCGGCATCGGTCAGCATCATCCCATGGATGGACGACTGAAATGCCTCGTAGTAGAGTATCCGCTCCCTGCTTATCCGCTCAAATTCGGTAACATCGGTGAGGGTAATCATACAGCGGTCGGTCCCCACAATCGGCTTCAGCTTACAGTCGAAAACCTGGTCATTATATTCCGTTTTGTACTGCTGTTCCGTCATCCGGTCGCAGGTTCCGCAGATATTTTTGCTGAATTGCGGGGGAAGAAGCTTTTTTATGCTTTCAGTTCCCGCAAAGCCGTTTGTCTTCAGCCATTTTCTTCCCGCCGGATTGACGTAGTATATGTTCCCGGGGCAGCTTAATATAAGAACGATATTCGGATTTGCTTCCGGCAGAAGGGAAAGGACATTGATGTCCCGTTCCAGTTTTTTGCTCGATGTAATATCGGTAACGGTAACAAGGACACGTTCGAGGGTTTCCGTGTACCCCGGGAGCACCGCGAAACAGAGAACAATAATAAGTTCTTCTCCCTTTACCGTGTAATTGATTGTCTCACCCTGAAAGCGGTTTTCCCCATGCAGAAGTGTTATCGTGGCATTGACAAGTAATTTCTTTCCGGCATCTCCGATAATCGTCGGAAGATTGTTTTGCAGTTCCTCTATGCTGTCTGCTTCGTACAACTCAAGGGCCGCGCGGTTTGCCGCGACGAGCTCTCCTTTCCCGATCATTTCATCTATGATTTGCTTGAGGCCGGTATCGCTTCCGCCGGCTGCTGTTTCGGTAAAGTCTTTTACAGCCGAGAAGTTAAATTCCAGCAGCGGCATGGGCAAAAAATTGAATAATTCGATGTTATCGGTTTCTGTTCGCTGCCGCATAAATGGCGTTCATTATAATCGGTTGATTAATACAACACAAGAGGCGCCGAGC
>CAYTSI010000021.1:0-5857 GCA_964440465.1 uncultured Spirochaetales bacterium
GGGGTGTGGCTCGGTACCGCCGGGGCCGTCCACAAGGACAAGCCGATAGACCACGGGACGCGGGTATTTGCCATATTCGGCTACTCGCTGCCCACCTTCTGGCTGGGGCTGCTGCTGCTCATGGTCCTGTACGGCTATTTCGGTATCTTCCCGCCCGGGGTGGTATCGAACGAAGGGAAGGACCTCCTGTTCAATCCTGAGTTCCGCCGCTATACCGGGCTCATTACCATCGATGCCATTTTAAACTGGGAATGGAGGCTGTTTTGGGACGGCTTGTACCATCTTATCCTTCCCGCCGTCAATCTGGTTATTTTAAACAGCGCCCTTATCCTCAGGCTGATGCGGTCGAGCATGCTCGAGGCCTTAGGACAGGATTATATCCGGACGGCCATTGCCAAAGGAGCAAGCACCCGGGCCGTTATCAATCTCCACGCCAGGAGAAACGCCATGATTCCGGTCATCACCATATCCGGGTATATGTTTGCCATTTTGATGGCGGGGATGGTTATTACCGAAACGATATTCGTGCGTGAGGGGATCGGCCGGTGGATGGCACGGGCCGCGCTGCAGCTGGACGTTCCGGCAATTATGTTTAACGTGCTCTTTTTGGGAACAATTTTCGTAACGGTCAATTTAATTGTAGATATTATTTACGCCTACGTCGATCCGAGGATCCGGCTTACCTAAAGAAGGAGATATGGAACAGCATGTCCGATTTTAACGTAAAGGCGGAAGTTGAAGCGAAGGAAATACAAGCAACAACGGAGCCTGAAAAGAAAACAGGAAACAGACACCCCCTCTGGCAGGAGGTGATATTTTCATTTAAACGGTTTCTTAAGAACCCCCTTACCATTATCGGACTGACGATCATCTTAGGGTTTGCCGTGGTCGCGATATTCGCGCCGGTCTTAGCACCGCCGGAAATGCCGCAGCGGCCGTATCAGATACCCCATTCCGGGTGGGCGCTGGCGCCGAGTCCTCCTTCAGCGGAGAACCCGCTTGGGACGCTGGAGCAGCAGTACGATATCCTCTACGGCCTTATCTGGGGGACGCGGCATGCCTTTCGGATCGGTTTTTTGGTTGTTCTTGCCAATCTGGTTATCGGTGTTGTCCTGGGGTCTCTGGCCGGATATTTCGGCGGAATTATCGATGAAATTATTATGCGGATAGCGGACATTTTCTATGCCATACCCTTTCTCGTCATGGCGATGGCCCTGGTGGTGGCAATCGGGAGGGGGCTGCAGTCTATCATCCTGGTTATGGTCATCCTCGGCTGGCCCACCTATACGAGGATGATTCGGGGCGAAATTCTGTCGGTCCGTGAAAAGGACTATGTTCTCGCGGCGAAGGCAAGCGGAGCATCGCATCTGAAGATTATCTTTGCCCACATTCTTTCCAACTCAATATATTCGGTCATTATTCTCGCGTCCATGAATATCGGGACGACCATCCTCACCGCAGCCGCTCTCTCCTTTTTAGGCCTCGGCTCCGAAGCCGGATATGCCGACTGGGGGCAGATGGTTGCCATGTGCAGGGACTGGATTATCGGCCCCCCCGGCAACAGGCTTGCCTACTGGTATGTTGTGTTTATTCCCGGATTTACCATCACCCTCTTCGTTCTCGGCTGGAACCTCTTAGGGGACGCGGTCCGGGACGTTTTTGACCCGAAGGTAAGGAGAAGGTAGCGGAATGGCGGCGGAAAAAGAAAAACTGATCGAATCCCGGGAACTCTATACCAACTTCTATACCTACGAGGGTGTCGTAAAGGCCTTAAACGGCGTCAGCATTGTTGTAAAACACGGCGAAACCTACGGCCTTGTCGGCGAGTCGGGCTGCGGAAAGAGCGTAACCGTCCGGTCTCTGATGCGGATCGTACAGGAGCCCGGGAAAATCGAAGGCGGGGATATTGTTTTATTTTTAAGCGAGGAGGACCGGAAACAGGGAATTAATTTGCTGAAGCGGAGCGAAGCGTTTATGCAGTCCGTCCGGGGGAATGATATTTCGATGATTTTTCAGGAGGCAAGCTCCTCGTTGAATCCGGTACTGTCCATCGGCTATCAGGTGGGGGAGAGTTTCCTCCTGCATAGAATGGCGGCGGTCCTGGAAAAAACAATTGCCAGGATCGACGAAGAATTGGCCTATAAAAAAATCGGCAGGGGCTGGCGGAAAGTACAGCGGAGCATTTTTGTCGGAGAACTTGCAGCACAGCGGAAGTTCCAGGTAAATGTAACGGAGATCGATACCCGGCTGTACGAGCTCGAAGACAAGAACGACCCGGTATCGCAAAAACTCAAGAACGAACTAAACCGGAAACGGGAAAAGCTGCGGAAGTCGAGCGGACTGGCAAAATTCGCCGACCGTTTTCCCGTTTTAAAACGGTATAAAAAAAACCTGATAAAAACTGTAAAAGGGATGGCGGTGGATTTGCTTACCGAACTTGGAGTTCCGAATCCGGGGAATGTCGTCGACCGGTATCCCCATGAGCTCTCCGGCGGAATGCAGCAGCGGATTGTAATAGCAATGGCCCTTGCCTGTCATCCCAAGCTTTTAATTGCCGATGAACCCACATCCAATTTGGATGTAACAATACAAGCGCAGATCCTCGATTTGATAAAAACCCTCAAAGAAACGACAATTTCTTCGGTTTTATTTATTACCCACGATCTTGGAGTGGTTGCCGAAGTGTGCGACCGGGTAACGGTCATGTACGCGGGAGATGCCTGTGAAACCGCGGCGGTTGATGAACTTTTTACAAATCCTCTGCACCCCTATACCAAGGGGCTGCTGAAATCTGTTCCGAAGGTGGAACAGAAGGAAGCCCTGGATACAATTCCCGGCATTGTTCCGAACCTGGTTAATCCGCCCTCCGGCTGCAGGTTCCATCCCCGCTGTCCGCGTGCAATGGAAATATGCGCCGAAGAAAAGCCGCGGACCTATCTGGACCCGAACAACCCGGAGCACACCGCGGCTTGCCATCTTTACCGAGAAGAGGAAACGGTACAATCATGAGTAACAATATTATCGACATCAGAAGATTAAAAAAGTATTATCCGGTAAAGGCGGGGGTTTTTAAACGCCACGTGGATGACGTACAGGCAGTTGATGATTTGGACCTGCAAATCCGTACCGGAGAATGTCTCGGCCTTGTAGGGGAGTCGGGCTGCGGGAAAACGACCTTAGGGAAAACAATTTTACGGCTGCACGAATCGACCTCCGGCCGTATTTACTACAACCAGCCGGAAAACGAAATAGAAGAAGTTGAAGCGCTTCTCCACGGCTCCAACGGCCGCGTACCGAAGGCCGCCATGAATAAATTGAAGAAGATGGACATTACCAAGCTCGGCCGCCGGCGGATGCATGAACTCCGAAAAAAGCTCCAGATTGTTTTCCAGGACCCGTCGAATTCCCTCGATCCGAGGCTTTTAGTAAAAAAAATCGTTTCCGAACCGCTTACAATTCATAAAACTGTTCCGGCAAAGGAAATGAACGGCAAAGTCCTCGAACTTCTCGAGTGTGTCGGCTTAGGGAAAACACATATGATGCGCTACCCCCATGAGTTTTCCGGCGGGCAGCGGCAGCGGATAGCAATAGCAAGGGCGCTTGCCACGAATCCGGACTTTATCCTTATGGACGAGCCGACCTCGGCACTCGATGTTTCCGTCCAGGCGCAGATCCTCAACCTGCTGCAGCAACTGCAGGGGGAGTTCGATTTAACGTATCTGTTCGTTACCCATCACCTTTTGGTGGTCAAGTACATCAGCCAGCGGATTGCCGTTATGTATTTGGGAAAGATCGTCGAAATATGCAATTCCGCCGACCTGTTTACCGATACCCTCCATCCCTATTCAAAGGCCCTTCTTTCGGCCATTCCGGTGCCCGACCCGTTTACAAAAAAGGAACGGATTATTTTAAGCGGTGACGTGCCGAACCCCCTAAATCCGCCCCCCGGCTGCAGGTTCCATCCCCGCTGTATACACGCGAAGGAGATCTGCAGAGAGGTCGAACCGCGGCTGGAAAAAGCAGGCGACAGCCATTTTGTGTCCTGTCACCGGTGGAAAGAACTATAGCGGCATCATGAAGCGGCTGCCGTTTTTCTTGATTCTCGTAACGGTATTTTTGCTGTTTGCAGCCTGCGGACCGGACGGGGACGCGGTGTTGGAGAATTCCGAGGAGGACGCCGCCGGACCGGCCTTCACGCTTGTAACTTCCGACCTAATATCGAGTATCGACCCGCACGCCGCGGCGGCACCGGCGGAACGCCACATTGCCGGCGCCTTGTTCGAAGGATTGCTTACCGCGGCCCCCGACGGCGAAGGAGTGCGGCCGGGGCTTGCAAAGGAATGGGAGGTTAGCGGAGACGGGCAAACATACACGTTTTCCTTAAGAGAAACTGTATGGACCGACGGGGTGCCCGTTACGGCACAGACACTGGTCGATTCCTGGCTGCGGCTGTTGGATCCGGCCCGCGATTTTCCCCACGCCTGGCTGCCGGCTGAATTTATCCGGGGCGCACGGGCATACAATGCCGACGAAGCGGGCCCGGAAGCGGTGGAAATTCGTGCCGTGGATGAGTATACCTTCCGAATGGTGCGCGGGGACACGGTACACGGTATCGAAGAAATGCTGACTCATCCCGCGCTGGCGGCGGTCCCCGGACACATCATTGCCCGGTTCGGTGAGGATTGGACGGGGCCGGAACATATTGTGAGTAACGGGGCCTTCCTCCTCGAAGGGCCCGACGTGAACAGTCCTGCCGGACACCGTGCCCCGCGGTTTGTCCTCCGGAAAAATGAACAGTACTGGGACAAAGAAAAGGTGAAGATATCCGAGGCGCGGGTCTTTGCCGCGCGGGATGACGAAGCAGCTGTGGCGGCATATAACGCGGGAGAAGCAGATTGGTGTATCGGCGGGTTTAGAACGATGCCGTCGGGGATGGAAAACCACGAAGACCTTCACCGCGCTCCCGGACCGGCGGTCAACTACTACATTTTCCAGACGGAACGCCCCCCCTTCAGCGATGTTCGAGTAAGAAAAGCGCTGGCCCTGTCCGTGGACAAATCGCGGTTTCACATGGTCCCGGCAGAAGGGATAGTACCGCCGCTGCCGGGGTATTCCCGCGGCGGCGGAAACGGTTATGACCCGGAAGCGGCGAAGGACTATCTTGCCCGGGCGGGGTTTCCGGGGGGCGCGGGGTTTCCCCGGTTCGAAATTCTGTATAACGCTTCGGAGGAGCATAAAAAAACCGCGGAAATATTGCGGGAACAATGGGCCGAGGTCCTCGGTATCAGCTGCAGGCCGGTGGAAAAAGAGTGGAGGGCCTATCTTGCACACCGGGCGGCGGGTAAATTTCAGCTTATTCGTGCCGGCTGGAGAAGTGATGTTCCCGACCCCGCGCGGTTTCTATCGATGTTTGTCAGCGGGAATGCCTACAACTGCGGCCGTTATACCGCTGTAGGTTTTGACAGGCTGATGGAAGAAGCCTCGGGCAGGACGGGGGAGGAAAGGCTGTCTGTTCTCGCGGAGGCCGAGGAGGTGCTGATAACGGAAGATCAGGCGGTGCTTCCCCTCTATTACTACAGCAGTTCAAATCTCATTGACACCGGGAAATGGGGCGGGTGGCGCGGCAATGTCATGGACTATCACCCGCTAAAAGGAATATATTTACTGCAGTAAATGAAAAAGAAAGCAAACCGGCGGACAATAGATAATCAGGTAATAACCTATTTCGTTATTATCGCGGTCATTATCGGCCTTGTCGCCTACGCCTCACGGGGAGTTCTTTTCAGGCCGTGGACCGCCCGTACCCGAGTATCCGCGGTTTCCGACGGACATCTCGTATACATCTTCGGAGGGCTGG
>CAYTSI010000021.1:5957-9026 GCA_964440465.1 uncultured Spirochaetales bacterium
CGGCCCTTGCCGCGTATAACAATACGCTGTATCTTGTCGGCGGCAGAGAGGAACGATTCAAACGGCAAATCCGGATAGTACGAATAGATCCGGAAAGGCTGACCAGTGAGGGCCTTCTTTTTAAAAGTTTTGTTTGGTGGTAATAAGCATGCTCAGACTGCAGTATTTCCTGAGCGGGAGTGAACGAAAACCTTCCCGATATGTTCTTTTTTGTAGTATCTTCTTTCTGTTTGGGTTCGTTCTTGCTTTTTCCAGTGTCGATATTCCTCCTTTCGTTTTTATCCATGAAACAGGCCATTTCATTTCCGCGAAGATGCTGGATGTCAGGCTGGAAAAAACCAGCTCGAGTTCGTATATCATGTATCTGGAAAAAGGCAAGGCTGTACGGAACTATGTACGGGTCCTGCGTGCCGGATATACGGCCGAGCTGCTGATGTGGTATGTGCTGACCATTGTTTTGTTTATGGTAAATGTCCGCCGGGTCCGACACGTTAAAGACGGCTTTCATTCTCCCCTTGCTCTTGTACCGGGATATACGGTAGGCTTGTTTTCAAAATTGAAGGGAACAACGGACATCCGGGCAATTTCCGAACTGCTGCACCGGCCGGAGGACGCGGTAATACGGCGCTTTATTTGTACGGAAACGGCGATTGTGGTGTCCCTCCTGTGCGCGTATATTTTCGGGTTTATGCTGTATGTCCTGCTTCGGGAAAAACGGCGCGCGGGAATATAATATCATGCTGAAAAAACTAACCGCCCACTTGTTTCCGATAATTGTTCTGCTGTGGGGCTGTGCCGCGGAGCCGCCGGCGGATACCGGCGGCATATCAATAACGGCTGTGCAGTTTGCCATTCGGGAGGAGTTTTATACAAGCCCCGCCGTGTTTGAGGCGCGCCTGCGTACTATTTGCCGGGATGCGATGGAGGACCACCGGCCGGACCTGATTGTATTTCCCGAATATACCGGGGCCCTTTTGGGAATAACGGAATACAGTGATATTTTTACCTCCGTTTCCACTATCGATGGAGCGTTCCGGGAGATTCGCCGAACTGATCAGGAAATTACCAGTCTGTTTACCCTTTTTCTGGAAAATGCCGGGCAGGTTTCCCGGCGGATGGACAGAATTTTCGGCGGCCTTGCCGAAGAATTTGACGTATACATCCTTGGAGGCACCTACTTTCACGCGTCTGAAGAGAGCAGTGGAACTATCAACCTGTATAACAGGTTAGTCCTCTATGACCCCCGGGGGGAACGCCGTTACGAACAAGACAAGGTTTTCCTTACCCCCTTTGAAAGAGATCTCCTCAAACTTTCCCCCGGTGAATTCCCGGCGGACCCCGGCATAGAAATACAAGGTGTCCCTGTTGTTTTTACTATCTGCCGGGACGCTTTTTTTGACGAATGGACAGAGATAAACGAAGACGGCTATATTTGGATAGATATTAAAGCCAACGGCGACGTATTCGACGAGGAAGCGAAGGAACTCTTCCGGCGTGCCCTGCCGGAGCGGTTATCGGAGGGGGATGTTCCCTACGGGCTAACAGTCTCGTTAACAGGCCGTTTTTTAGATCTTTTTTGGGAAGGACAAACTTCGGCGTATACGGTGGTTAACGGCGTGGTGTTTCGGACGGCTTATACGAAAAAGCGATACGGAAAAGAACTTCTGCACATCACCTTCCCGGCTCCCGGGGACTAACGGTAAAATATGAGACCTCTTCACCCTCATAATCGAGGCCCTGGTCCGCGTTCAGGGGATCGAGCATTTTTAAACCGTTACTCACAAAGTAGTAGTAGTGGCTTCCCGGCAGCAGCTGCAGGCGGCACTGATAGAAACCGGGCCGGACCTCGTGCATCTTATGCATAAAGGGGTCCCAATTGTTAAAATCCCCCGCCAAATAGACGCTGCGTCCCCGGGGGGCCCGGTAAATAAACCTGACCTTCCCGTCGGGATCTTGAATGGGAGCGGACGTGATGATACTGAGCCGGTCCGGAACATCGATGACGGATATTTTAATGCCGTTGTTATCGTAACGGGCCTTGGGATTGTTGGGATCAGCCATCCACAGGCCGTCCACAACCAGCCTGTATTGCAATTCTTCGATGGTGCTGTTTGTTTCAATGGGAAAGATGAGAATAAATGTGTCCGATTCATTCTTGATAAAGGGATGGATTGTTGAAAATTGTTCGTGCTCGAAAGCCGCTCCGACGTACCGGATGGGATGATCGGCTTTGTAGGTAATAATACAGTTGTTGCCGACAAAATAGGGTTCTTTTGCTTTATCCATCTGCCGAATTTCAAGATGAATGGTAAGGTCCGGCGGTTCAATGGCCCCTGCCGCCGGCGGAATGAGGAGAAAAATCGTTAAAACAACGTATTTTGCACTTTTCATTATTCTGATACAATTTAAAGATCGGATATTCGGGATAAACCTTAAGCTTTGTATAACATATTTTATACGGAAGCCGAAAATGATAATAGGATAATATATGCCTGACCTCGAATCGCTGGACCAGTTTAAAAATATCGTCAACTCACTTGGTAATGAACCTCAAATTCTGGAGGAACGGGGAGAGAAGCTCGAAGACGTTCCCCGGCCGGAGCAGGGCCTCCCGGAGGATCTAAACGACTTACTGGGGGACACCGAAGGCCTGGAAGAGGAAGGGCCGGAGCCGGGTGACGATCTAAATGCCCTTCTCGAGGGTTTTGCCGGGGAAGGTGAAGAAACAGAGGAACTAACAGAACCCGAAGGGCCCTTCGATGAGTTCGATTTCAACGACGACCTGGATTCTTTAGGCGATCTTGGCCCGGAACCGGATGAAGAAGAACCCGATGAAATAGAAGAGCCTGATGAAACAGAAGAACCTGAAAGTGACGAGTTTGATCTTGACGCGCTGATAGCGGAAACTTCGCCGGATAGGGAGAAGGAAGCGCCTGCCGCGGAAGCCGGGGAGGAGGGCGGAGGTGAATTCGATGAAGGTGAACTGGAAATCGGCGATACCGGTGAGGATTTCGACCTCGACATCGACGCTGATTTAGGGGACCTCGAAACGGAGGAAGAACCGGAAGA
>CAYTSI010000021.1:9126-13842 GCA_964440465.1 uncultured Spirochaetales bacterium
GTTCGGAGATGATTTCGACCTTGATATTGACGGTGAATTAGACGATCTTGGCGGCTTTGAAGATTTGGGAGGACCGGAGGGGCTGGAAACCGAGGAAGAAGAGCCTGAAGAGGCGGAAGAAACTGAAGAAGTACCGGAAGAAGAAGCTGAAATACCTGAAGTAGCCGAAGAAATTGAAGAAGCCGAAGCCTTCGACGATGCCGGTGAAATTGAGTTTGAAGATGAGTTCAGCCTTGGAGAGGACACGGAATTCCCCTTCGATGATACCGCCGCTGAAGAACCGGGCATTGATTTTGATGAAGTGCCCACGGCTGATGATTTTGAACTTCCCGGAGAAGAGGGGACGGAAGAGGCCGAAGATGATTTTGAAGTTGATCAGTTTGATCTCGGTGATCTGTCTGAAGAATTTGATCTCGGGGAGGAAGAAGAGCCGGTAGATGCAGGTTTCGGCGAGCTGCCTGAAGTTGAAGCGGGCGAAGCTGCCGAAGAAGGCGAATTTGGTATTTCCGACGATGAGTTCCTGAACATTCGCCGGACCCTCGGCAGCCTGCCGCGGAACCTCAAAATGGTTATCGAGGAGCTTATCGGAGAAAAAGGGCTTGCCGGGGACGACTTAAAAAAACTGCTGGACATGCTGAGTTCCGGGGAATCGCCGAAGGCGATTGCTTCCGTAACGGGCAAAATTACCGGTAAGAAGATTGAAATACCCGAAAGCTACACAAAAAAGAGCGGAGCGGAGTTCGAAGCCGAGCGGGAATCCTTTGCGTATATATTTAAAACCAGAATTTTCCCCTTTGTAAAAATCGGCCTGGCGGCAATTGTCATCCTCGGGTTTTTAGGGTTCCTGGGGTATCGGTTTATTTACACCCCGTTATACGCTAATTCCCTGTACAAACAGGGTTACGAAGCACTTCAAGAGGAAGAGTATGTGCCGGCGGAGGAGCGGTTTACCCGCGCGTATGAAGTGCACCCGAAGAAAGACTGGTTTTATACCTATGCGGAAGGGTATATTGAAAAGAAACAATACGGCCGGGCGGAACGTATGTACGATCGTCTCATCTCAGAATATCCGGAAGATAAAAAAGGGCTGATGGATTACGCCTATCTGGAATCGAGTATTCTGTCGAATTACCGGAAAGCGGAATCTTTGCTGAACACTGTGTTAGACGAAAGCATGTACGACTTCGACGCCCTCCTTGCTTCGGGGGACAACTATCTGGAATGGGCTAAGGAAGACACGGCAATGTACGAGAAGGCACGGATGGCATATGCTACGCTGCTGCAGGAATACGGCGGCCGTCCCGACCTTCTTTTTCGAATGCTCCGGTATTTTATCAGGACCGACAATTTTGACGAAGTCCGGAGACTGAAAAACCAGTTTCAGGCCGATCCGGGACTAAAAATCGAACCCCGAATTTACGCGGAGTTAGGGGGATATCTAATTGATAAAAACCAGCTGAATGATGTAAAAGAGATCCTCTTCCGGGTTATGGAGGCGGACCGTACTCTTCCCGAGGCCCACTATCATCTGGCCCGGTATTACCGGGATTTGGAGGACTACGGAGAGGAAGAGAAGGCGCTGCGAAACGCCCTGCGGCTTCTGCGGGAGGTAAGCCCCCTTACTACCGAACGGCTGGCAATGTTGATCGATACGTACAACAGGACCGGAGAGAGTCATTATCGGAAAAGGGAGTACCTTCAGGCAGAGCAGTCCTACCAAAACGGTATCGAGTTATACGAAGACGCCAAGGACCGGCGCCTTCTCGGACCGTCCCGGAAGTTCGGCGGGTTGTACGCGAATTTAGGAGATGTTTATTACTATGTTAGCGGCAACCTCGATACCGCGTATAATCTGTTTGAAAAGGCCGAGAATAATCTGTACACGGCGCCGGAACTCAGCTATAAGAAGGGTTTTATTCTCTACGGGCGGGAAGATTTCCGTGCAAGCTTAATGGAGTTTTATGAAGCCGCGGGGGCTTTTTCAGACAATAAAAATCTAATGTATGCCACCGCTAACAGTTTATATCAGCGGGGGGAGTACTTTGCCGCCCAGGGATATTACAACCATCTCTTGGATATTTTAGAGCAGGAAGAGGATATTATCCCCTATTTGATGATCAACGAGCGCGAAGACCACCGGAGCATTGTTGAATCGATCATGAAGGTGTATAACAACTTAGGAGTAACATTAAACCGCCTTTCCGAGAAAAGTCCGGACACGACAAAATATTCCAGATCTCTGGTGTATCTGACCCGGTCTACCGAATACGCTGATGTTCTGTCGAGAGATTTTGAGTCTCTAGAGCGGTCGAATGCCACCGATTTGGCCTATCTCAATATGCGGAGTATCCTTTACCCGAACGCGCGGAACGAACTGCAAATTTACACGAACCTGCCGAAGGACATGCGGGACCTTCTCTTTTAAATTGAGGCCGCTCTACACTTCCGTCATCCAGCCGAAGCTGTCTTCCGCTATGCCGTACTGGATGCCCTTTAACCTTTTCCGGAGAGCTATCGTCAGTTCTCCCGGTTTGCCGCCGGAGTATTTTTTCGTTGTACCGTTATGTGTAATCGATTCGATAAACGAAATCCCCGCGGCGGTCCCGGTAACAAAAACCTCTTTCCCATCGCCCATGGCTTCCTCGATGGAAATTTTCCGCTCTTCCGCGGCAATACCCATCTCTTCCGCTAGCGCCAATACACTTGCTCGATTTATTCCATCTAATACGGTATCGCCCAATTCCGGAGTTACCAGGGTGCCGTTCTCGAGGTAGATAAAAATATTACAGGAAGAGCCTTCTTCCAGGTATGTATGTTCAAAAGCGTCTAAAAAAATTGCTTCCATGTATCCGGCAGTTTCTGCTTCTTTTTTCGCCAGGGTTGGAACGACATAGTTGGCGTCGCATTTAATCCAGCCGGTCCCCCCGGGGAAGGCCCGTACCTTATTCGTTGTTACCGCTTTAAAGTTGCCCGGTTTAAAATAGGCACCTACCGGTGTCGCGATAATAACGACCCATGGGCGTTCGCTCAGTCCGAGGCCGATGGCCGGTTCCGAATAGGAAAAGGGCCGAATATAGATACTGTGTCCCGAGGCAAAGTCGTCCTTTTCCCATTCCGCGGAATACGCCGGAGAAAATCCCAAATCTCTGTTCCGCCGGACTACATCGAGCACTGCCGAAACAAACAATTTTTCCGGAAACGGCGGCATTTTAAGTCCTTCCATGGACCGTTTCATCCGCGCGGCGTTTCTGTCCGGCCGGAATACTTGTAACCTGCCGTCTTTTTGGGGAAAGGCCTTCAGCCCTTCAAAACAGCCCATGCCGTACTGGGTTGTATAGTTTACCAACGGCAGTTCGGGAAATGAATTCCGCTTCCGCAGAAGCTCGTTGTAGTCTTTTTCTGTGAGTCTGCCCTCTTCTTCCGGCGGCAGGTATGGTTTCAGTGTAAAATGCTCCTTCCATACCGAATCCCGCTCAAACCGGGCGTAGTAGGCCCATGGAAGAATGGATAATGTAAACCCTTTTCCCATTTCCGGCTCCTTGAAATAAATAAAGTGTAGGAGATTTGCGTAATCGAGGTCAAGTGGAATGAAATAATTATTCGCTCTTTTTCAGCCGTTTAACAACTTTGTTCAGATTGTGAACAATTTCGCTGCTGAAGGCCTTACTCAACGCGGCGGCGCCCTCTTCCGATTCGGTAAGTTTTTTATATTCCGGCATTTCCCGAGTAAAGGGCCTGAGAAGTTCTTCTTTTTCGTTTTCAATGCTCACGAGGAAAGCCCTTGTGCGGAACCCCTCGGATTCGGCGAAGGTAAGGGTGGACCGCAGCTTCGCTACGGTCCGCGCCTGTTCTAAAAAGAGCTTTCCAGCCGGCTTAACGTCAATGTAGGAAAGCGGATTTGTATTCAGCGATTCGTGGTACTGCTGAATTTCTTCCCGGAGATAGGAACTGTAATTTTCTTCTATCCGTTTGTTGATTTCCGCGAAGGTTTTCTTGAAATTGTCCGAAAATGCTTCCGTCTTTTCCTTTGGAATATTAGGAAGCATCTTTTTCATTTCTTCAAGTTCTTTTTTATACAGGTTTACCTGGGCAAGAATATTTTTTATCGACTGATGCATCGCCGTCGACTGGTCCATTTGAATCCGGTCGTTTACGTCCTGGATAATCTCTTTTATCCCCAGTTGTCTGTCTTCATCGATATGTACTTCCTGTTTTTTTAACGGGACGGTGCCGCGGGCAATAAGCCGCTGCAGAAGAAGAACATAAATGAGGGGGGACAGCTTTTTCGCCTGCTGTACAAGGTCCTCAAAACCGCGGGAATCGTATTTAAGGGATTCCGCGAATGAAAAGAGGGGAAACAGGATTTTTCTCTTATACTCGACAATTCCCTCTTCTACCGAAAGGCGAATTTCCCGGACGGCAGTCTCGAAATCGGGGGCCGTTAATTCAAAGTATTCCTCTAATTCCCGAAGGTCCTCGGCACTGTTCTTTATGTCAAACCAGTCTCCGGAAATCCGTTTTTCCAGTCCTTCCATTTTTTTCAATTGTAGTCTTATTTACCTGGAGTATCAATCAACTTGATTATAAACTCCCCTTCAAGCCGATGTCTCCGGCAACGTTCCGCATTCCCGTAATGGTGTCCTGCACCAGTTCGTTTAGTTCGACACCGAGCATTTCAGCCCCCTGCAGGATAACGGCGCGGTTCACACCCGCGGC
>CAYTSI010000021.1:13942-20206 GCA_964440465.1 uncultured Spirochaetales bacterium
CGACACCGAGCATTTCAGCCCCCTGCAGGATAACGGCGCGGTTCACACCCGCGGCAAAAGCTTTATCTTTCCACTTTTTCATTACCGATTTTACTTTTATATCAAGGACACTTTTTGACGGCCGCACGAGGGCGGTGGTTGCCACCAGGCCGGTCAATTCATCAACCGCGAACAGGGTTTTTTCCAGTGTGGTTACAGGTTCGACGTCGGAACAGATGCCGAAGCCGTGGCTTACAACCGCCCTGATGTATTCCTCGGGCCAGTCGTTTTCCTCGAGAATTTCCTTCGTTTTCGTACAGTGCCGGTCCGGATACTGCTCGTAGTCAAGGTCGTGTATAAGGCCGATAATTCCCCACACATCAGGGTCCTCACCGTTTTTTTCCGCCATATATCTCATTACTCCTTCAACTGCCAAAGCGTGTTTTAAAAGACTTTCGGAGGAATTGTACTGTGTAAATAATTCCAGCGCGTTTTCGCGTGTCGGCTGTATACTCATATGTCTGCTCCTTCTATTGTTTTCAGCATTACCTTTCCGGCCCTGCCGCGGTGGGAAAGGCTGTTTTTTGTTTTTTCCGGCAGTTCCGCGACGGTTTTCCCGTACCGGGGGAGATAAAAAACCGGGTCATACCCGAACCCCCCGCTTCCCCTGGGAGCTTCGGTTATTTCACCTTCCAGTGTTTCCTGCACGGAGTAAAACCGATGGTCCGAGATAACAACAACAAGGGAACAAACGAAAAAGGCGCGCCTGTCCCGGATATTCTCTAAATTCCTTAGAAGACAGCGGTTCCGTTCATCGGCGGGCAGTTTTTCCTGTTCCGCCGGATCGGCCCCGTAGCGGGAACTGTAGATACCCGGGGCCCCGTTTAAAGCGCTTACCGACAGACCGGAATCGTCCGCGAGTACCGGCAGCTTATTGCCCTGCTTCTTCAGCTGCCGGAAAAGATGGTAAGCCTTTCCATAGGCGTTTTCGAAGTAGGTTTTTCCGGTTTCCTCAAAGTAGAAATCTATCCCCGCGTCCAGGGGAAGCAAAATGGTATGAGGGAACAGAATTGCATCGAATTCCTCTTTTTTATGCGGGTTGTTTGTTGCTAAAACGAGTTCCATTAATGGTAAAGAATATAAAAAAAAAGCTATCAGCACAAGTAAAACGGAACATTTACTGTTCGGTATCGAAGGAATTACTGATGTAGTAAATGCCTGAATCAACCGAGCCTTTCGGCAGCTCCATAACGGCGGCAATGTCGGTGTGTGTCGGAGATTGGGAGCAGCGGCCGATCTCCTGAAGAATCTGCCGCATTCTGGATTTATAAAATTCGAGTTCCCGGCAGAGGCTTTCTCTTCTCCAGGGATACGGCTCAAAGGCAATTTCTATATGGATAGTATAGATTTTTACAAAATACTTGTTCCGCTTCAGGCGCAGCTCGTTCAGCCGGCCGGAGCGCTCGAGTACAGCCTCCTTCAGCTGCTGTATTCTGCCGAAAACCCAGGAAGGGTTACACCCCGTTAGAAGTGCAAACCGCTGAATGATGTGGTTTTCTATCTGCAGAGACCCTTTCATGAGGAGCAGCAGCAGCCGTTTCCGCAGTACCGGGTTCCCTATCGTCACGTTGCCTTGAATGTCGAGTACTTCCTTCGCGGCCGGGGTAAGTTTCGGCGGATCTTCGTGAACGGTAAAGGTGTCCGGAGAAAAAGGGGAATTCCAGAAACATTCCTGTTCGAAAAAGGTCCGCTGCCTGGTTTTTGCCCTGCGCTCGGCGATAAATGTCCGAATATGCCACTTCAGTGTCGCGAAGAGGTAATTCTGGAACGGTTTCCCGCGGTAGCTAAACCGGTGAAACAGCAGCGGAATACGGGGATAAAAGCCGCAGAAGAAGTCGCTCCGTTCGTCGGAATCGAGACGGTACCGTTTTCCGAGAAGTGAATAGATAAGGACCGATACAACTTGTACTAAATCCTCAAAACCTTCCCCCGACTTTTGAAACTGCAGTACTTTTTCCGTTATGTCGTCCACGGATGCAGGTAAAGCAAAAAATATGCCAACTCTATATCGGCCGGGAGAGGGGGTGTCCGACAGGTTTTTTACATTTATTTACAAATGTTAGTCCCGGGGAGCTGTTCGGCGGATAAAAACCGCAGCTGGGAAATGATATCATCGGTAATAACTGCCCGCCGGCCCCCGCGGGTAAATCCCGAGGCCTTTTTGTGCCCGCCGCCGCCGTTGTTCTGGGCGATAACGCCCACATCGACATCATTGTTTGAACGCAGCCCTACCGAGCATTCTTCTTCGTCTTCCTCCCGGATTAAAACGACCACTTCCACCCCGGCAATACCCTGTAAAAGCATGTACAGGGTATCGGAATCCTTGTTGTACTTCCCGTATGTGCCGAGGTCCTCCAACGTCTGATAGGTCACCAGCAGCTTTCCGCCGTAGCGGGATTCGGTCCTGTGCAGCAGCGTTCCCAGAAGCCGGCGGGATTTCAGCGTGCGGGAACCGAAAATCCGGCGGTGAATATCATTCGGCGATGCTCCGGCCTGTACCAGTTCGGCCGCAATGGAAAAAACTTCGGGAGTTCCCGCTGCAACGTGCCGGAAAAAGCCGGTATCGGTGGCAATACCGAAGAGCAGATAATCCGCGGTCTCCTTGTCCGGCGTCAGACCTTTTTCCCGGAAAAGCTGATAAACCAGCATTGTGGTAGAAGCCGCCTTCGAAACAATGTACCGGGCATCTCCGAAGTTTTCTCCCGAACTGTGGTGGTCAATGACCGCCGTCGGATAGGGTCCCAGTATCTCCTGAAAACCCCCCGTACGTTCAATTGTCGAACAGTCGGTAATAATCACGGCAGCCCCGTCAAGCTGAAACTCCTCAGTAATGGAAGCGGCGAACAGCGGCTCGAAGACCTCCGTTTCCGGCCTGTTGAATGGCCCGGGGCTGATGAGGAGCGTCTTTTTGCCGAGAAGTTCGAGAAGTTTGGCCAATGCCAGCTGGGAACCTAAGCAGTCGCCGTCCGGCTCCTGGTGGCCGCAGATAATAAACCGGTCGTAGGTATCGATAAACCGGAAAATTGTTTCCGGAACAGTTACATCAATCATACAATGAGAATACCGAATTTTACAAAAGAATCAACAGCGGCATTCCGTCACTCATACGTACGCCGCTCCTGCAGGTAGTCGCTCTTCGGCTTGTCCCGGTTGATGGTTTTGATTTTCTTTTTTAAATGCGCGGCTATTTCACTCAATCTCCCGGGATGCGGGGACACCACAAAGTTTTTTTCGGTTACCACCGCTAAGCTGAGCGACACAAGCGGGGTCTTTACTTCTTCCCCCTGCCGGTTAACTGCGAGATAGAACCCTTTTAAAATGTGATCGGAGGAAAAATAATCGAGTTTCCCCTTGTCGAATTCAACGCAGACATTTTCCATTACATATTCCGGAATTATTTGCTCGGTAATAACGATAAAATCATCGCCGCCGATATGTCCGAGATAAATGTCGTTTCCGATGGGATTGAAGTGCTCCTGGAGGATTTTCGCGGTAAACTTGATCATATCGTCGCCCCGGGCAAAGCCGTAATTGTCGTTGTATTCCTTGAAGTGGTTTAAATCACCGTAGATGACGGTAAATGTCTCCTTTGCAAGGATTTCTTCGAGCCACACCCCGATAATCATATTTCCCGGGAGTCCGGTGAGAGGGTTGGAGTAAGAGGCGATTTTTATTTCCATATCGAAAGCTTTTGCCAGCAGCTGCTTTATTGTTATGGTCCCGACAAAGGCCCCGAGTTTATTGACGATTACTACCGGATTGTACAGTTCGTTGTGGTTCCGGTTCATGGCAAATCTGCCCAGGGTCCGTAGATCGGTTTGTTCCCGGACCGCAAGCATATTGGGAGTGGGAAGCCCTTCGATTGCCCGTTTTTCAAAAAAAGAGTACCCGTAACGCCCTCCGATTGCAGAATAGAAGTCCTGCCGGGTTATCAGCTGAATAGGCTTTCCGGATTCAATAATGACAACATGGTCGAGGGAGTTTTTCCGTTTAAAATCCCGGTCCAATTCCGCGCAGGTCATGGTGTTCCGTTCAATCGTCGTCGGCCGGGAAACAAGCTTTGAAATGGATATATCAACCGCGAACCGGGTATGATTGTAGTCCTCTATAAGCTCATGCAGCAGCTTTTTCGTTTCGGCCGATTTTATCGCCGGATACGGCAGGGGTTTCCCCAGAAGGAAACCCTGTCCGAACCGTACTCCCTGGCGGAAGACGGTCTGCAGTTCTTCTATTTTTTCAATTCCCTCTGCTATCATGCTGGTTTCAACGCTGGTTGAAAAGGACGAGATGGCCTTTACCAGGTTCTGTTTGTATGAGTTCAGATGGATATCGGAAATGATTGCCCTGTCGAGTTTTAAAAAATGGGGGGTCATTGCTACAAGTGTGATAAGTCCGCTGTGTCCCGCTCCGAAATCGTCCAATGCAACCTGAAACCCCTGTTCAACGTAGTGTCGGATCAATTTTTCAAACCCGTCATAATCTTCGACGCTGGAGGATTCGGTTATCTCGATAACAATGTTCCGGAAATCGATGCCGATCTGCTTTAATTCGTCTCTGGAAAATCCGCGGGAAAAGCTGGAATTGTTAAAAATTATCGGACTGACATTTAAAAAAAAATATTTTTGCGTAAATGCATCGGGAAGAGCTGCAATTTTCCACAAAGCAGCCAGGCGGCAGGTATATTCCAGTTCCCAGGTCAGGTCCCACTCGGAAGCCTTACGGAACATGTATTCCGGATTGGTGAAAGGGGGGGTGCCTCTGGAAAGGACCTCGTAACCGAAAATATCGCCCGTGTAGAGGTCGTAAATCGGCTGAAAATGGGGGGTTATCGATTTGTTTTTAATAAGTCGGACAAAAATTTCCCGTATTGCCGCTTCATTTTCGTCAAGAACAGCGGCCGCCGGCTGGGTATGATATGTCATTTCCGTATGAGTATACATTGTAACTAATGTTCAGGGTAATCCGGCAGTGTTAATATTTTGTTAGTTTTTAGAAAAAAAATCATTCAAAGAGGAGGGGCTGACGGGCGGAATTGTCGGTGTTGTCCGAGGGAATATACTGGGAAACGATTTTGTACAGCCTGTTTCGGTTTTGGTTTCTGTATTGGGCCCCGAAGCTGTGGCTGCCGGTCCGGGCCCGTTTCTCCGCCCAGATAATCCGGGCCGCAATATCATATTCCTCGTGTTCTTCCGGATGGGTGAACTGCAGGTTGATGATGTCGCCGGCGGAAAGCGGCCGGGGGCTTTCTCCCGCTATACCGGTAAGGGAAATATTTTTCAATATGCCGCGGTCCGGTGTGTCGGAATGGGCTGAAAATACCAGCGGCGCTTCAGCCGGATACCGGGTATTGTCTCGCCGTTCTTCTTGCAGCACGGTAATCCGGTTCTTCCCCCGCAATTTTGATTCGTACAGTCCCTTGTCGGCGGTTTCGATGAGCTCTTTTTCCGAAATGCCGTGATGCGGATAATTCCCGATCCCCCCTGAAAAGGTGACCCGTATGCCGTCTGTATAGATAAAATCCCTTGCTTCCTCTAAAAGCCGTTCCGCGAAAATTTTTGCCCCCTTTAAATCGGTCTGAGGGAGAAGCAGGGTAAATTCTTCACCGCCGTACCGCGCGGCAATGTCTTCGGAACGAAGGTGATTTTTTAGGATACCCGCGAACTCTTCCAGCACATTGTCGCCGACGGTGTGGCCGTGGGTATCATTAATCTTTTTAAAATCGTCGATGTCGAGAAGTAAAAGAGAAAACGTATGATTGTACCGTTTGGAACGGTTAAGCTCGATGCACAGCTGATTGTCAAAGTAACGGCGGTTAAAAACGCCCGTCAAGCCGTCGAGGGTGGTCTGGGCGAGCATTGTGGTATACGTGCTAAACTCGATAATTTTCGGACATTCCAGTTTCGGGTTAATATTTAGCAGGTAGTCGAGCATTGCAACCCGAAAGCCTAAGATCCTCCCCGCCGCCCGTTCGAGTTTAGCTTCGTGATGCTGGATTTGCTTGTAATGATACCTCGCCTCTTCTTCGTCCATATCGAGTTCGCACAGAAGTTTCATATATGTGGAAAAAAACTGTTCGCTGTCCGACTTTTGAATATCGAGGTAACGAAGGAGCAGCGCGTCCTCACCTTCACCGCAGTACAGCTTCTGCATGAGTTCATCCGCGAATTCCTTACGATCCGGACTGGACATCCCGGCCCCCTCTGTTTTTTGTAGAATAGCCTATTT